>JAFEBN010000238.1 GCA_018242645.1 Planctomycetota bacterium | reverse complement strand
GGGCCATCGCGTGGACCGACGTGCGGCTGCTTCTGCGCGACCGCGCCGCGGCCTTTTTTACCTTCGTATTTCCCATCATCTTCGCGTTGTTCTTCGGCATGGTCTTCGGTGGTGAAGCCAGGAAGGGCGCCATCGACATCGCCATCGTGCAGCTCGACACCGGTGAAATGGCGAACGAGTTCGTCGCGGGCCTGAAGAAAATGGATGGTTTCGAAACGCGCGATGCCGCGGACGAGGCGGCGGGCGAGCGTCTGGTGCGGGAGGGAAAGGTCTCCGCGTCCATCGTCGTTCCCCGGGAATTCGACAAAGCCCTGGAAGGGTTGTTCTCGACGGGCAAGGGCCCGAAAGTGCTCGTGCTGGTCGATCCGTCCAAGCAGGGCGAAGCGGGCGTGCTGCAAGGCCGCCTGATGGAACAAAGCTTCGCGATGATGAGCAAGACCTTCGCGAAGCCGGATCGATTCCGGAAGCAGCTCCAGCAGGCGCGGGATTCGATCGCGCACTCCAAGGACATCGACACCGCAAAGAAACTGATGTTCGGAACACTGTTCCAGAACGTCGAAACCTTTGTGAATGACGCGAACAAACCCGGCGAAGACGGCAAGCCCGCGCTGAGCCAGGACGCAATGTCCGGCTTCTCGCCGGTGCAGATCGAGATGCGCGACATCCGCAAGCAGTGGAAGGGGCCGACCAATGCGTACGAGGTCTCGCTGCCGCAGGGGATCGTGTGGGGCCTCATGGGCTGCGTGACGGCCTTCGTCTCGACGCTGGCGCACGATCGTCAGCGGGGCACGCTGGTGCGGCTCCGCAGCGCGCCGGTGACGCGGTGGCACATCATCGGGGGCAAGGCCCTCGCGGGGTTCATCTCGTGCATGCTGGTGCAGTGGCTGCTGATCGCCATTTTCGCGGTGTTCTTCGGTGTGACGCTGACCGACCCGGTGATGCTGCTGGTGGCAACCGTATTTTCCGCGGGCGCCTTCGTCGGCCTGATGATGTTCCTCGCGGTGCTCGGGCGATCCGGTGAGGGATCGGCCGGGCTGGGTCGAAGCATCATTCTCATCATGGCTCTGATCGGCGGCGGCACGCTCCCGGTCTTTTTCATGCCGCGCTTCATGAAGCCCGTGAGCATGGTGAGCCCGTTCAAGTGGGCGGTGGACGCGATCGAGGGCGCGACCTGGCGCAGTTCGCAGGCGATGTGGCTGCCGCTGGCGGTCCTGGCAGGCGTGGGCATCGTCGGATTCATGCTGGGGTCCATGATGTTCCGCCGCGCGATGCGCGAGTAAACAAGACGTACGATTGGACTGCCCGGGCGGGTAGCTCAGTTGGCTAGAGCATTCGCTTTACACGCGAAGGGTCCAGGGTTCGAGTCCCTGCCTGCCCATTGACCGTGAACGTTCTTGATCTTCTTTACATCACCGGAGGAGCCGTCGCCTCGCCCTGGTTGCTGCGCAAGCAGCGCGCAGGCTGGAAGGAGCGATTTGGGCATGTCGGGCAGGTCGCGCCGAAAACGCGACCCCGCCTCATGCTCCACGCGGTCTCGGTGGGAGAAGTCAACGCGCTGCGCCACTTGCTCCCGCTCCTGCGCGAGAACGGCGGTGCGTTCGAGATCGTGATCTCTGTGGGGACGGACACCGGATTGGCCCGCGCGCGGGAGCTGTTTTCGTCGCACGCGATCGTGGTCCGCTATCCGATCGACCTGTCCTCGAGCGTGCGTCGGTTTCTCGAGGCGGTGCAGCCTGATGTCGTCGGTCTGGTTGAACTCGAGGTCTGGCCGAACTTCATTCGCGCCTGCGAGCGCCGCGGCGTGCCGGTTGCCGTGATCAACGGTCGCCTCAGCGAGCGTTCATTTCGCGGATACCGAAAACTGAAATCCGTGCTGGGGCCGACTTTTCGCCGGCTCGCCTTCGTGGCCGCACAGGATGAGGACTACGCCGCGCGCTTCGTGGCGATGGGGGTCGATCCCGCGCGCGTCCGAGTATCCGGGACGATGAAGTGGGATGCCGCCGCCGTTCCCGCGAATCCGAATGATCCGCTGCCGGGCGCCGCGGAACTGGCCGCCAATCTGGGCATCGATCCGTCGCGTCCTCTGGTCGTGGCCGGAAGCACCGGGCCGAACGAGGAAGCGCTGTTGCACGCGGCCTGCCCGCCGGACGTGCAGTTGCTCTGCGCGCCGCGCAAGCCCGAGCGCTTCGACCAAGCCGCCGCGGCACTCCCGGGTTGTGTGCGGCGCTCGCGCACGAAGAACGGAGAAACCGCGCAGCCGTCCTCTCGACGCTTTCTCCTCGACACGATCGGTGAACTGCGTCTGGCGTATTCGCTGGCGGATGTTGTGGTGGTGGGGCGGTCGTTCTTCGATCTGTTCGGCTCGGATCCGATCGAGCCCGCGGCGCTGGGAAAGTGCGTCCTGATGGGTCCGCGGGTCAGCGACTTCGCGCGGACCGTGGAGGCGCTCGAGCAACGCGGGGGGATACGTCTGGTGCCCAGAAATGAACTGGCCGGAGCCCTTCGAGCGGTGCTCGGAGACGAGTTGGTGCGGGCTCGGATGGCAGCGGCGGCACGCCAGACCGTTCTGGACAACAAAGGCGCCAGCGCCCGCAACGCCCAGATGCTGCTCGATTTGCTGGCCGGAGCATCGAAACCGCCCTCCATTCGCGAATAGCTGCGGTGGTTTCTCGCGTTCCGGCGTGTCCGACACACCGAGTCGCGCGTACCATTACCCCCTTGACCCCGAACAAGACACGTCCGGGGCCGGGAGGGTCCAACGACCCGTTCACAACCGAGGGCGTAGCTCAGTTGGTAGAGCAGCGGCCTTTTAAGCCGTAGGTCCAGGGTTCGAGTCCCTGCGCCCTCATTGCTCCGGCGAGGAGCGCGACACGGATGTTCTTTGGCCCGCGGCGGGCGCGCCGGAGGAGTTAGGTTGCTCCAGGTTTTTCATGCGGCATGGACGGTCGGCCAGACGGACCAGGCTCCGTCGCCAGCGCTGCACCTCTGGGGCGAAGACGGCACCAAGCTGCCGGCGCTGGGCAAGACGCCGCAGGAAGGAAACGGCCATCCGCTTGCGCTCGATCCCGAGGCGGTGCGGGCGCGGCTGGGCGGACTGTTCGCGGTCGATTCCGTGCGCCGATCCGAAATCACGCTTCAGTTGCCGAGTCTTGCCGGGAGCGTGCAGCCGAGTTCGCATCTGGCGCGTGCCGCGGGACATCGTGCGGATGGGATTCTCAAGCTCGAGACGATGAGCGTTCCGACGCTTGCGGTGCCGCCCCTGCTCGCGCCGGTGGCGCTGGATGCGCTGCTCGATGAAACGCCCCGTGAAGGTGCGCGGCTCGGGCTGGTTGGTTCGTCCGTCGTCTTCTTCGGCGCCGCGACGCGGCTGGTGCGCAGCTTGCTCGCGCAGCAGCGCTTTGTGCCCATGATCGCGCAGCACGCCGTGGCCGGTTCGGCCGGCGGCGGCAGCGAGTTCCGCGGCCTGTGGCAGCCGTGGCTGAGCGATGAGCGAACCGCCGAGCGCGTGGGAACGCTCGTCCGCGGCATGCCCGCGATTGCGCGGGCCGCCGTCGATTCCTTCGACCATCAGCCGTGGCCCATCGTCGAGGATTTCCTCTGGCGGGTGCTGGATTCCCAGTGCCGCGCCACGCTGACGCGCGAGGACTTCTTCTCGTCGGTCGCGGAAAAGGATCCGGGTTCGGACCTGCACGTTGCGTGGCTCCGCGGTCTGCTCGGGCCGGAGAACGGGGTTTCGGCGTCGATGGTGCGGGGGCAGGAGTTGGCGCGCCGGGCGCGCCAGTGGGTGGGCGGGCTTGAGGAACGCGGCGCCAGTTCGGCGTGGCGTCTGCTGCTCAAGCTGAACGAGCCGATGCCGGAGGAAGGCGAAGAAGATGCGCTGTGGGCGCTCTCGTTCCACCTGCAGAGCGTGGACCGGCCGGCGCTGATCGTGGATGCGCCGGACCTGTGGGCGCTCACCGGCGACTCGATGACGATCGAAGGCAAACGCATCGACTCGCCCCAGGAACTGCTGCTGGGCGAACTGGGTCGCGCGAGCCGCATCTACAACCGGCTTGAAAAAGCGCTGGAAGATTCGGAGCCCGCGAGCGTCGAGCTTTCGACGCGACAGGCGTATCAGTTCCTCCGCGAATTTTCGCCGGTGCTGCAGGAGCAGGGCTTCGGCGTGCTGACGCCGGAGTGGTGGGATTCGCCGCTTGCCAAGCTCGGTGTGCGGCTGCGTCTTGACAGCGATTCGATGAGCGACGTGATGGGGCAGGGTTCGAGCGGCTCGAGTGCCGCGGGCGGCCCGTCGCTGGGCATGGGTGCGCTGGTGCGTTACCGGTGGGAGATCGCGCTGGGCGATACCACGCTCTCGCTCTCGGAGTTCGAAAAACTCGCGGCCCGCAAGAGCCCGCTCGTGAAGGTGAATGGCCGCTGGATCGAAGTCCGGCCGGAAGATGTCCAGAGCGCGATGAAGTTCGTCCGCGAGAATCCGGGCGGCGAGATGAAGGTCGCCGATGCGCTGCGCATCGCCTACGGGAGTGATCCGCGCGATACGGGTGTGCAGATCACCGGCCTCGAGGCGACGGGATGGGTCGCGGCGCTCATGAACGCCGAGGCGGCCACGCGCCAGCTCGAGATGATCCGTCCGCCGGAGCGTTTCCACGGGACGCTCCGCCCGTATCAGGTCCGGGGGGTTTCGTGGATGGCGTTCCTCGAGCGCATCGGACTGGGTCTGTGTCTGGCCGACGACATGGGCCTGGGCAAGACCATCCAGCTTCTGGCGCTGCTCGCGTTCGAGCGCGAACAGCTCAACGCCCGCATCGCAAGCCTACCGCCCGGCACGCCGGCGCCGGCGGTGCAGCCGACGCTGCTGGTCGTGCCGATGTCGGTCGTGGGGAACTGGATCCACGAGACGGCACGCTTCTGCCCGGAACTGAAGGTTCTTGTCCATCACGGCGCCGATCGGCTCAACGAAGACGCGTTCGTCGAGCGTGCCCGTCAGAGCGACATGGTGGTCACGACCTACTCGCTGGCGCATCGCGACAAGGACCTGCTCACCAAGGTGCAGTGGGGCCGGCTGGTGCTCGATGAGGCGCAGTACATCAAGAACCCGGGCGCGAAGCAGAGCCAGGCCGTCCGCTCGATCGCGGCGGAGCGCCGCGTGGCGCTCACGGGTACGCCGGTTGAGAATCGCCTGAGCGAGCTCTGGTCGATCATGGACTTCCTGAACCCGGGCTATCTGGGTTCGGCGGGCGGCTTCCGCCAGCGCTTCGCGGTGGGCATCGAGCGTTACAGGGATCGGGCCAAGCTGGAGCAGCTCAAGGGCCTGGTCAAGCCGTTCATCCTGCGTCGGCTGAAGAGCGATCCCACCGTGGTCGCCGACCTGCCCGAGAAGGTGGAGAGCAAGGAATACTGCCCGCTGACCAGCGAGCAGGCGACGCTCTACGAACAGTGCGTGCAGCGCATGCTCGCGGAAGTGGAGCGGAGCGAAGGCATCCAGCGCCGGGGCCTGGTGCTCTCCGCGCTCATCAAGCTCAAGCAGATCTGCAACCACCCGACGCAATTGCTCAAGGACTGGCAGGACGGAAGCCTCACGCCACCGAGCGCCGAGCGCAGCGGCAAGTGCATCCGCCTGCTCGAGATGCTGGAAGAGGTGCTCGCCGAGGGCGACCAGGCGATCGTGTTCACGCAGTTCCGTCAGATGGGCAACCTGCTCGGCGCGATGCTCCGCCATCATCTGGATCGCGAGGTGCTCTTCCTGCACGGCGGCACGTCGCAGAAGGAACGCGTGCAGCTCGTCGAAGACTTCCAGAAGGCCGACGGCAAGAACCCGATCCTGCTCATCAGCCTCAAGGCCGGCGGTGTCGGTCTGAATCTGACGGCGGCGAGTCACGTGTTCCACTTCGACCGCTGGTGGAACCCGGCCGTCGAGAACCAGGCAACCGACCGTGCTTACCGGATCGGTCAGACGCGGACGGTGCAGGTGCACAAGTTCGTGGTGCGGGGCACGCTCGAGGAGCGCATCGACCAGATGATCGAATCGAAAACCGAACTGGCCGAAAACATCATCGGCTCGGGCGAGCGCTGGCTCACCGAGCTCGACACCACCCAACTGCGTGAATTGCTCACGCTCCGAAACGACGCGATCGCCGACGAGCTGTAGTCCCAAACCATGACGAGCGCGCCAACACCAGGTTCAACGCCCCCCAACCAGCCGCCGCGGCCGGGCGTGCCCCCTTCGCTGCAGACGCCCCGTCCGCAGACGTTCACCCGCGCGCCCAAGCCGCTGCCGCTCAAGCCCCGGCGCGTGCGGGGCGGCGTCAAGATCTCGAGCACCGAGCAGGTGTCGCTCTGGACCGACAGCTGGGCGGCGCAGCGCTGGGTCCGGCTGATCGAACAGGCGGCGCCGGGCAAGCGTGCCCTCGATGGTCTCGAATACGCCGCGCTCGGCCAGACCAAATCGTTCATCGTCGAGTCGGCTTCGGTGCTCGCGAACGTGCAGGGCCGCGCCGAGCGGCCGTACCAGGCGCGGTTCACGGTCGAGCCGTTCACGCCCGAACAGTGGGAAAAGGTCGTCGGCGTGATGACCGACCAGGCGGTGTATGCCGCGAAACTTCTGGCGGGCGACCTGCCGACCAACATCGAAGACGTGTTTGTGCCGCTGGGCCTGAAGTTATTTCCGAGCGAAGCGACCGAGATCGGGTTTACCTGCACGTGCGCGGACTTTCAGGCCGATGATCGCGCCCGCAGTGCGAAGAAGGCCGCCGGCGAGCCGCTCGGTCCGGTTCTGTGGTGCAAGCACGGCGCGTGCGCCGCGTATCTGCTCGCGCAGCGACTCGCGAGCGACCCGTTTGTGATGTTCAAGCTCCGGGGACTGGACGGACAGGAGCTGCTTGAGCGTCTGCGCCACAGCCGCGCTGTGGCCAACTCGTCAAAGACCAACCCCTCGGTGTATGCGGGGCGCGTCCCGGGCGTTTCCGATGCGGCGCCGGTGACCTTCGAAGCAACACGCGATTTCTGGGAGCTGGCACCGGAAGTTCAGGCGCTCGAGACGCCCATCGAGCCGCCTCCCGTCAGCCATCCGCTCCTGCGTCGGCTGGGGCCAAGCCCCCTGACCACTGCCGGCAAGAGTGGCGAGGCTCCGGCGAGTTTCCCCCTGGTCGGATTGCTGGCTTCGTGCTACGAAACGATCAGCGAGGCGGCGGTCCGCGAGGAGCGGGGTGAGCAATTGCCGCCGGGGATCGCGCCCGAATCATCCGAAGACACGAACTCCTGAGCCGCTGTCGGCCGTAGTCGGACCATGCTTTTCATGGTCATCGAACGATTCCGACCGGGCATGCAAGAACGCGTGGGCGAGCGATTCCGCAGCAAGGGCCGCCTGATGCCCGATGGCGTGACATACCACGCGAGCTGGCTTGAGCCCAAAAGCGGGCTGTGCTTTCAGGTCATGGAAGCGAGCGATCGCGACTTGCTGGACGCCTGGATCGCGAACTGGAGTGACCTGGTCGATTTCGAGGTGACGCATGTGGTGACCTCGCAGGAATACTGGGCGGCCAAAGCCCGCGCCGGTATCTGAACAAATTCCGAATCTGCCTTGGGCCGCGTGGAAGTGACCGGTGATCTGTACCTAGACTTCCGCCCTTCGGAGCCGACCGTGACGGACGCCAGCCGATTGACCGGGATTACCCGGCGGATCGGAACAAGGCCGAGGCGCGGTTTGGGGCTTTCCCATCGCGGCTGATGGAAAGTCCAGCTCCCGCACCGGAACAGGTGTTCCGGTCACACGTTGCCGCGGCTTCCGCACCTTGCGAAATTTCGCCGGGGACGGGACCGCGATTGGTCCGTCCGTCTGGCGCCTCCGGTTTCGGAGCGATTGCAAGGAGTCTTGTCGGAAGTCCCACCACCAGGGCGCGATCAGCGAATCACTGGGCGATGGTGTAACGGTAGCACAGCAGATTTTGGTTCTGTTTGTCCAGGTTCGAATCCTGGTCGCCCAGCTTCTTCTCTTTTGAAGAGGTGGGAGGTGCGGGCGTCGCCGGCACCTTCACCTTCTCGAATCCACCCCTTGCACGCGATTACTTATGACCTCGCAAGCCTCACAACCCTCCGCGATCATCCTGGCCGCCGGCAAAGGCACGCGCATGAAGAGCGACCTTCCCAAGGTCGTGCACCCCGTTGGGGGCCGGCCGATGGTGTGCGCCGTCGTTGATGCCTGTCTTGCGGCGGGCTGCAAGCGCATCGTCGCCATCGTGGGCTACAAGCAGGAGCAGGTGCGCGAGGCGCTGAAGGACTACGACATCGAGTTCGCCGTGCAGGAGCCGCAGTACGGAACGGGGCACGCGGTGCAGTGCTCCGAAGAGATTTTCCGTGCCGCGGGCTACCCCGGGGACACCTTCGTGCTCTGCGGCGACGGTCCGCTCATCCGCCTGGCGACGCTGGAGAACGTGCTCAAGCGCCACCGGGAGAAGCACGCCAGCGCGACGCTCGCGACCGCCGTGCTCGATGACGCCACGGGCTACGGTCGCATCTGGCGCGGCACGGACGGGCGCTTCAAGGCCATCGTCGAGCAGAAGAACTGCACGCCCGAGCAGCTGGCCATCCGCGAAGTGAATCCGTCGTACTACTGCTTCAACACGGCGGATCTGTTCCGTTCGCTCAAGAGCGTGACCCGTAATCCGGTCAGCGGCGAGTACTACCTCACCGACACGCTCAGCCTTCTGCTCAACGAGGGCAGGACGGTTGAGGTGATCGAGGCCGTGCCCCCGGAAGATGTGCTCAGCATCAACACGCTCGAAGATCTCGCGAAGGTGGACGCGATTTACCGCTCCCGCCCCGCGATCGGAAAGGCCAATCTCACCGGAGCCGCCCGATGAACCACGGACTCAACGGCGAGTTGAAGATCTTTGCGGGCCGCTCGAGCAAGGTGCTCGCGGAGCGCATGTGCGCCCATCTCAAGATGGACTTGGGCGCGTCGCACACGGTGGTCTTCCCGGACGGCGAGGTGCTGGTCAAGCTCGAAGAGGACGTTCGCGGGCGCGACGTCTACGTCGTGCTCTCGACCTGCGCCCCGGTCAACGACAACCTGATGGAACTGCTGACGTTCGTTGACTGCCTGCGCCGCGCTTCGGCGGCACGCGTTACCGTCGTTGCTCCGTATTTCGGCTACGCCCGCCAGGACCGCAAGGACGAGGGGCGCGTGCCGATCACGGCCAAGCTGGTCGCCAACCTGATCACGGCTGCGGGCGCCGATCGCGTGCTCGCGGTCGACTTGCACGCCGCCCAGATCCAGGGCTTCTTCGACATCCCGGTGGACCATCTCTCGGCGACGCCCGTCTTTGTCGAGTACTTCAACTCGGTGCGCAAGGAACTGGGCGATCTGTGCCTGGTGAGCCCCGATGTGGGCAACGTCAAGGTTTCCGAGGGCATGGCCAACCTGCTGGGCGGCGACTTGGCGATTATCAACAAGCGCCGGCTCAGCGGCTCGACGGTCGTGACGGGCAACCTCATCGGCTCGGTCGAGGGCAAGACCGTGCTGATGTTCGACGACATGATTTCGACCGCCGGCACGGTGATCGAGGCCGCCAAGCTGGTGAAGAGCCGGGGCGCCAAGCAGGTGATTGCCGCCGCGACCCACGGCGTGCTGGTCGGGCCGGCGCTGGAGCGCCTCGCGGCGGACGAGATCACCCGCGTGGTCGTGACCAACACGGTTCCGCTGGGCGAACGGGTCGCCCCGATCAAGCACAAGCTGGTCGAACTCTGCGTCAGCAAGTTGCTGGGCGAAGCGATCAACCGCATCCACAACAACCAGTCCGTGTCGGCACTGTTCAACAAGGGGGCCGGCACCAAGAGATAACAGGAACGCTCGCGGGGCGCACGGCCGTGCCCCGGGGCTCGAATTTACAAGCACCATCGATTTCAGGATTCGAAAGAAAGGACTTAGGTCATGCTTCAGAAGACTCCGTTGCTCCAGGCTCAGAACCGCGACAAAACCGGCTCCCGCTACTGCCAGCGCGTCCGCGCGAACGGGCAGCTGCCCGCCGTCGTTTACGGCCACAAGCAGGATCCCGTCGCCATCGTGCTCGACTTCAGGGAAGCCGTCAGCCACTTCAACAAGGGCGAGAAGGTTTTCCGCCTCGGCTTCGAGGGCGCCAAGGACAAGGACGGCGGCCAGGTCGTCCTGCTCAAGGACCTGCAGTTCGATCACCTGGGCACCAACATCGTGCACGCCGACTTCGCCCGCGTCGATCTGAACGAGCGCATCCGCACGCGTGTGTCGATCCACCTCGTGGGTGAAGCCAAGGGCCTCAAGACGGCCGGCGCGATCCTGATGCACCCGACCAACGAAGTGGTGGTCGAGTGCGTGGTCACCGAGCTGCCCGAGTTCATCGAGCTGAACATCGCCGAGCTCGACGTTGATCAGCAGATCACGGCCGCTCAGCTCAAGCTGCCCGGCGCGAACATGAAGATGATCACCGATCCGCACGCGATCCTGGCCCAAATCGTGATCCAGCAGGAGATCGTCGTGGGCGAAGCGACCGCGGCCGAGGGTGGCCCGGCCGAGCCGGAAGTCCTCACGGCGAAGAAGCCCGAGGGCGAGGAAGCCGCGAAGGGCGCCGCCGGCGCTGCGAAGGGCGCTGCTCCCGCCAAGGACGCGAAGGCCGCGGCTCCTGCCAAGGACGCCAAGCCCGCCGCCGGAGGCGCCGCCAAGAAGTAATCACCATGAAGCTCATCGTCGGCCTCGGCAATCCCGGTCCGGAATACGCCAGAACGCGGCACAACGCCGGGTTCCTGGCGGTGGACCGCCTTGCCGACACGCACGCCCGGAGCGCGATTCCCAAGTCGCGTTTCCAGGCGATGACGGTGGAGGCCGACATCGGCAGCGAGCGGTGCGTGTTCATGAAGCCCATGACCTTCATGAACCTCTCCGGTCGTTCGGTGAGCGAGGCGATCCGCTTCTTCAAGCTCCAGCCCACGACCGACCTGCTCGTGCTCGTGGACGATTTCTACCTGCCCGTCGGGTCGGTTCGCATCCGCGAAGCCGGCGGCACGGGCGGTCACAACGGGCTCTCCAGCATCGATCAGGCGCTCGGAAACGGTTTGTATCCGCGCGTCCGGATCGGTGTGGGCGAGCGGCCCTCCGGGGGCAAGCCCCCCAACTGGGACCAGGCGGATTACGTCCTGTCCCGTTTCGCCGAAGAGGAGTGGTCCGAGCTACAACCGGCTCTGGACCGCGCCGCCAAGGCGTCGGAGACCTTTGTCAACCGCGGGCTTGCCGCGGCGATGAACGAGTTCAACGGCAACGCCGAGGCGCATCGTGCGCGTCAGGCTGCCAAAGCCAACCCGGAGAAGGCCCCGCATGCTTCTCCGGTCCAGCAAGCAACCAACCAGCCCTCAAGCAAGAAAGTGGAGTGACCTATGCCCGGTAAACGCATTTATCAGTACGAAGCGATGTTCCTGTTCGGACAGTCCACCGCCGCCGACCTCGCCGGCTGCGTGGCGCACCTCAACGAGATCCTCCAGCGCGCCAGCGCCGAGACGATCGCGATGCGCAAGTGGGACGACCGCCGTCTGGCCTACGAAATCGGCGGCCAGAAGCGCGGCACGTACATCCTCACCTACTTCAAGGCTCCGAACGAGTCCATGTCGGGCTTCGAGCGCGACTGCAACCTCTCGGAAAAGATCCTGCGCCACCTGGTCATCCGGGCCGACCACATGACCGTGGAGCAGATGCAGGCGGCCGACGGCCGTCGCGAGCTCGAGCTCGAAGCCAAGATGCGGGCCGAGAAGCCCCAGACGGCCGAGACCGCCGAGCCCGTCGCGGCGGGCAGCGACGCCGATCAGGCCTAAGTTCTTGCCCCAACTCGGTTTTTCACTCATCCGCCCGGACTTGCGTCCGGGCGGATTTCCTAATATGATCCGAACGGCGCGTCCGGAGTCCGAACGCGTGTGGGAGATTTCACATGGCTGGCAGCTTCAATCGTGTGTTTCTGATGGGCAATCTGACCCGCAATGTCGAGCTTCGCTCGGTCGGCGGCAGCGGCTCGCAGGTCGCCAACGTCGGGCTGGCTCTGAACCGCAACTACACCACCCAGTCGGGCGAGAAGCGCGAAGAGGTGACCTTCGTGGATTGTGAAGCGTGGGGGAAGACGGCCGAGATCATGGCCAAGTACCTGAGCAAGGGCCGCCCGGTGTTCATCGAGGGCCGTCTCAAGCTCGATCAGTGGGACGACAAGGACAGCGGCAAGAAGCAGTCCAAGCTGAAGGTCGTTGTCGAGAGCTTCCAGTTCGTGGACAGCAAGGGCGGGGCGAGCGGCGGGGGTGGCCCGGGCGATGAAGGGGGCGGCGATTACAGCGACCGCCCGCAGGTGAATACCCGTACCGGAACACGCGCGTCGGCTCCTTCCGCACCGATCGCGGAAGACGACATTCCGTTCTGATCGCCCTAGACTTCGGTACAACTTGCATCGCACGCCCGATCGGGGTGTGCACGAATGTTGGGGTCGCTTCGGGCTCGTGCCCGGCGGCTCCTAACTGACCCCCGGCCGGCGCCGGGAGAAAGGACAGCAGCATGCCGACGAACGTCAAGCTGCTTCTGACTGAGAACGTGGAAGCCCTCGGGATCGTGGGCGACGTGGTGAACGTGCGCACGGGCTACGCCCGCAACTTCCTTCTGCCCCGCAACCTGGCCACCCAGCCCAGCGAGGAGAAGATCAAGGCGCTGGCCGCCAAGCGTGCCGAGGCCGAGAAGATGCTGGCCGAGCAGCGCAAGCAGCGCGAGCAGCTCAGCGAGAAGCTCCAGGGCGTCGAGGTGCACCTCACGCGTTCGTGCAACGACCAGGGCATCCTGTACGGGGCGATCACGCAGCAGGAAATCGCGACCGAGCTCAACAAGATGGGTCACAGCGTGAAGCCGCGCGACGTGCGTCTCACCCAGTCGATCAAGCGCATCGACAGCTACGACATCCACATCAAGCTCGACAGCGACCTGGATGCGATGCTGAAGCTGTGGGTGGTTTCGGATCGTCCGCTCGACCTGAAGAAGGATCAGCCCAGCGAGGCCGCGGCCTCCGAGAACGCCCCGACCGCGGAGCCGGCGGAGGCGAAGGCCGAGGGCAAGAAGAAGGGTCGCAAGGACGAGGGCGACGAGGCGAAGGCGGAGAAGCCCAAGTCGGGCTTCGGCGGACCGGACAAGCCGGCCAAGGCCGCCGAGTCCAAGCCCGCGAAGGGCGAGGGCAAGGAAGGCAAGAAGGCCAAGGCGAAGTAATTCCCGAAGCCGAGTTCAAAAACAAGAAAGGCCCCGGATTGCTCCGGGGCCTTTTTCCTGCGCGGATCTGTTTACTTCTGGGGGACGTCCATTTTGAAGGGCGGCTGGAATTTCGCGACCAGTTTGTTTCCAACGCCCCAGCCGACGATTTCTGTTCCTGTGCTGGGAGCGAAGACAAGCCGGAGCTTCTGATCTGGCCTGCTGCGCGAGACGCTGGGCAGGTCCTTGTCCACGGTTTGGATGGGCTCGCCGATGATGTAGCGGATTTCGACCTTCTGGGGGTCCTGGTAGATGTATCCGACGGCGTCGTATCGGATGCCGTTGGAATCGATCACAAACGGGGTGGCGGGCACGGACGTGTCGTTCTGGGCTTCGCGTGCGGCGGCGCCCGTCAGCCCGCCCTCGCCTCTTTCGTACCCCACATCGACGATGATCAGGGTGATCTGGTCCGGCACAGAGAACCGGTCGACGCGGAGGTTCTGGTCCACGCCTCGGTTCTGCGTGTCCTTGGGCGTGAGCAGCGTCTTGCCCGCTACGACTTTGCCATTGGTTACAGTGATGCCCGAGCCGAGCGTGCCGTCCTGCAAGACGAACCCGAATTGATTGGTGACCTGAGCGGGGGCCTGTGAAGAATCGCCGGTCCCGGTGGTGACGACCACCGCCTTGCTGTCATCGATTGTTCCACCTGCTTTGCCCGATGTGAGCTGGCCCGCCGCGATCAGCGCATCTCTTTTGGCCCGGCTCTCGAATTCCACCGGCTTCAATTTTTCGTCGGAGGGGTCGAACCGTACACGCGTGCCCTTCACGACGATTGCTATCGGGGTCTGGTCGGCGGGCACGACGAATTCGAATGCCCAGCTGCTCTCCGAATCGCCTCCGAGAGACGAAAGGAAGGTGTCCTTTGCGTCGTACCGGAATCGGGCGACCGCGAGCTTACCCGCTTCGGCCTTGCTGATCACGGCGATGGGGAAGATCATGTGCGGCTCACCGGCCGAATCCTGTGTCTGCAAGAAGACCTGGCCGTTTCCGATCGTCACCTGCCCGCTGGTGCGCTCCTTCGCGCCGGCGCGGAACTTGACAAGTACGCCGTACAGCCGTGCGTCCTTTCCGGGCGTCTCCCCTTCGAACAGTTTGATGTTCTGGGGCGTGGGGTCAAAGGAGTCGGCGCGGATGTCATTCGCGGTCGGACTGGGGGCAATGACACCACCCGGTGACTTTGGATCCTTCACCGGCGCGGGCAACTGCATTTTGGCGGGGTCGAGCACGTACCGGCCGAGGATTTCAAAGTCCTTGCGGTTGACGGTGGTCCGGCCGGTGCCCTCCGTGAAGCTCGCGCGAACGGTCGCCTGGAAAACCGCGGGATCGGCGTTCCATTCCGCCAGCGGCTCGCTGGTCGAGAAGGTTCCGCGGCTCATGCGGGCGTATAGGGCCGCCGTGATTCGGTCGGTCGGCACCCAGAGAGCGGATCCCCTCTGAACATTGCCTGCGGAATCGCTCACGATCGCCTGGTACCCCCAGGCGTCGCTTCCGAGACGCATGCCCGACAGGGCAAGCACGCTCACGCCCGAGATGATCACGCCGGAAACAACGCCGAAGATGGAGCCAACGATCCAGTCGCTCGCGGGGCTGAACTTGAGGTTCTTCCGTATGAGCCCGTCGGTGATTCCTCGCAGAATCGCGAGTGCAATGGCGAAGGGAATCGCCAGCCCTGCTCCCCACGCGATGTCGGCGCCCAGGGAGCTCATTCCGCGGGAGCCGGCCGATTCCACCAGCCAAGTCGCGACGTGTTCCCACAGCCCAAAGGCGATCGCGCCCGCGAGCACCACGCACATACAATTGAGCAGCGACGAGAAGCCACCCCGTGAACCCCAGGTGTAAGCGACACCACCGACGATTGCGATGGCGAGGATGTTCATGATCATGCGGAAGTCTCCGATCCGAGTCGATTCAATTCACCCGCACTTCGGGTTGTTCAGTTCTTGGGCTTGACGGGTTGCGGCTGCTTGGGAGGCTGGTTTGCGGACGCGGGGGCTTTGGCGGGCTGCTCGGCCGTGATCCGCAGGACCTCTTCAACGCTCGTCACACCGTCGATCGCCTTGCGGAGGGCGGCCTGCTGGATGGACGGAAGACCGGCCTTCCTCAGCTCGGTCTTGAGGCCGGCCCAGTTCTGCGACCGGATCATCTCGCGGGCCGAGTCATCGACATTGAACACCTCGAACGCGCCGTCGCGCTGCAGGTAACCGGTGCCCTGGCAGACCGGGCAGGTCTCGGGCTTGTTCTTCACCATCACCTCGCCGCCCTTGCGGAAAAGCTGCTTCACCTTGTCCGGCGGCAGACCGAGCTTCTTGAGCACATCGGGCGACGGCTGGTACGCCTGCTTGCAGTTGATGCAGAGCTTGCGGATCAGCTTCTGCGACATCACGCCGTGCACCGACTTGGCCGCGGCCTCGGCGTCGCCCAGCAGGCGCACCCACGCCTGGATGGCGGCCACGGCGCTGTCGGCGGGGAGCGATGCATAGACGCGGCACTTGTCGGGATCGGCCTTGGTGATTTCCTTGGCGGTCTGCGGATCGGGGATGTCGGCGACGCCCACGATGTCGGGATCGCGCCGCAGGATCGAGCGCACCAGTGTGGCGAAATCCGGGCCTTCGGCCATGGCATCCCACTTGTTCTGGCGGATTCCTTCGAGGGCGTCTTCCAGATCAAGCTCGACGGTCTGCACGTTGTTGGTGTAGGCGTCGTGCATCTTCATGACGGTGTACAGGGTTGTGGTGCGTCCGCCTTCGGGGCCGGCGCTGAGCAGCACCGTTCCGCCGCGGCTGGTGCTCCAGCCACGGACGATCTCGGTTTGCTCGGGCGTCCAGCCGATCTGCTCGGCGGTCTTGCGGACCTGCTGTTCGGGGTCGATGAGCAGCGTGAGCTTCTGGCCGGATTGGCCGCCCGCGGTCTCGAGATGGAGCTTGTTCTTGCCCGAGCCACGCTCGACGGTAATGTCGGCGGACTGCTTTTTGCGTCGATCGGCCACATCCAGCTTGGCAACGCCCTTCCAGAAATCGATGAGCTTGACGCCCGAGGCCGCGGGCATGGTGTCGCCGGGAGTCTTGATGCCGTCGACGTTGAAGACAATCTGGAATGCGTCCTTGGAGCTGGGTCCGATCTCGATCCGGCTCGATCGGATGTCGAGGGCCTTGATCAGCATGGCTTCGGCGGCCAGGCGAGTCTCGAACTCGGGCGAATCCGTCGCGGGCGGTTCGACCGCCGACTTATCCATGCGCCGGAACGTCAGCACCGAGGTGCCGGCCTTGCCCTTGGCCTTCTTCTTGCCGGTGCCTTCGGCGAAGCTCGTGAGCTTGGAGAGCTCGAAAGAGACGCGCCCGGCTTCGGGAACGCGTTCGTCCTTGTTCGCAACGACCACGTATGCCACGACGCTCATCGACAGGATCAGGCACACGGCGACGAAGCTGGCCAGCCAGCTGAGCATCCCGTTCTCGCCGATCGACGGCATGAAGATGATCGCCAGGATGGCGAGGAGTGCCGCGGCGCAGTGGATGTAGTTCCACATCTCGCGTTCGAGATAGAACCGGGCGGCGTGCTTGTCGCACACGGTGGAAACCGCCCATGCCCACGCCAGGAAAGGCAGCAGGAAGAGGAAGGGCTTCCACCAGCTGACGAGCGTCAGGGAATCCGCGAGCAGCGGAACAAGGTTCGTAGAAATCAAGCCGTGCGTCTCAAAGCCCATGCAGGCCTCCGTCCGGCGGGTGCCCGCCGGAAAGCCGGGTAGCCCCCCGACCGCTCGACGGCGATCGGTAAGGGGGTGGGGGGAGGGACAAGGATAACACCCGCGGGGCGGGGAGACCGCTCCAGTTGGCCGATCACTTGAGCTTCTTGAGCATCATGTTGAGCTCGTCGACGTTCGGGCTGGTCTCCTGGGCGACGCGGAGGTGGATGTACTCCTGCTCGACCAGTTTGACCAGCGACCGGTTGAAGTCGGTCATGCCCTGCTGCTCGGCCTCGACGCTCTTGAGGTACTCGCGCAGTTCACCCTCACGGGCCTCCAGGATGAACTTCCGGACGACGCCGTTGTTGATGAGAATCTCGAGCGCCGGGATTCGGGCGATCTCGGGGTGCAGAGTGGGCAGCAGCTTTTGATAGACGAACGACCGCATCTGGTAAGCCAGGATGCGACGGACCTGGTCGACTTCTTCCTGTTCGAACAGGCCGTAGATGCGGCTGAAGGTCTGCGTCGTGCTCGAGGCGTGAATCGTTCCGAAAACCAAGTGGCCCGTCTCGGCGGCGTGCAGCGCGGCCTCGAAGGTCTCCTGGTCGCGCATCTCGCCGACGAGCACGATATCCGGGTTCTCGCGCACCAGGGCGCGGAGAGCGATTTTGAAGTCGAGGCAGTCCAGGCCGATTTCACGCTGGTTGATCGTGGCCTTCTTGTCTTCGAAGATGTACTCGATCGGGTCTTCGATCGTCACGATGTGCACGCTCTTGCGCTCGTTCACATAGTCGAGCATGGAAGCGATCGTGGTGGACTTGCCCGAGCCGGTCACGCCGCAGAGAAGGACGATGCCCTGCGGCTGCATCGCGACCTCGGCCATGATGGGCGGGAGGTACAGGTCTTCGAAGCGGCGGATTTTGCTCGTGATCAGGCGCGCCGCGACGGAGAGCTTGCCGCGTGCCTGGAAGAGGTTGACGCGGAAACGGTTCTTGGCGTCGTAGTCGTACGCGAAGTCGACCGAGCCGTACTTGTGCAGATCCGCGATCTGTTCCTCGTCGAGGATGTGCTTGGCGATCTCCCAGAATTCCTCGCGGCTGACGGGTTCGCAATCGAGCGGCTTGAGCGAGCCGCGCAGGCGCAGCTTCGGCACCTGGTCCGACTTCATGATCAGGTCGGAGGCCTCGAGCTTGATCGCGGCCTGGAGGAACTTGCCGAAGCGCGTCGCGTGCGGATCGTGCTTCTGGTCGGGCATCGAAGCGATATGCCCGGTTGGCGAGCTTTCGGTAATCGAGTCGGAAGACAGGGTCATGGGCGAAGGACTCCCCGGAGAAGCGTGCGACGAGTGCGAAGGCGAACCCGCTTTCGCCCGCGAGCCGTCTTCCCGACCGGGAACGCTGGCAGGGCGAGCTGTCGACGCATGCGAAGTGGCGGAACCGCTCAAAGAATACCTCCATCGCCCGCCCACGAGAAGTGCGCGAGCCGCCGGAAAAAGCGCGATGAATTCGCACTCTGCTCTCCGGCGAAAACCGGCCCCCGGGCCGGAAATACACAACCGCCGGCCCTTCCCAGCGGGTTCGATTCGCCTCGCGCCCGTGCGGTGTTGCACAAACGACAGGATTCATACAGATCGGGTCGTCCCCCGAACGAGACCGGAACAGCCGAATGAAAAACGCCCCGGACGACTGTCCGGGGCGTGAAGATGCTGTGCGAGTTTCGGCCTTAGTTCTGCGTGCCCTGCATGACGGCGTACTTGAGCTCCGCCGCTTCCAGCGAGAGCGATGCGACCGCCACGGCCTCGCCGGGTGTCGGTTCGCCCTCGAGCGGGGGCAGTTCGGTGGCCTTCATGCCGAGGAAGTTGATCTCGAGCTGACGCTTGATCTTCTCCATGGCCTTGTTCTGGATCTGGCGCACGCGTTCCTTGGTCACGCCGATGATCTGCCCGACCTGTTCAAGGGTCATGGGCTTCTCGTCCTCGGTCTTGGTTTCAAGGCCAAAGCGATGCTCGATCACCGTGCGCTCGACGTCGGTCAGTTCGGCGCGATTCTCCATCACGATGCGCTTCACTTCTTCCGCGGCGTCCTTCTCGAAGGTGTGCCGCTTGGTCTCGAGGAAGTTGGACTTCTCGAGCTTGGGATCGAAGTCGGTGGGGAAGCGCTGGCGGTACTTGCTCAGCTTCATGCCCTGGCGGCTGAACGCCTTGAGGATGGCGCGGCAGGCGTACGTGCTGAACTTGTAGCCACGTCCCGCGTCGAACTTGTCGACGGCGCGGAGCAGAGCCATGTTGCCTTCGCTGACGAGATCGGCGAAGTCGACTTCGCTCATGCGGGTGCGCTTGGCCATCGCCAGCACCAGCGCGAGGTTGGTCTCCGCGATCTGCTCGCGGATGCGCTCGCTCTTGCGGTGCCAGCGGAGGATTTCGTCGGCCTGCTCCGGGCTGGGCAGGCGGCTTGCGCGGCTCCAGACTTCCTGCTGCAGCTTCCACACGCGGTAACGTGCGTAGTTGAACTGATGGAACAGCACGCGCTCTTCGGCGCCGGTCAGGATGACCTGCTGGGCGCTCTTGACCGTGCGCGTGCGCGAGGTGCTGGACAGGTCGTCCATCACGGGGTGGTACCACGTGGTGTCCGGCTTCTGAATGTCCGGCGCCTCGTCGTAGATCTTCTCGTACGCGCCCTCTTCGTAGAAGACGGGGCTGTCGATGAAATCCTGCTCGACCGAGAGGATCGTCGCGAGGAGGCGCTCGTCCTCGGTGCTCAGCCTCTTGCGCACGACCGCCTTGCTGGCGGGCTTCGTCAGCGCGTCGACAGCCTTGGCGGCACGCTTGCCGGCCTTGGGGGCTTCCGGCGCGGTCGCGGCGACCGACACACCAGCCCGATTGCGGCGCCGAACCTGCTCCAGCGGCCCGACGCTCCGTTTTTCACCAAGCTGCTTCATGGCAACCTTCCTAACCCACGGACGCCCGTGGGCCGTCCTTACTTTCCTCCGGGAGTGTGCCCCCGGCTCGCAACCATCCCGTCAGAACCTCCGGGCAACGCTGCCCTTCGATTCCGCCTTGCATCCCGAGTTTCCGCCTTTCGGCGAGTTCTCGGAATCTGCAGATCACCGGCGTCCCCTGTGTTTGAGGCGCCAGTGCCCTGTATACGTTTCCAAATGCCTCCAAGTTCCTTCTTCCGGAACTGGAAACCGGATGCAAACCGACTCCGAGACCGATACCCGCGAGCCCACGCTCGCTGGCGTTCTGCCTCGATTCCAACGCCTGATAAAAACGACCCCGACGCTGCCGCCCCAGCCCCAACGCACGTCCCCAGATCCTTCCCCTCGACCGGCGACATCCTCCGCCGGGCCCTGCTTGACAGGAACTCCGATTTTACAGGAAAGTCGGCCTCCTGCCAAGCTTCGCGACACGTTATCCACAGGCATTCTCAAATTAGTAAATAGTTAGGTATACAATCGCGCGCCCGCGAGGCACTTCGGCCCGTGTTTCGCGTCAAACACTCGGCAATTCTCTGGAGTTTCATCATGCCCTTCTCGCTCCCGCCTCTGCCGTACGACAAAGCCGCTCTCGAACCGCACATTGATGCCGCCACGATGGAGATCCATCACGGCAAGCATCACAACGCGTATGTCACCAACGCGAACAACGCGCTGGCCGGAACCAAGTTCGCCGACATGGACCCGGTTGCGGTCATCAAAGCGCTCGGTGAGATCCCCGAGGACAAGCGCGGCCCCGCCCGCAATAACGTCGGCGGGCATGTCAACCACTCGATGTTCTGGCTGCTCATGGCGCCCGCGGGTCAAGGTGGCGGCGGCGAGCCGACTGGCGCATTGGCCGCGGCGATCACTTCAGCGTTTGGCGGCTTCGCGCAGTTCAAAGAAAAGTTCCAGGCGGCGGGCGCCGGACGCTTCGGGAGCGGCTGGGCTTGGCTCGTCGTGAACGGCGGCAAGCTGGAAATCTGTTCGACGCCCAACCAGGACAATCCGCTGATGGGCAAGGCCATCGCGGGCTGCGAGGGCACGCCGATCCTCGGACTTGACGTTTGGGAACACGCGTATTACCTCAAGTACCAGAACCGCCGCCCCGACTACATGGCCGCGTGGTGGAACGTGGTGAACTGGGCGAAGGTCGCGGAAAACTACACCAAAGCAGGCGGGAAGTAACGCCGGCCGCAGGGT
>JAFEBN010000237.1 GCA_018242645.1 Planctomycetota bacterium | reverse complement strand
CCCAGCTGATCGTTGATGCCGCCGATCATCATGCGGTCGAGCGTGAACCGGATGGCCTGATCGATCGCGCCGCTGGTGGCCTCCGACCCGGCGCTGCGACGGGCTTCGAGGAGCAACTCGAGAAAGACGGGCTGGGGAAACTTGGGCGCCGACCCGAAGCCGCCGTGATTGCGATCGAACATCCGGAGCAACCCGGAGATCGCCTCGGTCACTATGCCGGGACCATCGATCGCGCCGCGGCCGGACTCGGGCTTCATGCGTTCGCGGATGATGTCGGCGATCTGGCCGGCCTGTTCAACCACCTCGCCGTGCTGCGCCTTGAACGCTTCGCTGATATTGGTGAGCACGTGGGGGAACGCGGGTACACCGATGCCGGGTCGCGAGACGGGGGGGAAATAGGTGCCGCACCAGAATGGCCGGAGCGAAGCAGGCTCAAGAAACACGCTCATGGGCCAGCCTCCGTGGCCGGTCATTACCTGCGTGGCCGTCATGTAGACGTCGTCGATATCGGGGCGCTCTTCTCGATCGACCTTGATGCACACGAACCGTTCGTTCATCAGCGCCGCGATGGATTCGTTTTCGAAACTCTCCCGTTCCATCACGTGGCACCAGTAGCACGTGGCGTAACCGATGCTGAGGAAGATGGGGACATTGCGGCGGCGCGCTTCCGCGAACGCTTCTTCCCCCCAGGGCCACCAATCGACGGGGTTGTGCGCGTGCTGGAGCAGATAGGGGCTGGAACTCGAAGCCAGCCGATTGGCGCGGCGAGAAGCGTGGGGTTCGGACATCGGACAAGTGTTGGGGGCCCCGGTGCACGGGGCGCGATCAGCGGGAGCCGCTTCGGCCGATCGGTTTCACGATCAGGGCGATCACGCTCCGGCCTTCCAGCGCATCGCGCCGGGCGAGCGCCGCGACAGCGCCGGACTCGTTTCGGGCTTTCCGGGCGGGCCCGGTGAGTGAGCGCACGGCGCTCAGCCCCGACCGGAGAACCGCGTCGACGGGCGCGGCGGTCATGGAGAGCGTGATGGTCGCATCGATGAGGCGAACCTCATCGTCCTCCGCGTCCGACGCCATGTCGGCGCGCAGCGCATCAAACTCCATCGTGTAGGCACGGGCGGCATGGTCTACTTCGGCGAGGGTCTCTCGATCGAGCGGCTGCTCGGTATCGCGATAGGCGTCTTTGGCCGCTCCCTGCAGGGATTCGCGCAGATCCGAGAGCACGTCGGCCAATTCCTTGCGGTAGATCGCGATCCGGCGCGCATCCGCCTGGAGCACGGAGGGGATGGCGATCGTGAACAGCCGCTTGCTCAGCTTTTCTTCCGCGTGCTGAGCGAGGGAGGTCGCGTGCGACCGCATCACGATCAGTCCGTGCCGGCAGCCGAAGCGATCGAGCCCGGCGTTCACGGGCAGGCTCACGCCGGGATCCGGCCCTCCCCGGAGCAGGTCGTGCGAGACCGCGTCCAGGTAACGCTTCTCGTCATCGAAGAGATCGCCGTGCATGAGCCCACGGAGCGAAGAGAAACGTTCGTCGCTGGTGAGCGCGGAGCAGACATGCTGGACATCGGAGAGCGCGTCGGCGCTGCGATACGCCGCGCCGACAACGCCGGACTCCCACAAGGGCATGCTCCAGCGCCAGGAATCCATGAACCGCAGGTAGCGTGGCGACATTTCGACCGCGCGGCCGAGGCTGTCGAGGTCGGTACCCGCCAGCGGAGCCGGAATGAACGTGACCACATGCTGCGCGAGCAGCAGCGCCGCCATGGCGGGCGGTTCGCGGGTGGTCAGGTGGTATGGACTCAGAACGACATTCATCGAAAACATTCAACGCAGGCAGATGGCGTACTTCGACACGCAACGCCGAAAACTCGCGGGAAATCAGCAGAACTGTGGGGAGCGGGCGGGCGTATCGCAGGGTGCCGGTTGACGCACGAGGGATTGGTCATCAGCCGCGATAGCCGCGCGGGTGTGCCGCAAGCCATTTCCACGCTGTCTCGATGATTTGTTCAAGTTCGGTAAAACGGGGCGACCAGCCCAGTCGCGAACGGGCCTGCGCGGTATCGGCGAAAAGCCGCGCGGGATCGCCGGGCCTGCGCGGGGCGATGTCAACCTCGATGGGCTTGCCTGTCACGCGCCGTGCCGCTTCGACGATCTCGCGGTTCGAGATGCCTCGACCCAGGCCGAGATTGAGCATCGCGGTCGTTCCCGGCAAGACCGCATCGAGCGACCGCACGTGCGCGGAGGCGATATCGCACACGTGCACATAGTCGCGGACGCAGGTCCCGTCCGGCGTCGGGTAGTCGTCGCCGAAGAGCTTCAGTCTGTGCTGCAGGCCCATGGCCGTGCGCAAGACGACCGGGACGAGGTGCATTTCCGGATCATGGTCTTCACCGAGTTCGCCCGCCGGCTCGCTCCCGGCGACGTTGAAGTACCGCAGGCAGGTCAGCGCAACCTCGCGACCTTCGGCCCTTGCCGCGCCAACGTGGTCCTGGAGCAACTGCTCGCCGATCAGCTTGGTACGCCCGTAGGCGCTCATGGGCCCCAGCGGCGCGCTCTCCTGGAGCGGGATCAGGTGATCCGGCGGCTGGCCGTACACGGAGCAACTCGACGAGTACACGATGCGTGACACGCGATGCCGGCGCAGGGCATCGACCAGGGGCACCATCGCACCCACGTTGTTCTGGTAGTAGCGCTCGGGATGCACAGCGGACTCGCCGACATTTGCGAACGCGGCGAAGTGCATGACGGCATCGACCGGCTGCGCAAAGGCCTGATCGAGCACTTTGGTATCGCCCATATCGCCGGCGATGAAGCGGACGCGGCCGGCTCCTCGACCGCGCAGGATCTCAACAGCCTTTGCGTGGCCTCGTGACAGGTTGTCGAGAATCGTGACCTCATGGCCGGCGTTGAGCAGCGCGTCGCACGCGTGCGAACCGATGTACCCAGCACCACCTGTCACGAGCACGTTCACGGGGGCAATTCTCCGGCAGACTTATCGGCCCGTGGCAGGACCGGAATCACTTCCTTCAGGTGTGGCCGGGGCGCTTCGCCCAGCCGCCGATCAATTCCGGGGGGTTCTGGCGTCTGGCGAGGGCGAGAACCCAGGCGAGCATCACGACGCCGGCGATCACCATGAGGACGCTCAGCCACTGGCCGCGTGACAGCCCCAGCACCCGCTGAACGGCGAGCTGGGCATCGGGCAAGCGCCAGAACTCGGTGAGAATGCGAAGGGCTCCGTAGACAATGAGGAACCAGGATGCGACCACGCCCTGCGCGCGGGGCTTGCGCCAGATGAACAAGAGAACACACCAGAGCACGAGGCCTTCGGCAAATGCCTGGTACAACTGCGAGGGATGGCGATAGGAAATCAGTGGTGAGAGTTCTGCGCCGATGCGCCGGCCCGCCTCTCCGCCCTTCTGCAAAAGCGTCAGGACCCGGTCATACGCCTGTTCGAATCCGTCGGTGGGCAGCGCGTGCCTCAGCAGCAGTTCGTCCAGTGCGTGTTCCTGCGTCGCGGTAAGTGGCGGCCGGTGCCCGCCTTTGGACATGGGGGACGACAGAATCTCCTGCGGGAACTGGACCGACCACCACGGTCCTTTCTCGCCCGGCATCGCCACGATTTTGCCGAGCAGTTCGCCGTTCACGAAGTTGGCGAGGCGTCCGAAGAACAGCCCGGGGGGACAGATCAGCGCCATGACATCAAGAACGTGGCGGACGGAAGAGCGCCCGACGATCTGACCGGATTCGTCGCGGAAACCCCGGGAAATCCACCAGCTGGCGATGATGACACCGACGATCCCGCCGTGGCTCGCCATGCCGCCCTTGTTGAGCGTGAACAGGGACCACCAGGGGAACGACGAAGAGAACGTCACGAAGAGCTTGGGTTCGTAGAAGATGGCGTAGCCCAGGCGGCCCCCCACCACCACACCGAGGATGAGCCAGGTCATGGCGTCCGCAACCCGATCGACGGGAATAAGGATCAATTGGCGTTTGGCGAGGGCGCGGAGCAGGAAGTAGGCCGCCGCAAAGCCGGCGGCGTAGGAAAGGCCGTACCAGCGCAGCCCGAATCCGTCGGAGATCTGGAGGGCGAAGGGGCTGAGGTCGTGGAGCCAGGCCAGGGTTGGCATCGTGGTCGAGTGTAGCGGAGGCTATTGCGCGTCGATCCCGTAGAAGCGCCGGGTATTGGCGTTGATCTGCGCATGAAATTCCATCCATGACTCGTTGCGTGTCGCCGCGACGGACTGGGCGGTCACCGAAGACATCCAAGGCTCGCACGGGCGAACGCCCCGGTGCGGATCGGGCGAGAGAAAGGGAGCATCGGTTTCGATCATGATCCGATCGAGCGGGGCGAGCCGGATAGCGTCCCGCACATCCTGCGCGTTGCGATAGGTTGCCACTCCCGTGAGCGAGACCATCGCCCCGAAGTCCAGAAGCATCGCCATCTCGGCGCGGCCGCCGGTAAAGCAATGGAATACGAATCGCGCGGGGTCGAAAGGCGACCGCTTCAAGATAGGGATGAGGTCTTCGAACGCTTCGCGGCAGTGCAGCACGATGGGCTTGTCGAGTCCTTCTGCTTTCCAACGGGCGAGGTAGGCGAGTTGTTCATCAAGCACCTGGCGTTGCATCTCGCGCGCCGGCTTGTCGTAATGGTTGTCGAGGCCCAACTCCCCCCAGGCAACGCAGCGAGACGATTGCCCAACCTTCTTCAGGTTGCCCCACTCGTGGGGCCCCTGATCGCTGTACAGGGGGTGAACGCCCGAAGAACACCAGACGCTGGGATAGGACTCCGCGATCGCGAGGGCTTGCAGGCAATCCCGGGTGGTGGTTGAGATCGTGATGCAGCCCGTGACCCCGTTGGCCTTGGCGCGTTCGAGCACCTGAGGAACCCGCCCAGCGAAATCGGGAAACGTGAGATGGCAATGGGTGTCGATCACGCCCGCGAGGGTAGGTGGAACGGCCGGCACTAAAGTGTTGCGATGAGCGAAAGCGATTTTCGCAAGTTGCCCACGCGGCCCGCTGCCGGACACAAGGGAACGTTCGGGACCGTCGCGGTGGTGGGCGGGTGTGCCGATCATCGGGCGAGGATGATCGGTGCGCCGGCGATCGCGGCGCTTGCGGCTTTGCGTGCGGGTGCGGGGCTGGCCAAGCTCCTGTGTCCGGCGCCGATCTTGAACGAGGCGATCCTGATTAATCCTTCGGCGACGGGTATTGCGCTGCCAACGGGGGCGGGCGGCGCACTCGTCGCGCACGAAGCGGCGGAAGTGTTCGACGAGTACGCGCAGGCGGCGGACACGATTGTGATCGGGCCGGGCCTGGGCTGGAATAGCGATCCGCTCGACCCGCTGGCGGAGGGCACGCGAGCGATTGTGCTGCGCGCGATTCTGCACGCCGACGTGCCGCTGGTGGTGGATGCGGACGCACTGACGGCGCTCGCGGCGACACCGGACTTTGCCCGAGATTTTCGTGCCGCGGCGGTGCTGACGCCTCACCCGGGTGAACACAAGCGGCTGGCGAGCGCGCTGTCGCTTCCGCTGGCGGGCGAGGATGATGCGAGTCGTCGGACCGCCTGCGAGTCGCTCGCGCGTCGGATCGGGTGCGTGGTTGTCCTCAAAGGCGCAGGCACTGTTGTGAGCGACGGGCAGAACACATGGAAGTGCGGGCACGGGCACCCTTGTCTGGCCACGGCGGGCACCGGCGATGTGCTCAGCGGACTTCTGGGCGGCCTGATCGCCCAGCATGGGCGACCGATGTCGCGGCCGCGGCTCTCGCTTTTCGAGCTCGCGTGCATCGGCGTGCAGGCGCATGCAATGGCCGGTGAACTGTGGGCAAAGGAACACGGCGACGCGGGGCTGGTCGCGTCGGAACTTGCGGCGCTGCTGCCGCGTGTGCTTGAAGAGCTGCGTGAGCGGGGAAGCTGATTACTGCTCGAGTTCGAGCCGGCGGGGCATCACGCTGGACACGAGCCGGATGGTGGGCGCCGAGAGCTCGGTGTGCAGCGAGGTGTCCTTGGTGTCGGCGGGCTGCACCGTCAGATCGACGGTGGCGCGTCGCAGACGCGGGCCGATGTCGTACTCCAATGTGAACTTGACATCGGTCACGCCCTGAAGCAGCGGCTGATCGGTGGTCGCCGTCAGGGTCTCGTTCACATAAGTCTTTTCGATGATGTAGAGCGTGTACGGCCCCTGCTCGCCGCTCTTGGCATCGCGACGCTCGACGCGAACGACCTTCTTGGTAAGCGTGTTCGCGTCGTAGTACGAAATGAATTCGAGATAGGTGCTGGTGAGCGGGTTCTGGTTGGCGGCGAGCACGTCGGCCGGGTACGGGCCGAACTGATCGCCGGTGCGCACCATCGTGAGCAGGCGGTGCATCACGATGCGGGAAACCACGTGGGTGGACGCGGCGTCGGTCGTGAACTTGTACGCCCGGAAGGAGGCGTGGAGCGCGGTCATGGTGGCCGCCAGCAAGGTGCTGGTGATCGTCAGGGCGATCAGCATTTCAACGAGGCTGAAGCCGCGGCGGAGCTTTGTCATGGTTTGCCCTCCTTATACGTGAGGGGCAGTGCGGAGAACTGGAGAGGCAGCATGATGCCGTCGGGCAGGGTCATCTGCGGGTTGAGCCGGAGCTGCACACGCCCGTAGCCATAGAACGGGACGGTCTTGGCGCCGGCGTTGATCTGTGCCTGCGTGGGCGTGGCGTTGGGCGCGAGGTCGGGCAGACCGTCGCCATTGAGGTCCCAGCCCACGATGCGTTCCCCGTTCACGATCGGCAGTGTGGAAGGATCGATTCCTTCCTTTTCACCGTCGGCGGAGCCGAAATAACCCACGCTCAGGTTGAAATCGGCGGGATTGCCGACGGCATTGCCGCCGACGTCGATGAGCGGCGCCACACCGGGCTGCGGGTTAAAGGTCATGAGCAGCGCGCCGTCGACCGTGACGTTGCCGCGCAAGTCCATCAGCCCGGCGATGATGGCGCCCTGAAGCTGAATGTTCTGATCGGGCGGGGCGTTGAAGTTGCCCACGTCGACCGAGTAGTTGGGCAGCATCATGCTGCTCTTGGTAATCTCGGCGAGCTGAGCATCGGTCGGGTTGAGGTTCTGGTCTTCGGGAGCGTTGGGGTTCTTGGTCGTGAACTTGGTCTTGCCCGTGAACTGGATCTTGTTGCGGATGTTGGTAAAGACGGTCGGATTATCGCTGACCACCGAGCCCACCACCGTGCAGTCGTGGAATCGGATGTTGTTGCTGAGCGGCTTGGTGTCGACGATGCGCTTGCCCCCCACCACCAGCGGATTGGCGAGCGCCGAGTAACCAGTTGTCAGCGAGACCTGGTCCGAGGGGATGTCCGCCTTGTCCAGCGGCGTCGACGCGATCAGCAGCGGCTGATTGGGCGGGATGGCGCTCGAAGGAAGCATGGTCGGGTATTTCGTGCCCGCGTAGACCGAACGGGTGGGCGAAGGGCCCGGGTAGCCGTCGCCCTGGATCGTGTTGAGGCCGTAGGTCGACCACAGCGGATGGGTGTTGTCGATCGACGTCTTGATGAGCGTGACGCCGATGAACGTGCAGTTCACAAACAGCGCATTGGACCCTACGGGGATCACAACGCTCTTGAATGTCATGTTCTGATACACCGGGCGGTAGTAGATGTCCGTGTAGCTGGGCGAGTTGAAGGGCATCTTCTCCCAGTACGCGGTGGCGTAGTTGTCCGGCCGCCCGTCGTTGTTCGCGTCGCCATCAAGCCGTTCGAATCGCGGACTCGTGGACGACCGTGCTTTCAATTCCACGTAGGTCGCCAGCGCGCCGGTGCTGACGCCGAGGTTGGTTGCCACCTGCGTGTTGAACGCGGAGCCGTCAGCAAGTGCCGCGAGCGTGCTCTGCTCGGCGCTGAAAATCGAATCCGAGGGGTTCGGAAGCGTGTTGTCGGAAACACCGAAGTTCTGCGCGGTTTTCCCCGCTCCGGGCACGATGGCGCCCTGCACGTCGTTGGCCACGGCCCCCTGGGCGGCGGTCCAGGCCGACTGCGTGGTCTTGTAGAGGACGCGCCCGTTCACTTTCGCGTAGCGGTCACGCTTATCGATGTAACCATCGCGCCAGCCGAGCGTGACGTCGTCGGAATCGATGATGGTCTCGCCCTTGTCCCACTTGCCGTTCATGTTGGTGTCGTTGAAGCCGTAGGTTCCATTGACATTGCGATCGGGAACCGCGGCGTCTATCAGCAGGGCGAGATCATCATCCACCGTGAACTCGGGGGACTCGTTCTCTGCGGGGGTACCGGCCGTCAGCGCCTTGGACAGCGCCAAGCGCCCGTCGCCGTTCTTGTCAAAGTGGCGGATGAAGATCGAGAAGTCGTCGATGTAGCCGTTGTCGAGCACATCCGTGAAGGCGTTGCTCGCTTTCCCCGAGCCGTCGTAGTCCTTGGCGTTCGAGGGGATGCCGAGCGATTCGATCGGATGGCTCACACGCAGGCGGTTGTCGCCGTCAGCGTCGTACGCCGCCACGCCCGTGAAGAAGTCCTTGAGCTTCTGATCAAGCACGGGATCGAGGCCAAGGAAATCCGACTTCATGAGCAGCGGCTCACCGTTGGGCTTGTCCACCTGCGTGTAGCGGCAACCCAGATCGCCGCTCACCATCACGTTGCGGCCGAGCATGACGCGTGTCGGGCTCACGATCGCCTGCTTCACGCGCTTGCTGAGCTCAAAGTCCTGCATGATCGTGCGGCTGAGCGGCTGCCCGCTCCGCGTATAGCCAAAGTCGAAGCCGGTCACGATCGCTCGCACGGTCTTGCCGTCCGCGAGCGGCGCGTAGGTGATCGAGAAGCCCAGCGAAGGCTTGCCGCCGCTGGGAGCCGGATCGACGCCGACCACGGGCGTGTACAGCCATCCGGTCTTCGCGTACACGGCGAGGTCCGCTCCGCTGATGGCGTTGCCGAGCGTCGGCTGTGAAACGCCGACGCCGGTGATTACGTTCTGGTCGCACGCGTGTCGGTTGGCCACCGCCGCCGCCAGGCCCGAGGGCGTCGAAGCTTCGGGGTACGACGTGAGCGGCGATTGCACCTGCACCGTACCCGCGTGGCTCTTGTCGCCGTTCCACAGCTCCGAGGCCAGCGAGCCGGTGATGTTGCTCTTGCTGATGATGAAACGCTGCGCCGCTTCCTGAAGGCGCGCCGAGGCGATCTGCAGACCCGTTTCCGCGGCGCCCAGCGCACGCACAACGTGCACGTGCGTCGACGCGGTGCGGATATTGCCCCTGCTCGCGATCGCCATGGCCGCGGCCAGCGAGCCGAACAGGATCAGGAACATCATCGCGAGAATGGATGCGACGCCACGTTCACGCACAGACGTGCGCCGGCGGCGGTTGCGATCAAAGAGGCCCGAGTAACGACGGTTCATACGTTTTCGTCCTGACACGCGCTCAAGGCGTAATCCAGACCAGACGGGTCACTTCGGCGGGTTGTGTGTCGTACGGCCCCTGGTACGTCACCACGACGGTGACTCGGAGCGGGAATTGATCGATGGCGATGCCCGGGTCGTTGCCCGACGGCGCGACGTAGTACCCCTTGGCACGCACCGTCGCGAAGTTGAGCGGATCGACCTTCTCAACGGTCACGCTTTGCGCCCAACCTTCCAGCGCTTTGGCGTTCCCGTTCGCGTCCAGCTGCTGGATGCCGCTCGCGTCGGTCATGGGAACCACCGTGCCCGCGGCCGACACCGGGCCCGGCATATTGCCGTCGCGCCCGAAGATCTTGCCGTCGAAGTCGGTCAGGCAGTTGAAATCGCGGACGATGACCTTCTCGTTTCCCGCGCCCCAGCCAACGACCGTGTTGTTCCCGCCGCTCGACAGTCCGATGACCGGGTCGTACTTGGACAGGTGCCGGGTCAGCTCGCGCACCTCGTTGGCGAGAAGAGCGCCCGTCGCGGACCGGCTCGACCAGTTGTTATGCTCGATGAACGCGCGCTGGGCATCGACAAACGCCAAAACGCCCACGCCGATGATCACAAGCGCAAGGCTGGTTTCCAGCAGCGTAAAGCCACGGGCCTTGCGCCGGACGAGCGGACGGATTGGATGTTCGCGGCGCATGGCGGAGTTACTCCCTCGCCGCCGCACGCGCGCCGTGCGTGCGGCATCCACCATGAACTATCGGATATTCACTTGACGATCTGGCTCATCTTGAAGATCGGCAGGATGATTGCCATGGCGATGAAGCCGACAATGACGCCCATGACGAGGATCATGATGGGTTCGATAAGACTCGTGACGGCCTTGATGTGATCCTTGAGCGCCTTGGCGTAGTACGCGCTGATCTCGTCCAGCACCTCGCCGAGCTTACCGGACTCTTCGCCCGCCGCGATCATCTGGCTGACGGCGCGCGGCAGCAGCGGGTCCTTGGTCAGCGTGCCCGTGATCTTCTTGCCCTGCTTCACGTTGGAATAGACCTTCTTCCACATCGCGTGGTAGAGCTGGTTGCCGCTGATCTCGCCCGTGATCGCCAGCGTGTCGAGCATCGGCACGCCCGCGTTGATGAGCTGGCCCATCGTCTGGAGCGACCGGCTGATGTACAGCGACCGGAACATCGTGCGGACAATCGGGATCGACAACTTCAGCTTGTCCACCCAGAAGCGGCCGATGTCGGTCCGCGTGAAGGCGAAACCGCCGCCGGCGACGGCCACCAGCCCGGCGAGCAGGTAGGGCCAGTTCGCCACGATGAACTTGGAGAAGTTCATGAGGAACGTGGTCGCCCAGGGCAGCACTTCTTCCTTGCCCTCGAACACGGCGTAGAACTTTGGCAGCACGAACGTGAGCAGGAAGATCGTGACCGCGCACGCGAGGCTGCCGATGACGCCGGGGTAGATTGCGGCACCGACAACCATTTTCCGCGTCTCGATCTGCTGGGCGATGTAGCCCGCGATCCGGTCGAGCATCTTCGCGAAACTGCCCGACATTTCCGACGCCCGCGTCATGTTGATATAGAGCGGATTGAACAGCTTGGGATGCTTGGCGATCGCCTCGGAGAACTGCTTGCCCGCCTCCACGTCGTTCTTAAGCGTGATGATGACCTTGCGGAACCCCGCGTGCTCGGTCTGCTCGGCGATACCCTCCAGCGCCGAGCGCAGGTTGATACCCGCGCGGATCATCACCGCCAGCTGCGTGGTGAAATCCAGCACGTGCTTCTGCGTCGGCTTGCCCGAGTTGAGTTCACGGAACTTCTCCAGCAGCCCCACCGCCTGCTCCGTGCCGAGCGCCGCCGACACGCTCAGCACGTGCGAACCCTGGTTGCGAAGGATCGCCGCGGCGCTGGTCGCGGAATCCGCGGCCACCACGCCGGTGGTGATCTGCCCCTGGGCCGTGCGAACTTGGTAGCGGTAGTTGGGCATGTTCTTTCACACTGGTCGCTAGCCACTAGGCACGAGCGACCGGGTTGTGTCAATTTCTGAAACAGCTTGCCCCGGCTTTCCTAGTGCCGGGCGCTGTCGCGGAACGCCTGCTCCTTACGCCGCCAGCTGGCGATCCAGCTTGTCCGGGAACGCCGCCTGCGCGATCGCGTCGTCGCGGCTGATCATGCCGTTGAAGTACAGCGACGCGATCGCCGTATCCAGGCTGCACATGCCGATCGCGCGGTTGGTCTCGATCACGTTCGGGATTTCGAACGTGCGGGCCTCGCGGATCAGGTTGCGCACGGCCGGGGTGCAGAGGAGGACTTCCACCGCGGGCACCATGCCCGCCGCGTCGGTGCGGCTGAACAGCGTCTGGCTTACCACCGCCTGCAGCGTGTTGGAGAGCATCGAGCGGATCTGGTTCTGCTGACCCGCCGGGTACATATCGATGATTCGTTCCACCGTCTGCGAGGCGTTCACGGTGTGCAGGGTGGAGAGCACCAGGTGGCCGGTCTCGGCGGCCGAGATCGCCAGGGAGGTCGTCTCCAGGTCGCGCATTTCGCCGACAAGGATGATGTCCGGATCCTGACGCAGGCAGTGCTTGAGGCCGCTGCCGAAGGAGGGCATGTCCTGCCCGAGTTCGCGCTGCTCGATCACGCACTGCTTGCTCTCGAACTGGTATTCGACCGGGTCTTCCAGCGTGATGATGTGCTTCTTGTACCGCTGGTTCATCGCCTCGATCATCGCGGCGAGCGTGGTCGACTTACCCGAGCCCGTGTCGCCGGTTACCAGCACCAGCCCGCGGGGCAGATAGGTGAGCCGCGCGATGACCTCGGGCAGGTTCAGCTTGACCAGCGCCGGCACCTTGGTCTTGATGGAGCGCATCGCCAGGCCGATCACGCCCCGCTGGCTGTGCGCGTTCACGCGGTACCGGCTCAGGCCCTCAACGTTGTAGGAGAAGTCAGCGTCCTTGACCTTCTCAAAGGTGGCCTGCGCTTCCTTCGAGGCCATCTGGCGGAAGAACTTCTCCGCCGTCTCGCCGGTGATGACCGGGAAGTCCATCTTGGTCATGACCTGATGGATGCGGCACATCGGGGGCTGGCCCGCGATGAGATGCACGTCCGAGGCGTCCGCCTCAAAGGCCGTCTTGAGAATCGTGTTCAGGTCCACCGTCGCCTCCAGTCCGGTCGCGCATGCAAAGACCGATGGAGTGTGATCGGTTCAACGCGCTCGAGGCTTGGGTGACCCGGCGGAACCCCTCCCCCGTATCCCCGGAATGCCCGGCCCTGCCCGCACACCCGTTATAAACGGACCGGGCACCTCCACGCGCCGCGACCCGTTCAAGGGGTCGGCTCGGTCAAGGGTGGCGCGTTGAGCAAGCTGGTGACAGCCTTGAAATACAGGTCGGCGAGCAACTGCTGGCCCCCGGCTGTCGGGTGGATGTCGTCCCGGAACTGCGCGTCGGCCTTGGGCGCGGAAAAAACCGTGGCCGTCTCGAACACCGGCACACCCTCGGACTTCGCGACCGCCCCGAGCAACTCAAGCCCCTCGACCGATGAAGCGCCCAGCTCCGACCGCGTGCGATGCAGAACCACCGCGACCGGAATCTTGCGCGCGATCGCAAGTTCCAGGATCGATCGCGCCGCGCGCAGCGATTGATCCGCTTCCGCAAGCGTCTGAGCCGGCGGCACCGACGCCACGGGAAACACTTTGGGTGCGATGTACCGCGTCCACAGTTCGCCCAGCGCGAAACCGGGAGACACCGTCGGATTGTCCACCCCAAGTGGCGCGAAGGTTGGCACATCCCATGCGTCGTGACTGCTCCACACCACGATCATCGCGTCGGCGTCAAAGGTGCCGAATCGCTCCAGATAGGCCAACTGGTTGGGAGGCCCCCAACTGCCCGCGGCAATATTCGCGACCAAGACCTTTCTGCCCGATGCCTGCTCGAGCCGGCGTGTCAGCTCGAACGTCGCGATCTCGTCATCGCGCAGCGTCGCCCCGCCGAAAACAACGCTGTCACCGATCACCAGGACGCGCAGCTCGTCCGATTTGGGCTTGTGCTCGGCGATTTCCGGCCCCCGCATCGACCAGGAATTGATGTGAATGTCGTGCCCGAAGCGGTGATAGGTACCAGGCTTGTTCAGATACTCGATCTTGCTATCCGTTACGAACAGCGGCGGATCGCCCAATCCCAGGCCGAAACGCGCGATCAACTCCCCACCGACCAGCGCGACCACGCCGAACGCGAAGATTCGGGCGATCCGTGTGCGGGCACCGGCACGACGTCGTTTCGGTGGGATGAAAGGCACGGATCATCTTTCGCCTGCCGGAGCGCGCGGGCGCGCTAACCCCGCACAACCGCTTCCCGCGCCGCAACCGCCAATTGGTCGCACCGCTCATTTTCCGGGTGCTCGTTGTGCCCGCGGATCCAGTGAAAACGCAACTCGTGCGTCTGTTTGAGCGTGTCCAGTTCCTGCCACAGGTCGATGTTCTTGACAGGTTTCTTGTCCGCAGTCTTCCAGCCCCGCTTTTTCCACGAGGCCATCCACTCCTTAAGCCCGTTCAGCACATACTGCGAGTCGCTGAACAGATCGACGAGAGACGGCGACTTCAGCGCTTCCAGGCCACGAATCACCGCCATGAGTTCCATGCGGTTGTTGGTGGTCTGAGCTTCGGCGCCCGAGGACTCCATCTCCTTGCCGGTCGCCGGGTGCTTGAGAATAAATGCCCAACCCCCCGGACCGGGATTGCCCGAGCAAGCGCCGTCGGTGTACAGCTCGACATGTGGCTTGGCCGGCTGGCTCACGAACCCGACCCCAGCAGGGCCCCGATCCCCGCGCCGCCCGCCGAGAAAAACCGTTCCACCGATAAGTCGTGCGCCTCGTGATACGCCGGCCCGAGATGCGCCCAGTCGAAATCCCAGCTCCGCCGGTCGACCGCGTTTCGCAGGGCGATCCGCTCCCGCCGGTCCATGCGGCAGAAGTCCAGCAGTTTGGCGCTCAGATCCGCCGCGGCGTCGCTGTACCCGCGTCCACGCCGCCGGAGCACCGTCAGACCCCACTCATCGTGCCCGAGGTGGTGCTCCGCGACGTACCGGCCAAAGCCGGCCAGGTCGCTGGTCACGCTGGGCACGCCCATGGCGATGCACTCCAGGGGGGTGTAGCCCCAAGGCTCGTAGCTGCTCGGGAACAGGCCCATGTGGCACCCGCGCACGAACTGGTCGTACTCCAGCCCCCAGAGCGGGTTGGCGGGGCTGATGAACTCCGGGTGATAGACGATCTTGACCGGATCCTCCGGGCGGTTGATCAGCCCGAGATAACGGATCTGGTTCAGCACCGGGTCTTCGGCGTCGTTCTCGAGAATGTGCGTCACCACCATGGGCAGGCAGTGCTGCTTCATCGCCTGCTGCGTGCGCCGGTAACGCAGCGTCCAGTATTCGTCGACCAGGTCGTCGAGCTTCAGCTTCCCGCCCGCCGCGGCACGGGTGTACAGCTTGCTCTCGACGTTCTGTGTGATGTTCTGGCACACCGTGCGCAGCTCGTTCATCACGCCGCGCTTCTCGAGCGCCAGCGGGTTGAGGCTCCGGGTCGGTTTGCTGGTCACGATGAAGAACACGATCGTCTTGTCGATCTTGTGCGCCTTCATCTCCGCGTTGAGCCGCGCCAGCGCCTCCAGGCACACGTCGAATCCCTTGTTCCGAGGCTCGTACCGGCCGGATGTGAAGAAGTAGAGCGTCTTCTCGAGGTCGAACGAATAGCTCGGAAAGAAATGTCCCATCGTGAACTGATGGATCCGGTCTTTGTACGTCGCGTGCAGTTGCTGCTGCTCGTGCGCCAGGTTGTACCTCGCCACGTTCAGCCCGTTGGGGAGCACGACATCGACGGGCCGGCCCAGAAGCGCCGAGCATTCCTCAGCCGTCACCGCCGACACCGTCGTGAACACGTGCGATCCGTGCGCACAGGCGCGCTCGATCTTGTGCTGGGTGACGATGTTGTATTTCTTCGCCGATTCGGCGTCGTTGATGGTGTGGAGCTTCTCGTAGAAATCCTCCATACCCATCGCCATGTAGCGGCCCAGCAGCGTCGCGTGCGTCGTGAAGACCGTGGCCACAGGAAGATTCTGCCGCCGGATCATCGGGATCGCGAGCCCCGCCATCCACTCATGGAAATGCGCGATCATCACGCGCGGGGTGCCCTTCCCCGGCTTCGAACCCGCGGCACGCTGCTCGCTCAACGCCTCCAGCACCCGGCGCACCGCATCGGCGAAAGACACCACGCCGTCGATCAGCCAGTCGGTCCCCGGCGTTTCGATGTTGTGGTGCTCCCACAACGCGTATTTGATCTCGCCCAGCTTCCAGTTGGGCACCCAGTGCTCGATCAGCAACACGCGGGGACGACCGGGAACCAGCCACCGCCCGTGGTGCACCTTGAGGCCCTGGGCCGCCAGCTGCTCGATCGCCCGGGCGATCCATCCGCCGGGAGCCGTCGCCTCGAACTCCACACTGGCCTTCTGCTCGTTGTAAGGCCCGATCAGGGTGTACCGATCCCCCCACCGCTCCATCATGAGCGGAACTTTGGACCGGATGACCTGGTAAATACCCCCGAGCTGGTTGCAGACCTCCCAGGCGATTTCGAAAAGATTCGCGCCCTCGTTCTGGCGCGAAGAGTCGGAGTCGTCGCCGGTCTGGACGGTGGTCTCGGGCATCTGGCGAGAGTCTAGCCGACGCCAATCTTCGCGCAAGGTACCGGGGAATTTGAAAACGCGATTCCTACCATCGCGCCGTGAGCCAGCCGACCACGACGCCCAGCCACGCGCAAGTTTCGCCTTCCGCACGGACGACGGTCTATCGCATCGAGGTCTGGCCGCAGCGGCCCGAGCTCGATGCCCGCGGCGCCTCGGTCGCTCGCTCCGCCTCGGCGCTGGGGATCCCGGCGTCCCGAGTCGATTCCGCACGCATCTATCTGCTTGAGACCGACGCCACGCCCGAGCAGGTCACCCGCGTCGCTCGCGGCCTGCTGGCCGATCCGGTGACCGAACGCGCCGTGCAGGGCGCAGCGCCGGTTGCGCCGGATGCCGCCCTCGTGGAAATTCACCCGCTTCCGGGCGTGATGGACCCGGCCGCACAATCCGTCCAGGAGGCGGCAACCGAACTTCTGGGCGGGCGCGTTCAGGTCAATGTCTCCACGGGCACGCGTTTCGACCTGCACGGGCTCCCGGCGCCGAATCGCGATGAATTCGCCGACCTTCTCGCGCGCCGGCTGCTTTTCAACCCCGCGATCCAGGCTTCGCACCGCACACCGCTGCTTCCTCGCGAGCTACCCAAGGGCCACACCTACACGCCCAGACTTGCGCGAATCGCGATCCGGGATCTCAACGACGAGCAGCTCCAGAAGATGTCTCGGGAGTCGCACCTGTTTCTGAGCCTCGACGAGATGCGTGCGGTCCGCGATGAGTATCGCACGCTCGGGCGCGATCCCACCGACATCGAACTCGAGACGATCGCGCAGACCTGGTCCGAACATTGCGTGCACAAGACGCTCAAGAGCCGAATCAAGTACCGTAGTGACGGAGGGGTAGAGCGGGAACGGGACGAAGAGGCGGGAGATCCCCTCCGTTTCGAGGGAAGGCCGGGTCACATTGTCCATCAGGACGGCTCCGTCACGATCGACAATCTACTCAAGTCCACCGTTGCCGCCGCGACGCACGAACTGATCGCGGACGGAATCGACTGGACCCTCAGCGTTTTCAAGGACAATTCGGGCGTCGTCGCCTTTGACGAGAACTACGGCGTCTGCATCAAGGTCGAGACGCACAACCACCCCTCCGCGATCGAGCCGTACGGAGGCAGCGCGACCGGCATCGGCGGTTGCATCCGCGACGTCATCGGCACGGGACTGGGCGCCAAGCCCATCGCGAGCACCGATGTCTTCTGTGTCGCCTTTCCGGATCAACAAGCCGATGCGCTGCCGCCCGGATGCCTCCACCCCAAGCGAACGCTCACCGAAGTTGTCCGCGGCATCCGCGACTACGGCAATCGGATGGGAATCCCCACCGTCTCGGGCGCCGTCGCTTTCGACAACCGCTTCGTCGGGAATCCCCTGGTTTTCGCCGGCTGCATCGGGCTCATCCCGCGAAACCTTGTTCACGGCGCGAGCAAACCCGGCGATCGCATCATCGCCCTGGGCGGGCGCACCGGGCGCGACGGCATCCACGGCGCGACCTTCTCCAGCGCCGAGATGGAACATACCCACGCAGATGAGTTCGCCCATGCCGTTCAGATTGGCAACGCGATCGAAGAGAAACGCACGCTCGACGCGATCCTGCACGCCCGCGACGCGGCAGGCGGCCCCCTGTACAACGCCATCACCGATTGCGGCGCCGGCGGCTTCTCTTCCGCCGTAGGAGAAATGGGCGGCAAAGTCGGCGCCACCGTGCAACTCGATCGCGCACCGCTCAAGTACACCGGCCTCTCTTACACGGAGATCTGGATCAGCGAAGCACAGGAGCGCATGGTGCTTGCCGTTCCCGCGCACAACATCGAGAAACTCCGTCTCATCTGCGCTCAGGAAGGCGTCGAGATGGCCGACCTCGGCGCGTTTGGCACGCCGGGCGCCGATCTCGTTCTCCGATACGCCGACCTCGAAGTCGGCCGGCTCCCCATGGCCTTCCTGCACGATGGGATTCCCACGCCCGTTCGTGACGCCGTGTGGACGTCGGGAGCGCCGCGAAAAACCACAACGCGGGCAATTTCTTCTCCAACACCCGCGATTGCGCCGTTGCTCGTTCGGCTCTTGTCGCATCCGAACATCGCCTCCAAGCATTGGATCATCCGGCAGTACGACCACGAGGTGCAGGGGAATTCGGTCATCAAGCCATTGGGCGGGCCGCTCGGTCGTGGACCGATGGACGCCGCGGTGCTGCAACCCATCCCGGCCTCGCCCAGAGGCATCGCGATTTCGTGCGGCCTGCAGACCGGCATCGGGCATCCCGACATCGCGGGCGATCCGTATCTCATGACGCTCGCGGCGATCGATGAATGCGTGCGCAACCTGGTGTGCGTCGGCGCCGATCCGGAGCGCATCGCGATCCTGGACAACTTCTGCTGGCCTTCGTGTGGCGAGCCCCGCAACTTGGCGTCGCTCGTCCGTGCCGCCGAGGCCTGCTACGACGGCGCGAAGGCCTACCGAACGCCCTTTGTCTCAGGCAAAGACTCGCTCAACAACCAGCTCCGCTACACCGATCCCGCCACCGGGCAGAATCGACTGATCGAGATCCCTCCCACGCTTCTCATCACCGGCCTGGCCATCGTCCCGGAAGTGACGCGATGCGTGACCTCCGACGGCAAGAGCGCCGGGAACCTGCTTGTGCTCGTGGGTAAGACATCGGGCGCTCTGGGAGGCTCACATGTCGAGCAGCTCGTGCCTGTCACCGATTCCTCGCTCCCCCGTACCAATCTGGAAACGGGGCCCAGAACCGCGAGCACGGTCGCTCGCCTGATCCGCGAAGGTCTGGTGCGCTCCGCGCACGATGTCTCCGACGGAGGCGTGCTTTGTGCGATCGCCGAGATGCTCATCGGCGGCTCCAGCACCCGCCGGCCGCTGGGAGCGGAGTTGAACCTCGAATCAACCCACACCGATCCGATCGCCGCGGCGTTCGGCGAATCACCCAGCCGATACGTGTTGGAAGTAACGACGGCAGACAAAAAACGCACGCTGCAAACATTAACGGAGGCAGGGATTCCCGCCACCGTCGTCGGTTCGCTCAACAGTTCCGGGCGTCTGTCCTGGGTTTCCGGCCGAGTGGACGAGCCAGTTGAACTCCTTGCGAGCAGCTGGCGTGCACCACTCGACTGGTAACGCTTACGGCACGAGGATGATCTTGCCGCCCGCCCCGGGAGCCATGATTCGCTCATGCGCTTTCGGTGCCTGTGCCAGCGGCATTGTCTCTCCCACCACCGGCCGCACCCGTCCCGCCTCAATTTCACGAACGATCCGCGACCACGCTCCGCGCAGCTCGCTTTCGGTCGAATTGTGCAGGCTCATACCCATGACATCGAGGTTGCCCTTCATCAGCAGGCGGGGCGTGATCTCTAATCTGCCGCGGCTGCCCACGATGACGATGCGACCGCGTGGTGCCGCGAGCGTGAGATCGTGCTCCAGATTCACGTTGGCGAGCATCTCGATGATCAGGTCCGGCCCACGCCCGCCCGTCGCGTCCCGGATCTGGTCGATCGTGCCAGCCTGCGCGTGATCGAACATCTTGTCCGCGCCCTGCGCTATCGCGATCGCACGACCCTTCTCCGTGCTCCCCGTCCCAAGCACCCGGAGCCCTGCGGC
>JAFEBN010000236.1 GCA_018242645.1 Planctomycetota bacterium | reverse complement strand
AGTCGATGACCGAGTCGTACTACCGCAAGCTGGCGGACGAGAAAAAGAAATGAACCGCTCGCTCGCGCTCACCCTTGCTTCAATCTCGTGTCTCGCGTGGACGCGCCCAGACCCCACCCCCACCCCCACCCCCACTTCCAATCCCTCCCCCGCCCCCACCTCCCCTCCTGCGCTGGCATCTGATCCGGCGCCCGCGGGCGATCCGCTTCCCGCCAAACCGCTGGACACGCCCGCGGACAAGTTTGACATGCCCTTCATGGGCGATCACAAGTCGGCGCAGAATGCGCCGACCGATGGCGAGATGTCGCCGGAGCTGGATGCGGCGGTGACGCGCGGGCTGGCGTGGCTGGCGCGAAAGCAGAGCCCGGATGGGAGCTTCGGCGACGATCGGTGGGGTCGATCGGTGGCGATCACGGCGCTGGCGGCCATCGCATTCATGGCGGATGGCAACCTGCCCGGGCGCGGGCCGTACGGCGAGAACGTCGAGCGGGCGCTCAAGCACATTCTCGAGAACTGCACCGAATCGGGCCTGATCGCGGGCGACACGGCGGCGGCGCCGATGTACGGGCACGGGTTTGCTTCGCTGTTCCTGTGCGAGGTGTACGGCATGACCGGCGGCGGGCCGGACGCGGAGCAGGCGACGAAGCTGCACAACGCGGTGCTGCGCGCCATCCGCCTCATTGCTTCCACGCAGAACGATGAAGGGGGCTGGCGCTACAACCCCGTGCCCAACGATGCGGACGTTTCGGTGACGATCTGCCAGATCATGGCGCTGCGATCGGCCCGCAATGCGGGGCTGGATGTGCCGAAGCAGACGATCGACCGGGCGGTTGATTACATCCGGCGTTGTCAGAACGACGACGGCGGGTTCAAGTACCAGCTCACGCCCGGTCCGAGCGCCTGGCCGCGATCGGCGGCGGGAATCGCGAGCCTGTACTACTCGGGCGTCTACGAAGACGCGCAGATCGACAAGGGCATCCGGTATCTGCGCGAGAACGCGATGCCGGGCCGGATCGACCGCACGAGCCCGCATTACTTCTACGGCCACTACTACGCCGCCCAGGCGATGTACCTCGCGGGAGGCACCAACTGGCGGGAATGGTGGGCGGCGGTCCGCAGCGAGCTTCTGGGCACGCAGCAGCCCGAGGGATTCTGGCAGGATCCGGGCGTGGGCGATGTGTACGGGACCGCGATGGCGCTCATCGTCCTTCAGATGCCCAAGCGTTATCTGCCGATCTTCCAGAAATGAACAGGCGAATTTGGAATCTCCTGCCGATTGCCCTCCTTGCCGGAACGGCGGCGTCGACGAGCGCGCGGGGCCAGGACGCTGCGCCCAAGATGGTGATTTTGGATCGCAACCTCGCTCGCATCCCCGGCGATTTCGAGCGGCTGACGCCGACCTCGGTGCACTACACCGATGGCGCGGGGCGTTCGCGCTCGATCGAACGGGCCAAGGTGCTGGCGATCTACACGCCGGGCTCGCGAAATGTGCCCGCGATCCCGTCTCCTTCGCTCACGACGGCGGATGCCGCGGCGGAGGCGCCCGGGATTCTGCGGCTGACCGATGGCCAGGTGATCCCGGGTTTTCTGCAGGCGGGCGGAACCAAAGGCGAGTCGTTCGCCTGGCGCAATACCCGCACGGGGACGTTTGAACTGCCGCTCGAACGTGCGGAGTTTGTGCAGTTTGCCGAGTTGACGCACCGACCGCCCCGCCCCCAGCGAGATACGGCGCTGCTCACGAATAACGATCGAGTGGACGGCTTCCTCGAACGGCTCGGATCGGATCTGGTCATCGAGGTTGACAAGGCGAGCCAGACGATTCCGGTGTCGCGCGTGATGTGGGTTGCCTTTGCCAATCCGCCCGCGCTGAAGACTCAGCCGCTGGTGGCTCTGACCGACGGTTGCGTGCTTGCCGCGGCGGAACTCGGCCCGGTTCAGCCCGCCGGCCCGAAGCCGACGCCGTCGGCCGCCATGCCTTCGGGCGTCACGGTCAAGTGGGCGCTGGGCGATGCGCCCGCCCTGGTCATCGACGTTGGTTCACTGGACGCGGTCATCTTTGATCCGCCCGCGATCGTTCCGTTGTCGTCGCTGGCGCCCCCGACCGTCAAAGGCCTGGACGACCGGCGCTGGACCCCGGCACCGGACATCGGCGACCAGGGATCGTCGCCGGTCGGGCTGGCTTCCATCACGCTCGCCGGCCCGGCTCAGTTCGACTGGAAGCTGCCAAGCAATGCCGCGAAGTTTGGAACGACGCTCGCGCTGCCTCCCGGCGCGGTCTCCTGGGGAAACGCCTCGGTCACGGTTCTCGTCGGCGGAGCGGGCGGGCAGTTCCGCGAAGTGGGCAAGGCGGATCTCTCCTCCGACAAGCCCTCACAGGATCTGGTGGTGGACGTCTCTGGCGTGCAGACGCTGCGTATCGAAGTGCGTGGCAAGGCCTACGGCGACGTGCAGGCAAAGGTCGGGCTTCTGCAGCCGATGCTCACGCGGGCCGAGAAGCGGCCTTAGCGCACTTTGATCGACGCCAGGGCGAGCACCACCAGCAGCACGGTGACGATCCAGAATCGCACGACAACCTGCTGCTCGGTCCAGCCCGAGAGGTGCAGGTGATGGTGATAGGGCGCGACCTTGAAGATGCGTTTGCCCTTGGTCCACTTGAAATAACCCACCTGCAGCATGACCGAGCCGGCCTCGATCAGGAAGATGCCGCACATCGCGAGCACGACGAATTCCTGGCGCGTGACGACGCCGATGTATCCGGCGATCGCTCCCAGAGAGAGCGCGCCGGTGTCGCCCATGAATACGCTCGCGGGCGAGCAGTTCCACCACAGGAACCCGAAGCAGGCACCCGCCATGGCCCCGGCGAAGACCGCCAGTTCGTCGCCCACGGGGATGTAGGGCACCAGCAGGTACTGGGAGGCCGACTGGCTGCCCGAGACCAGAGCGAGCACCACCAATCCGATTGAGACGATGCCGCTGGTGCCTCCCGCGAGCCCGTCCATGCCGTCGGCGATATTCACTGCGTTGCTCAGGCCGGTGATCATGAGCATCGCGAAGATGACAAACAGGGGCGCCCCGAGATAGAACAGGGAGGACGAGATTGTGCCCGGGCTTTCCCAGGTCTTCTGGCCGGGCAGGTTGAGCACATGGAGCAGTTCCTCCTTGCTCGTGCCCGCCTGACGGAAGAGGAAGTACGCCACCAGCGCCGAAATGGCGAGTTGAAAGACCAGCTTTTCCCAGGCGTAAAGGCCCTGGCGGCTCTTGCTGCCCCGGCGCGAAGCCGTGAGCTTCAGCCAGTCATCCACCCCTCCAAGGATGGCGAAGGCGATAAAGACCAGCAGGCCGGCCTGGACGTAAAACTGGCGGATATCGGCGAGCAAAAGGATCGACGCGAGCATGGCGCCGGCGATCAGGATCCCGCCCATCGTGGGCACATTGGCCCGGCTGGCGGCGTGGCGCTGAAGGGCTTCGGCATCGCTCAGACCGGCGTCACCGATTTTGAGCCGCACCAGCATCGCGATGACCCGGCGGCCGAAGACGATCATGATGGTGAAACTCAGGACCGCCGCGGCAAGGGCGCGGAACTGAATTTGATCCAGAATCGCGAAGAGGCTGTAGAAGCCGCGCTCGCCGAGCCCCTGACCGTGTTCGGAAAGCCATCGCCGGGAATAGTCGAGCAGGACGTAGAGCATTCAGATCCGCAAGCAGGCGTGCGGGCCCATCCGTGAGCCCGGTCCCGATTGTTCGTGCCGTCGGGCGTCGCGGCAGTAGATTTCCCGGTTCTACTTCGTCACGGGGATGCCCGCCCCGGGCACCTTCACCTCGGGTCCGGTGCTGTCGAGCGCCTTGAGCACCCGCTCGACGCCCATTCCGCGCGAACCTTTGAGCAGCACGAAGTCGCCGGGGCGGAGCAGATCGGCGATGCGCCGGGCGGTGTCGTCGTCCATGGCGGGAAGGTTGAGCACCTTTTCGCCCGGCCACGACTTTCGGACGCGCTCGGCGGCAAAGAGCATCAGCGGACCCACCAGGACGGCCAGGTCGATCGCCGCGTCGCCGGCGACGGCGTCGCCGATCTCGCGGTGCACATCCGGCCCGGAATCGCCCATTTCCAGCATGTCGGCGAGCACCACGATCCGGCGCCTGGGGTGGCGGTGTCTGGAAAGATCCGCGAACGCCCGAAGGGAGGCCAGCATCGAGTCCGGATTGGCGTTGTACGCGTCGTTGAGAAGGGAGATGGAACCCCGGCTTTCGAGCTTCATCCGCATGTCGGGGCCCTTGGCCTGCTCCAGCGACTTGCGGATGACTTCATCGTCGAGCCCGAAGCGGCGCGCGACGGCGATGGCTGCCGCGGCGTTCATGGCGTTGTGGGCGCCGAGCAACGGCACGCGGAACTTCGCACGTCGATTGATGGCGAAGGAGGTGCCGGTTTCGTCGGTATTCACCGAATCGACGCGCAGTTCGGCCGACTCGGACGTGCCGAAGCGAACCACGTTTGCCCCGCTCTTGCCGCCGGGCATGAGGCCTCGGACCGAGTCATAGAGCTCCCTGGGCTGCGCGGCGATGATCGCCACCCCGCCGGGGCGGATTTCCGGTGCGATGTTCGACTCCTCCGCGATCACGCCGGCGACCGAGTTGAGTCCTTCGAGATGTTCGCGTCCGATGCTGGTGATCACGGCGATCTCGGGCGCGACCACGCGCGCCAGCTCGGCGATCTCACCCGTCGCGTTCGTCCCGACTTCGCAGAGCAGATACTGATCGCCCCGCCTGGCGGAGAGGATGGTCAATGGGACGCCGATGGCGTTGTTGAAACTCTTGGGTGAAGCAACGCCCCGGAAGTGCGGCGCGAGCAGGCTCTCGATAAGCCTCGTCGTGGTCGTCTTGCCGTTGGAGCCACCAACGGAGATCACGCGTGTGCCCTCGAGCGTCTTGCGGTACTCGGCGGCGCACTTGAGCAGGGCGGCGCTCACGCTCTCGACCTGCAAGAGCGGGAAGTCGGGGGGCACGCCGGCGGCGCACGAGGGATCCTCGACAACCGCCAGGGAAGCGCCCGCGCCGGCCGCGGCGTTGAGAAACTTGTGACCGTCGACGCGCTCGCCCCGGAGAGCGAAGAACACGTTTCCGCGGGTGAGCGTCCGCGTGTCGATGGAGGCGCCCATCGCCTCGGCGGGCAACTGTCGGGCGGGGCGCACGAGCCACGAACCGTTCATCGCCGCCCGCAGATTTTCGAGATTCCAGAAACTCATCCGTACCGCTCCGTCACGCCCGCACCCGCGAAACCTTGGCCGCTTCCCGGCGTGCCGCCAGCGCCTCGCGCGCCACTTCGCGATCATCGAAATGGTGCGACTGCGTCCCGCCCTTGCCGTCGGGCAGGATTTGTTCTGTTTCGTGGCCCTTGCCCGCGATCACCACGATGTCGGCGGGCTGCGCGATCGAGAGGGCGTGCATGATCGCCCGCCGCCGGTCGGCCTGGACGGTCACCTTCTCACGGTCGGCGGGGGGCACGCCCTCGAGCACCATGTCGATGATGTCGCCGGGGCGCTCGGTTCGGGGGTTGTCGCTGGTGACCACCGCAATATCGGCGAGGCTGGCGGCGACGCGTCCCATCTTGGGGCGCTTGGTCTTGTCCTTGTCCCCGCCGCAGCCGAACACGGCGATGAGCCGGCCCTTGCCGACGACACGCCGGACTGTCTCGAGGGCGTTCTTGAGCCCGTCGTCGGTGTGGGCGAAATCGACGAGCACGAGCGGTTCCGACGCGTGCGAGGGCACGCGCTCGAGCCGGCCGGGCGGCGCATCCAGGCGCGGGCACGCTTCCATGATCTGGCGGGTGGAGAGGCCGCAAGCGTGCGCACACACCACCGCCTGCAGCACGTTCATCGCGTTGAAGGCGCCGATCAGGGGCACCCAGACGCTCAGCTTGCCGAAGGGCCCGTTGAGCGCGAGTTTCATGCCCGCGCGATCGATCGCCTCGATCGCCACGCTGGCGCCGTCCCGGGGCGTGTCGGTTCCTTCATGGCAGCGGACGACCGGGGCCGCGCACTTGCGCACCATCAGCTCGTGCGCCGGGTCGTCGGCGTTGACTACGGCCAGTCCATCGGGCGGCAGCATGCCGAACAGCTTCGTCTTTGCCTCCGCGTACGACTCCATCGTCTTGTGGAAATCGAGGTGGTCCTGCGTCAGATTCGTGAAGACGCCGATGCGGAAGCGAAGCCCCGCGACGCGCTGCTGCGCCAGCGAATGGCTGGAAACCTCCATCGCGGCGAACTGACAGCCGTTTTCCGCCATGACGCCGAAGCTTCGGCTCAGTTCGATGGCCGGGGGCGTCGTCATCTCCGCTCGCGCCGTCTCGCTTCCGTCGTCCACCACCACCGTGCCGATCAGACCCGAACGCAGGCCCGCGCTGTTCAGCATCCGCCAGAGCAACCAGGTGGTCGTGGTTTTTCCGTTCGTACCGGTGACGCCCACGCACTTCACGCGGTCGCTGGGACTTCCGTAGAAGACCTCCGCGCACATGGCGGCGGCAAGCTCAACATCGTCGGCTTCGACAAAGGCGCAGCGCCCGCCGCTCTCGGTCGCCAGCTCGGCTGCCGAGCCCGTGCGGCAGAGCACGGCGGCGGCGCCCGCCCGAACCGCCTGCTGGACGAACTGCCGCCCGTCGACCTTGGTTCCGGTCCGGGCGACGAAGAGGGACCCTGGCAGCACGGTGCGGCTGTCCTCGGTGATATCGCAGATGCGGGTTCCGGCCTGTCCCGCGACCAATTTGGCCAGCCCGGGCCGTGCGGCTCTGTCTCCCGAACGGGCTATCAACTCTTCCAACCGCATGGATCCCAGCTCCTCACGCTTCTGTGCATCAAGATCGGCGGAACAGCGGTTTTGACCGGCTCATTTTGCGCGAACTTCTGCGCGTGCGGTTCCGCCACTTTCGTCATTCGGGCGAACCGATTTCCGCTACGCTCCGTTTGCACCATCCATGGCTGAAAGCATCCAAACAAAACTCGACCAGGGAGCCGGCCCGGCAATCCGCGGCACGTGTTCCGTGGTGTTCTGCTTCGATGTGGGCCTGGCCATCGATCTGAACCGCGCGACCGAGATTCTCTCGCGCAGCGAGGCGCTGCCCAGCCCGCAGCGCGAGCAGCTTCAACTCCGGCGGCGCGCTCCCAAGTACTTCAACTTCGATCCGGCGCCGGTCCGCTTTCTCCAGAAGTGCGAGGCGGTCGAACTGGCGGGATTCCGCCTGGGGGCGCAGTGCGAGACCACGCTCTACGACTTCGGCGGCGTGAGCGTCGCGTATTCCATTCCGATCTCGGGCAGGCTTGGCGACCTCACGGCGCTGGCCAACGCGATCGCCGAAAGCGCCGATCTGCTGACGCGCAGCCGCGCGAATCTCGAAGCGCTGCTCCCGGCGCTGGCCCCCACCATCACCCGTCCGAAGCTCGACGACCTGACCGAGGACTTTGTCACTTATCACATCGAGCAGTTCGGCCAGCCCGGCGAAAACCTCGAGCAGCTTTTGCTCCAGAACCGGGCGCTGATGGCCCAGATCCTGCGCGGCGATACCTCGCCGCTCTCCGTGCAGGAAATCGAGGAAGCGCTGGGCTCGCGCATCAGCTACTCGCAGGCCGATACCGCGATTCTCGATTTTTCGTCCGCGTTTGTCATCGGCAGCGACGCGTCCGACCTGCTCGACCTGATCGAGTTTGCCAATGTCGAGCTGCTCGAGATGCGTCACCTTGACGAGGTGCTCGACGATGCGCTCGAAGAGGTTTATCCGATTCTCTCCCAGCGGATACAGGGCCGCGGCGGATCGCGGAAGCTCCGGCGCGTCGCGCTGCTGCAGGCGGATGCCGCCATTCTGTTCGAGGGCGTGAACAACGCGATCAAGCTCGTGGGCGATCACTTCCTCGCCCGCTTCTATCGCCAGCTCACGGATCGGCTGCACCACCCGGAATGGGATGCGTCGGTCCTGCGCAAACTGGGCGTGCTCGAGAGCATCTACGAGAAACTGAGCGACCAGCAGACCAACCGGCGCATGGAAGTGCTCGAGTGGATCATCATCATCCTGATCGCGTTTGAGATCGTGCTCACGTTCGTGCCGCTGGGGCACAAGTGAGCGTCAATCGGTCTCGGCGCCGGGGCCGAGCACGATCACGTTTTTGCCCTGGCGCTTTCCGTCCATTGCGCGCTCGTCGGCCTTGGCGATCAGGTCCGCGGCGGTCAAGCCGTCCCACGGGTAGGTGGCCAGCCCGCCCGAGACGCGCAGGCACGCCGGGGCTTCGGCCGTCAGTTTCGGGAAGGTGGCGGCGCGCACCTGGCTCTGGAATCGCTCGGCGATCTGATAGATGGTCTTGGGGTGGCGGCTGGCGGGATCGCGCGGGCCTTCCGGCTCGTTGAAGATCACGGCGAATTCATCGCCGCCGATGCGGCAGACGCGATCGGTGGGCCGGATCACGCTGCGGAGCAGGCGGACCGTTTCGCGCAGGATGTCGTCGCCCGCCTGGTGCCCCCAGCGGTCGTTGAAGGACTTGAAATCGTCGATGTCGAACACCAGCACGGTGACGCTGTAGCGCTGCTCACGAGCGATGCGCAGCGCGGCATTGAGGAACTGGTCGAAGTATCGCCGGTTCCACGCGCCGGTCAGCGGATCGGAATACGCCGCGAGCCGGAGGCGGCGCATCTGCTCGCGGATCGCCAGCCAGGGCGCGAGCTCGGCCGTGAAGGGCGCGAGTTGCTCGGGACGCAGGCCCTCGCCCACCAGCGTGCCGATGACCAACCCGCCCCAGACGATGGCGGCGCCTGCGGGGGCATGTCCGCGTTCGACGCTCAGCGAGGTCACGCCGAGGCGCTGTGCGATGCTCTCGAGCGCTGCGCCGACGGGATCCAGTCCCGACGCGAGCGCGTGCGCGGGGTCGTTCGAAACCGGGCCGCTGGGCACGGCCGGCACGCTCGGAGCCGGGACCGGGGGAACGGCGCCGTTTGAAGTGGTGCCGGAAGAAGTGGACGCGACGGGCGTGCGGTCGAGCGAGCGAATGGTCATCAAGCGGTCGCGGATCTCTTCGCTTGAGCGGCCCGCATCGACCACGCCGTCCAGTTCACTCGCAACCGATTCCGCGAGAGGCGCGACACCCATCACCATCGCGGTGGGGTCGACATCGCGCAGCCCACGGACGACATCCTGCATGGATTCGTCGGCGCGCGTGCCGACACCGGGCGTGCCGTCCTCGCCGAAGACAACCACGGCGCGTGCGGGCGATTGCTCGTCGATGGGATCGGCCAGTTCGGTGATCGCCTCCATCGGGCTGCGGACGCGCAGCAACTCGAGGTCGGGATCGAGGCGGAGCTTGGCATCAAGCCCCGTCCGTCCGACGAGGATTACGCGCCTGGCTTGTCCATCCTGCGGCGGCATTGGTTCCTTCCGACTTACGTTCCGGGCTCCGCCGCGCTCGGATCATCGCCGAGCAACATCGCCAGTTCTTCATCCGTGAGAACTGGTGGCCCCAGGTCGCCGGGCGTGGCCGGTTCGCTCTGCGGGCCCCAATCGCCAGCCAGCCGCAGCGAGGGGGTTCCCCCGCCCGTGCGGCGGGCCTCTGCGTCTTCATACGCCGCCGAAGCCGGAGCGTTCACGGTCCGGTCGGGCATTATTTCGGAAGTGCCTGTAGCAACATGGGTTGCGGCTACGGCAGCGGCCGCTTTTCCGGACGCGGCCCAAGCGGCAACGTCTTGATCGGTCAGGCCCCGCAATTCGGTGCCGGTCCCCACTTTGCGGAAGAGCCAGCAGCGCACACTTGGGGCGTTGTTCGCGAGCGCCCGCACCAGTTCGTGCGGTCGGGCCAGCTTTTCGGGTTCGACGAGCACGACGATGCCTCGTCCGTGCTCATCGCGCCGGGCGTTCTGCACCGCGCGCGAGGCGGCGAGGTAGGTGGTCGAGACTTCCTGGACGGCAAAGCCGCGGCGAGCTAGGGCTTCACGCAGCGCGCCGGGCGCGTTCGAACTCCCGCAGCAAACGATTGCCACGGTGCCGCTCCAAGCCGGAGTTGATTCACTTCTCTCCATGACATGGGCCGGCGCAACGTCCGAAAACGCTGCCGGCGTTTCTGCCTTCTTCTCAAGTGTACCGCGCCGCCAAGGCTTGCCCGCCCGGCGAGTTACGCAAAGGCGAGAATCGCATCCGCCAGAGCGCCCGCGCCGTCCGCAGGGCCGAGTTCTCGGAGTTTGTCCCGCATGCGTTCCTGCTTGTGAGTATCCGCCATCAGATCGAGCAGGACCGCCCCGGCGTCGGGCACGTTGGCCTCCACTTCGATCCGGTCCGGGACCAGCAGCGCACCGCCGGCACGTTCCAGCGGCAAGGCGTTGAGCCGCTGATGCTGGTCACGGTGGTAGGGATACGGGAGGAACACGCAGGGCACGCGGTTGGCCCAAGCCTCGCCCACGCTCCCGGCGCCGCACCGGCCGATGCACACATCCGAAGCGCCCCACACCCGACCCATCTCGCGGAACAGGGGTTTCACGAGCGCGGGGATGCCCGCTTTGCGATAGGCCTCGGCGATTGCGCGGTCGTCCCACACGTCCTTGGCGGCAGCAACGGGACCACACTGATGGATGACTTGCCAGCCTTCAAAGGCTTCGCCGCGGCGCTCGATCAGCGCCATGAGCAGGCGATTGATGGTCCGCGCCCCTTGGCTCGCCCCGGTGACGAGCAGTGTCTTGTGATCGGGATGCAACCCGAGCTCGCGCCGGCAGAAGGCGCGATCGCCGTCGGCGATCGCTGCCCAGCGCACGATCGGCGGAACGCGTTGCCAGCCCGGAAAGCCCTTCACCTCGGCCGCGGTAAAAACCTTTTTCGACCGCTTGGCGACCCAGCGATTGGCCCTGCCCGGCGTGGCATCGAGATTAACCAGCAGCACGGGCAGCTTTTCTTTGCGTGCCGCCGCGGCGACGGGCGCGCTCACGAAGCCGCCCATGGCGACCACAACCGTGCGTCCCTTTTCGCGCTCCTCGCGGAGGTGCCGCCGGCTCCGGCGCACGACGCCGGGCCAGGTCCGGACGAAGTTGGCGAGCGCGAGCGGGCGGAGAGAAAAAGGGCGCGCCGGGATCGCGACATGACGCACCGACTCTTCGGTCAGGATCCGGGCATCGAGGGGCCTGGTCGAGCAGTAGAAAACGCACTCGATCTCGTCGCGGCGTTCGTGGAGTTGTTCGGCGATGGCGAGCGCCGGATAGAGATGCCCGCCGGTGCCCCCACCGGCAAACACCACCCGCAACGTGCCCGACGAAGCGCTCATTAGGCCGCGACCGATCCCGCCTCGGCCAGTGCCGGGCCCACACGCATCAGCGGCACGTCACCAATGGAACTGCTCGCGGCATGGTCTGCTGTACGGTCGATCGCGACCAGCAATCCCAGCGACATCGCGGTCAGGATCCAGCCCGTGCCACCCGCGCTGATCAGGGGCAGCGCGATGCCCTTGGTTGGAGCCACAACCGTGACGACTGCCAGGTTGATGACCGCCTGCACGCCGATCGTCACCGTCGCGCCCAGAGCAAACAGTTTGAGGGCTTGCGAGCGTTCGTTCTTGACGATCGAAAGGCCGGCCCAGATCAGGAGCACAAAGAGGAAGATCACCGCCGCGGCACCGGGGATTCCCAGTTCTTCGCAGATCACGGAGAACAGGAAGTCGGTGCGATCCTCCGGGAGGTAGCCCTTGCTCTGGAGCCCGAAACCCAGCCCGCGCCCGACGCCTTGACCGTTGGCGATGGCGATCAGCGATTGCACCTGGTGGTACCCGGTTCCTTCGGGGTCCTTGTACGGATCGAGGAACGTGGTGATGCGCGTCAGGCGGTAGGGGCTTTTGATCACCGCCGCCGCGACGCCCGCCAGCCCGAAGGGCACGAACATCAGGAAGTGCCAGAAGCGTGCGCCGCCTGCGATCAGCAGCACGCAGCAGGCGGTCGTGATCAGCAGGCCCGTTCCCAGGTCCTCGATCACGATAAAGCCGGCGACGATGCCGATTGCCATCAGCGCGGGCATGAGGCCCTTGAAAAACGACTTCATCTGGGGCCCGCGGACCGCGCAGTACCACGCGATCAGCATCAGCATGCCCCATTTGGCGATCTCGCTCGGCTGCGCGGATAGGCCTTCGCCCAGCCCCGGAATGTTGATCCAGCGGTGGCTGCCGTTCTTGGCCTGACCGATGCCCGGCAGATACACCAGCGCGAGGACGCAGAGCACACCGATCACGCCGAAGGCCAGGCCCCCCCAGGCCTTGGTGACGTCGTATTGGTCGGAGGCGCTCGTGCCCGCCGAACCGATGAGCCGCCGGATCGGAAGCAGGGAGACCACCACCATCATGATCAGCGCCACGGTCATGTGAAAGGTGGCGCTGGTGAACAGCACGGATTTGAGCGAGAGCGGGGCCGCCTGCAGCGGTGTGCCCTCGGGGGCGAGTGGACCGGCGACACCCGTCACACCCAGCCCGGCCGAATTGACCATCACGACGCCGATCATCAGCAGCGCGAGGGTGCACAGGGCAACGACATGTCCGGCTCGAATCATGTGACAGCTCGCAACCAAGGCGCGCCCGATCCTCGGACCGCAAAGGGAACGATTGGGCACAATATCGACCCGGCCGCGCAACTTCCTGCAATGTCCCGGCTTGGAGGCTCAGCCCCGCAGCACCTTGAGCCCGACCTTGCGTTCCAATTCGGCCACCGGACGCGCCACCAGGTCGTAACCGTCGCACCCCACCACGACGCAGCGGACGACCTCGCCCGGCGCAAGCTTCTCGCGCGACTGGACATACGTCACGGCGTCGATTTGCGGGGCCTGGAACCGCGTCCGCCCCATGTAGAGCCGGCCGCCGTCGCCCACGCCGCTGGTCTTTTTGCCGCTGGTCCGCAATCCGGCATCGATGATCACGTCCAGCACGGTCGCGCCCTTCTTCAGGGAGCCTTCCGGGTTGCGTTCATCAAATCCCGAGGCCAGCTTTTCCGCCTTGGCGAAGGCGAGGCGCTGCTGCAACTCCATGACCTCGTTCCGGCGCCGGGTCTTCACCTCGGGAGGCACGGCGAGCTTGGGGTCGTCCTCCATCGTGCCGGCGACCGTCCCCGCCTCGTGGCTGTATTCGAACACGCCCACTGCCTCGAAATCCATCTCTTCGATGAACTCCAGCAGTTGCCGGTGATCCGCCTCGGTTTCGCCGGGGAAGCCGCTGATAAACGTCGTGCGGATCGACATGCCCGGCACCTTCTCGCGCAGCTTGCGGATCACGCTCGCCTGCTGCTTGCGGGTGACGTTGCGCTTCATTAGATCGAGCACCCGGTCGCTGGCGTGCTGGAGGGGGATGTCCAGGTAGGGCAGGAGCCGCCCCTTGCTGGCCAGGTGCGCAAACGCATCGATGATCGGGTCGCTGAAGTTGCTGGGATAGGCGTACATCAGGCGGAGCCAGCCCTGGCCGTGGTTGGCTTCGTCCATGGCATCGGACAATGCACCCAGTAACGCCGGCAATCCGCCGTAGGCCTCGAAATTCGTCCCGCCCTTTGGCGGTTTGGCCATTTGGCTGTTTGCCTTGAGCCCCACCCCGATGTCATCGCCGTAGCTGGTGGTGTCCTGCCCGATGAGCAGGAGTTCGAACGCGCCGTCGTTGATCAGTTCCTTTGCCTCTTCGACCACGCGGTCGATGGGCTTGCTGCGCATCTTGCCCCGGATGCTGGGGATCGTGCAGAACGCGCAGTTCTGGTTGCAGCCCTCGCTGATGCGCAGGTAGGCATAGTGACGGGGTGTGAGCCGGAGTCGGGCCGAGTCATCCTCGAAGTAGCCGATGCCCTTGCCGTCCTTGCCGTTGACCGTCAGCCCGGTCACGCTCATGTCGCGCGCCTTGGCGGCGGCGAGCGCGTTGGCCGCGATCCAGTACGTCGGCCCGTCCGAAGCCTCCTTCATCGACCCCGCGCGCTTCACCGCCTGCTGCGAGCCCACCACCGCCTCGACGATCTTGTCGCGATCGAAGACGCCGACCATCGCGTCGATGCCCGGGGCCCACTCCAGCATCTTCGCGCGATGCCGCTGCACCAGGCAACCCGCAACCACGACGCGCTTGACGTTGCCTTTTTCCTTCTCGCGGATCGCATCCTTGATGACCTGGAGCGACTCGTCTTTCGACGCCTCGAGGAACCCGCAGGTGTTGATGACCACGGCATCGGCGCCCTGAAACGCCGAATCCTCATCGCTGGGGTCGTAGCTCACCGGGGCGAGACCGGTCTCGGCCAGCATGCCGAGCATCTTCTCGCTGTCCACAAGGTTCTTCGGACAGCCGAGGCTGACGAGAGACACCGATCGGACCTCGTCCGATTTCCGCTTTTTCGCTGCGATTTTTGGCACCGGGGATTATTGGAGGGGTTTTCAACGCAAAGGGCCCAAAGACCTCGAAGAAAAGGGCGCCAACCCCTTCCCTTCCAGCGCTTTGAGCCCTTCGAATCCGGAGAGTCCGGGTGGTTACACGGCGGAGATGGTTTTACCGGTCACCATCCCGACCGTTGCGCCCGCCAGCGGATAGTGCTTCATCAGCATCTGCGCCAGCTCCTCCGGGCTCGAGATGACAAAGTGGCACGGGTTCTCGATTTTCCAGCCCACAAACCGCAGCGCTCGCGCGAGATGGTCGCGCGTCGTGCACACCGTGAGTTCGTCGCCGCTGTAGCGCACCGGCAGGAGCCGGAACTGCCACGCCTGGCGGGGCGTCACCGTCGCCAGCGCTTCGGCCTCGAACTTCACGCCGTGCAGATTGAATTCACCCGTAATCTGCGCGTACTGCTCGGCCCACGCACGCTCCACATCGCGCGAGGAGACACCGAACAGCCGCTCCGCGAGCTCGCCGAACGGCCGGCCCACGGCACGCTGTTCCGTCAGAATGTCCTCGACCTGCTGCTCGGTGAGCACGCCCTGTCGCACCAACAAGTCGCCGATTCGAAGTACCATGCTCACCTCCCGCGGCAGCGCACGCGGGAGTCCGACACGGCGCCGCGAGCGCATCGCCGTGTCTTGATTGTCCGGCCCAGGCCGGTGCTCGTTGATCGGCCACTCCCGCCCCCGATTCACGCGGCCGTGCCCGCTTTCCGCCAACCGGCCCGCGCAGGCACCGGTCGCACCGCCCGTGCGTTCTGCGCCGTTCTTGCGCGACCGAACGCCCCGTCTCCCGCTGGATGTGGGAGGCCCAAGAAAAACGGCGTGCCCAAGGGCACGCCGCGGTTGTATTCGTTTCTCTGACTTCACGGACCGGCGCAGACCCCGTTATGGGCCCCAATAGCCTTCTTTTACTGGGCCGGCTCGATCGTGACGGTCAACTGCTTCGAGGTGAACTGGTCGCGGTACAGCTCGGCACGCTCCATGTGCGTCACCAAGACCAGCGCGACGCCCGAGGCGTTCGCTTCGAGCGTCACTTCGACCGCGCGGCCGTGGTCAAGGGGCGTCAATTCCACGATCGAATCCACCACGTGATCGATGGTGTTGACGGCGTCGTTGTGCAGCAGCACTTTGAACATCGGGAGCGTTTCGATCGGGCCCCGCTTTTTGGCCGGTGCCGGCTTTTCCGCCACGGCGACGCGGCCACCTTGGCCCTCCGCAGGACTCTGCTCCGAACCGTTCTGATTCTCAATCCGATCGCTCATCGACTGCCCTCCGCGAGCCTCCGGCTCGCCCGGGACCCCCGGCGTTCGTCCAACTATATCGGCCGACTTTGCCGAACGCGATCAATTCCAACAGGTTGGCAGCGACAAACTTGCGCGACCCTCACCCTGTCTGCATGCTCGCCCGGCTTCTACTTCCCCACGCAGAACGTCGCGAACACCCGCCCGATCACATCATCCGCGGTCATCCGCCCCGTGAGCTCGCCCAGCGCGTCCAATGCCTCTCGCAGGGCGCCGGCAACCAGCTCGGGCTCCCGCAGCCCTTCGGCTCGCACCAGTGAAATCGCCCGGACCAGCGCGTCACGAGCTGTGCTCAGCGCTCGCTGATGCCGCGGCAGCACCGCCCCTCGCAGCCTGCCCGACCAGACGGCATCCGCGATCGCCCGCCTCAGCACCGGCAGGTGGTACCCGTCCCAGGCCGAAACCTCCAGCACCTCGCCTTCATCCTTCTCGTGCGGCAGATCCGCCTTGGTTCGCACGCGAATGACCGGCGCGCCCGTGGGCCGGGCCTCTGCCGCGTCAAACCGGCCCGCCGGATCGCACCAGACCACAACATCCGCCCCGCGCACAAAGTCTTCGCTCGCGGCTTGGGAACGCTCATCCGTTGCGCCACTGTTTGCGACAACTTCGCCCACGCCCGGCGTATCGCACAGCAGCACGCTGCCGCCGCCCGCGATCTCGCGCGACAAATCCAATTCTTCTTGGAGCACATCTCGTGTGGTGCCCGCGATGTCCGAGACCACCGCCCGCGCCCTGCCCAGCAGCGCATTGAACAGCGTGCTCTTGCCCGCGTTGGGCCTGCCCGCAAGCGCAACCCGCGGCAGACCGCTCTCGGCTTCGCTCCCCCGCTGCTTGCCGACCATCGACGTGATCGTCGCGACCAACTTCTCCGCGCGCTCGAGAAGTCGATCGGGCGCGATGGCGACCACATCCTCCTGGTCCGTGAAGTCAATCCCGGCTTCAACCAGCGCAAGCAGGGTCATCGTTTCGTCCGCGAGCGCGCGGTACCGATCGCCCTGCTCGCCCGAAACCAGCCGCTGCGCCTCGCGCAGTTCATCCAGCCCCTGCGCCGCGATCAGCATCGCGACGCCTTCGGCCTGTTCGAGCGTGAGCCGCTCGTTGAGATACGCGCGCGCCGTGAACTCGCCCGGCGCCGCGAACCGGACTCCTTCCACCTTCTGCATCGCAACCCGCATCACCCGCTCGATCAGGTGCGGGTTCCCGGGCACGAAGAATTCGACCACGTCTTCGCCGGTGTAACTCCCCGGCCCGGGGAATGTCGCGACCATGCACGGAAACGACAGCCCGCCGTCGAGCGTGATACGCCCCGGCCTCACCCCGCGGCGAGTCTCCAAGTGCCCGTTGCGCCCGTGCGGAGCGTCGGCCGGCGATGTTGATCCACGCAAAGCCGACCCAAGCTCCCGCAGAACGTCAAACGCCCGGGGCCCGCTCACGCGCACGATCGCGCGCAGCGAGTTTCCCGCCGCCGTCGCGCACGCGATGATGGTGTCGCCCGTTTGCACGCCGAATCTTTGCGCCGACTCGGGGCCCGCGCTACGCGCATGGACTGCCGTTCGTTTCGTGCAGCGAAGCGCGCAAAAACAAAGACCGCCCGGCATCCACCGGGCGGCTTCGTGCAATTCACTTGAATGTCTTACTCATCATCCCGCTGGCGCGGTCCGGTCGGCGCCGGCATCCGCGTCAGCACCTTGTCAACGAGCCCGTACTTCATCATCTCGTTCTCGTCGAGCCAGGTGTTGCGGTCGCAGTCCTTGGCAATCTGATCCGTGCTGCGCCCCGTCGCGTCGGAATAGATCTGGTACAGGCGGTCGCGGATGCGGAGCATCTCGCGCGCCTCGATCTCGAGGTCCGTCGCCTGGCCTTCCATCACGCCCGAGAGCAGCGGCTGGTGCATCAGGTTGCGGCTGTTGGTGAGCGTGAAACGCTTGCCCTTGGTGCCGCTGGTGGCGATCAGGCTGCCCATGCTGGCCGCCTGACCGATGATGTAGGTCGCGACGTCGCACTGCACGAACTTCATCGTGTCGATGATGCCCAAGCCGGCGCTCACGCTGCCGCCCGGACTGTTGATGTACAGGTGGATGTCGTGCTTCGGGTCCTCGTTGGCGAGGAACAGCATCTGCGCCACGATGAGGTTGGCGATGTCGTCGTCCACCGCCCCGCCGAGGAACACGATGCGGTCCTTCAGCAGACGCGAGTAGATGTCGTACGCGCGTTCACCCTTGGCGGACTTCTCGATGACGATGGGTACAAGGTGGCCTGACATGTTCAAATTTCCAAAGGTCCAAATGGCCAGAGGGCCAAATCAACCGGTTGTCGTTCTCGTTCGCCCAGGACTTCCGTCGGCCATTTGGCGCTTTTGGCCATTTGGCCGATTCGATTACCTCACGCCCGGCATGATCGCCGCTTCCTTCGGCGGGCTGCGGAGCACCTCGTCCACCAGGCCGTAGGCCACCGCCTCCTCGGCGCTGAAGAACCGGTCGCGTTCGCTGTCGGAACGAACCTGTTCCACGCTCTTGCCCGTGTGCTCGGAGATGATGCGGTTGAGTTCCGCCTTCATCTTGATGATCTGTTCGGCCTGGATGCGGATGTCTTCCGCCTGGCCCGTCACGCCGCCGTAGGGCTGGTGGATCATGACCTTAGCGTGGGGCAGGATGAACCGCTTGCCCTTGGTGCCTGCGGTCAGCAGCACCGCGCCGCCCGAGTAGGCCCGACCCAGGCAATACGTGCTCACGGGGCTGCTCATGAACCGCATGGTGTCGTACAGCGCCAGCGTGTCGTCCACGGCGCCGCCCGGCGAATTGATGTAGAAGTTGATCTCCTGACCCCGTTTCTGGTTCTCGAGGTAGAGCATCTGCATCATCACCCGTGCCGCCGACTGGTGATTGATCTCGCCGATCAGGAAGACGATCCGGTTCTCCAGAAGGAGTTCGTCGATCGTCATTTCCCGAGTTCGCTGGTATGAAACGCTTGCCGCGGGCATGTGCTTTTCCTCTCTACGTGGTCTCGCCCGATCCTACCCCCAGCCCGAGTCCTCCGCCGCCGAACACGCCGGGTGAAATCCCTGCTCTGCATCGGCGTTCCGGTCCGCCCACTTGGTGCAATCCGGATGCCGAATCGCGCAAGAAAGAACCTCTTCATCTCAAAGCCCGCTCCCGCAGCCCCGGGCAGGCAACGCCCAAATCGCCTAGCATGACCCCCTCCCGGCGGGTGAGCCCGCCACCCCACCCCTGCCCCCGGCGGCAGGGCCATGCCTCTTTGACAGCCCCCGAGGTTTCTCTCACCGTGCCCACCGCCGTTATCAGCGACATTCACGGCAACGCCGAAGCACTCAAGCGGGTCCTGGAGGACATCAATAAGCGCAAGATCGATCAGATCGTGTGCCTGGGCGACATCGTCGGCTACGGCCCCGAACCGCTCGAATGCGTGGATCTCGTCCGCCGCCACTGCAAGTGGTCGCTGATGGGCAATCACGACTTCGCCGTCCTCTACGAACCCACCAACTTCAACGCCGGCGCCGAGTCCGCCGCCTTCTGGACCCGCGATCAGTTTGATCGCGAGTCCGACGCGAAGCTCCGCGCCGATCGCTACGAGTTCCTCGGGCGCCTCAAGGTCCGCATCGTCGAGCAGCTGCCCGACATGACCCAGCCGCTGCTGGCGGTGCACGGCTCTCCCCGCCGCCCCATCAACGAATACATCTTCCCCGACGACGTCAATAACGCGCCCGACAAGATGGAAGCCATCTTCGACCGCGTCAACTCCATCGCCATCGTCGGCCACACCCACGTTCCCGGCGTCTTCACGAGCGAGCCCGATTTCTACCCGCCCGATGAGCTCGGCAACGACTCCCGCTACAACTTCCGCCCGGGCGAAAAAGCGATCATCAACGTCGGCTCCGTCGGTCAGCCGCGCGATCAGGACCCGCGCGCCTGTTACGTCATCCTCCATCCTGAGTACGCCCAGTTTGTCCGCGTTGACTACGACCCGGGCGTCACGGCCGGCAAAATCAAGCAGATCCCCCAGCTCCCCGTCTGGCTCGCCGACCGCCTGTTCGAAGGCCGCTGATCGGCGCACACCCACAATCCGATGCCACAAGAACCTAACAAGCTGCTCAGGCCCCTCGCGGTCGTCGGAGCCATTCTGCTCGTCATCGGCGGCTTCTTCGCGATGTACTTCTCGTCGAAGAAGACCCAGCAGCAGCTCGGCCAGAACAACCCGCCGCCGCCGGTCGCGACCCAGCCGCTCGCCAACGTCCCGACACCCGGACCCGCGGCCAACACGCCCGCACCGGGCACCCCCACCCCGTCAACTTCCGCGCCGGCCCCGGCAACGCCCGGCGCCGCTCCGGGCGCGAGCGGCGTGCGTGTGGATGTCGCCACGCTCCAGCCCCGCGTCTGGCCGGCCGATCCGTCCATTGCCGGCGCCGAGATCGCCGGTTCGCATCTGATCGCCCGCTTTTCGAGCGTCGGCGCCGGGCTCGCTTCGCTCCGCCTCGCCGATCACTTCGAAACCATCAAGCGCGAGACGCCGGTTGAAGTCCAATCCGAGTACACCTCGCCGGTCTTCGACGCGCAGGGCAACCCGCTCAAGACCGCGCAAGGAATCCCGCTGAGCACCATCGTCGCGCCGATGGCGGCACTCGGCCTCGAAGTCGAAGGCCGCTTCATCAATCTTTCCGTCGATGCCGCGGGCAGCCTCTGGAAGTTCACGCCCCCGGCTTCATTTGTCGCCGAAGTCACCGACGCCAAGGGCCAGACCGCGCTGCGGATCACCCGCGTCTACTCGCTCGCCAGCGGCGGTCGCAACCTCATCCTCACGCAGCGCGTCGAGAACCTCACGGATTCGCCCATCAACTTCCGCTTCATCCAGATGGGCCCGGTCGACCTCCCGCTCGACGCCGCCACCTACGTCGGCGAAAAGCGGCGTCTGCGCTTCGGCTACATCCTTTCGCCCCAGTACGACCCGACGCAGAGCTACGTCCTGAGCCGCGACTACGTGATCGAGCACGCCACCGTGCTCGGCCCGCAGCTTCCGAACGGACACTATGAAGAATCCCGCACCGAGTGGCCCAATGCGCTGAGCCAGGAACGCAACTACACGCTCTCCTGGATCGGCCTGACCAACCGCTACTTCGGCGTTGCGCTCCACTCGCCCATCACGCCCGGAGCCACCGGCGCCGCGCTCATCGGCGAGAAGCCCTTGCACTCCGTGCAGCAGGTCGACCGACTCGTCCTCGAGCGCCCCAAGATCGACAACCACCCGCAGGATGTCATCGCGCTGCGGCTGACCAGCCCCAAGCTCACGCTGCTCCCCGGCGCCGTTACCGATCTCTCGCAATCGCTCTACGCGGGCGCGCTGATCCGCAGCGAGATCCGCGCCGATGTGGCCGGCGACCCGCTCTCGCTCGACGGGCTGGTGTACTACTCCATGCCGGGGCCGTGCGCCTTCTGCACGTTCAACTTCCTGACCTCGTCGCTGCTCTGGCTGCTCACCACGCTGCACGCGATCGTCCACGACTGGGCGCTCTCCATCGTGCTGCTCGTGGTTGTCGTCCGCACCATCCTGCACCCGGTGACCAAGTGGTCCCAGGTCCGCATCCAGCGCTTCAGCAAGCAGATGGGCGAGATGGCCCCCAAGCAGGCCAAGCTCAAGGAGAAGTACGGGCACGATCCCAAGCTGCTCCAGCAGGAAACCGCCAAGCTCTGGCGCGAAGAAGGCATCAACCCCATGGGCATGCTCGGGTGCCTGCCCATGTTCCTGCAGACCCCCATCTGGCTCGCGCTCTACGCCACCCTCTTCTTCGCGGCACAGCTCCGCCACCAGCCGGCGTTCTACGGCATCTTCCAGAAACTCGGCCACCCCACCTTCATGGCCGATCTCTCCGCTCCCGACAATTTCTGGGTCTTCTCCCAGACCGGCGTGCACATCCCGCTGCTCAGCGCCATGCTCGGGCCGGTCACTTCCATCAACATCCTGCCCCTGATCCTCAGCGTGGTCTTCTACATCCACCAGAAGTACCTCACGCCCCCCACAACCACCACGCTCACGCCCGAGCAGCAGACGCAGCAGACCATGATGAAGTGGATCAGCCTCATCATGTTCCCGCTGCTCATGTACAACGCCCCCTGCGGCCTCACCATCTACTTCGTCGCCAACAGCGCGCTGGGCATCCTCGAGCACAAGCGCATCCGCGCCCACATCACCAGGCACGACCTTCTCAATCTCGACAAGATCAAGGCAAAGAAGGCCGGCAAGCCCGGGGGCGGATTCTTCAGCCGCCTGCAGGATCTCGCCGAGCAGCAGCGAAAAGCCGCCGAAGCCGCCGCCCGGGGCAAACCCAAGCGTTGACGCGCCGTCAAACTGTGCAACTCGTGGAGCGCCGCCGAGTCTCCAACGATGCTGTCATGTCGTCCCCATGGCCGCGGCGCTTGTCATGAAGCGGCTTTCACTTGCGGCTTCGCGGATCCGGTGTACATTGCATGAGTCTCGCGGGGTTTGAGAGCGTTCAAACGAAAGCGAGATTCTCACAGGCTTCGGAAGGATTTTCGGCTTCGTCGCTCGGAGCAGGGTCTTTCAGCGCCCGCACGATCGCGATCGTCCAAACTCGCTCGGGCATGAACGCTTTGTTCTCGACTCTCGACAAAGCATGGAAGGAGTTTGACGATGCGCCCTACTACCTGCAAGGCGATCCTGTTATCTTCGTGCGTTCCAGTATCCGCGGCACTCGGCGCCGTGACATTCACGTCCCGCCACAGCGAGGCCTTCAACCAGCGGCTGGAGTCCTTTGCCGGCTTTTACTACTACAACGAATCATGGTCGTACGACCAGTTTGGCACCGGATCGGTCGCCATGACAAACTACGGTCACACCGATACGGTGACCAACGCCGGCGTCAGCGGGGTGTTCTCCGCGTACAAACACACCGGCGCCAGCAATCACATCAGCGATATCAACGGCGCTTCGCTGAGGGCGAATTTCACTGTCGCCGGGAGCGTCTCCGCATCGATCAAGCTCAACGGAGGGAGCTCGGAAGATTTCTACGCACACGCGAAGCCCGAACAAGCGAACGCTTACTTCGTGATCTACAACGCGAGCACCAACGCCGTCGTCTTTGATTCCTGGAATCTCGCCACGTTCGTATATGACCCGGTTTCTTTCCACAGCTCCCGAACCTGGTCCAATATCACCGCCAGCTTGTTGCTCGGCCCCGGCAACTATCGCCTGCTCGTCGGCGCCAGCGGAGACAGTCAGTATTACACCGGTTTCGGGCAAGGCTCCACCGGCGGTGCCAATTTCACCACTTCCATGACATTCACCGACGTGCCAGCGCCCGCCGCCGGCGGGGCACTTGCCTTCGCCGCGCTCGCTTCCGCCCGTCGGCGTCGCTGACCGGCCCTTCACAAACCGATGGAGCGGCATTTTTCCGCCCCGCGGCCAGTTCAAGCGCTGACGGACTCGACGGCTTGCCGCATCGAGTATTCTTCAGCATGCGCGCCGCCCTCGTCCTCATCTGCGTCCTTCTTTCCGCCTGCGCTTCCCGCTACGACCAGCTCAAATCCGAGTCTTCGCGCGTCGAGACCGCGCTGACCAAAGAACAGTCGCTGGTTCTCAACACCGACAAGTACGCCGCGGATCGCCAGGCGCGCCTCGATTACCTCTCGCAGCTCCGCACCACGCTCTCGGCCGCCAATATCGGGCTCGCCACCATCAGGTACGCCGTTCCCGCCGACAAACAGCCCATCGCCTACGACGTGCTCGAAGAGGTTTACGGCACGATCAAGTGGAACATCCCGCTCGGGCCGGATGACGCCAAGAAGCAGCTGCCCCAGCTTTTCAAGGGCAACCAGCTCAACATCGCGGAACTGATGGCCACCAACCCCGCCAAAAGCCCACCCGCGGCCCCCTGAGGCTGCGGGATTGCGATGGCACGCAAATGCTTGCCGTACAAATATTTGCGCCGCAAACTCCTATTTTGGGTGACAACCAAAAAACACGCACCTTCCTTTCATTTTTCTGGCCACCGGCCCTGAAACGCTGCATTTTTTCAGGAGACCTTCCCGGCGCGGGGAGGCGGTGTCTTTGTTGTGAGGGAAGAAGAAATGTCACACGCTGTTCGTCTCGCGGTTCTCGCCGGCGCAACGCTTGCCGCCGCCGCCAACGCCGGTAGCTTCGACTGGTCGTTCGGTGAAGCTCGTTTGCAGTATCAGGTCCCCGCACGCGGCCCGGATGGCTGGTTCGATTACGACTTGGCCCCGCCGCAGGTCGACGGTTTGTACATCCCGAACGGAATCAAGCTCATCGGCACCGGTGACCAGGGCCACGCCTTTGGCCTCAATGGTCAGCAGTACCACAACCCGGGCGGACTCCCCAAGGGCGCTTTCACGAGCACCAGCCGCCTGATCATCAGCGGCACCGCCACCTTCGACGGCTCGATCTGGCAGCACCCCACCGACTACATCAGCACCGTGTTCAAATACGGCCTCACCGTGACCGGCGGCACCGTGCACATGAACGCCATCGAGACCGGCTTCACGTTGCTCGACGCCGACAACAACTTCCTCATCGGCGTCGGCAGCGGCACCGGCGGTTTCGACTACACCGTGGGCCACACCGACACCATGTTCGGCTTCCAGGATCGTTTCGGCTCCAACTACGCGGCCGCGACGCATCTCGAGTGGACCGTCGCGTTCTACTTTGACTGGAGCGGCGCCGACGACAATGACACGATGGAGTTCTTCATTCCCAACAACTCCATCGACATCGCCGTCGTCCCCGCGCCCGGCGCCGCCGCACTGCTCGGCCTCTCCGGCCTGGTGGCCGCCCGTCGCCGTCGCTGAACGCTTGACTCTTCGAGCATGAACAAGCGGCCGCCCCTTCGGGCGGCCGTTTTTCATTTCCCCCACCACCCGCCGTCATAAGCCGCCCCCATCACACAAACCAAACGCTCATCTTTGCTTGATGCCTTGATGCCTGGCTGCCTAGGTGCCTCGATGCCTCGATGTCTCGATGCCTTCCTACTCCGCCATCAACCGCAGCTGCGTCCCCACCACCTCCACCTGCGGCAACTCCTTCGCGCTCTTCGCCCCGCTCTCTTCAAATTTCCGGAACGTCGGCTCCAATCTCTGCTCGTAGCTCGCAACAAACTTGTTGTAGTGCTCCGCGGCGTTCGAAAGCGACTTGCCGAGCTTCGCGACGTGCTCGAACGCCACCGACGCCCGCTCGTGGAGCTCCGCCCCCAGCCGGCGCAGCTCCATCGCCTCTTCCGCCAGCGTCTGCTCCTGGAAACCAACGTGCACGGCCCGCAAAAGCCCGATCAACGTGCTCGGGCTCGCCAGCAGCACGCGCTGGGTCGCCGCGAACTCCAGCAGATCCGGCCGGCGCGACAGCGCCGCATCCACGAACTGATCACCCGGCACGAACATCACCACAAATTCCGGCGCGTTCTCGTAATGCTTCCAGTATCCCTTGCGCGCCAGCGCACTCGCCTGGCTCGCGATGCCGTCCGCGAACGCCTTCAGAAATCCTTCCACCTGCGCCGGGTCCGTCGCCTCGATCGCATCCAGGTACGGCTTGAGATTCGCCTTCGCGTCGATCGCCACTTCCCGCTTGTTCGGCAGCTTCACGATCATGTCCGGCCGCAGCCGGTTGCCTTCCGCGTCGATCGTCGTGGACTGCTCGGTGAAATCGCAGAACGCCCGCATCCCCGCGAGCTCCGCGACCTTCTTGAGCTGAATCTCGCCGTACTGCCCCCGCACCTTCGGGTCGCGCAGCGCCCGCCCGAGTTTCTCCGTCGCCGTCCGCAGCGCCTCGCTCCCCTGCATCATCTGCTGCACCTGCGTGCGCAGTTCCGAGTAGCTGCCCGTGCGCTCTTTTTCGATCGCCGCGAGTTTCTCGTCGGTCCGCTTCAACGTCTCCGCGATCGGCTGCAGCAGCCGCTCCACCGCCTGCTTGCGCTGCTCGATGTCCTGCTGCGCGATCGTTGCCTGTCCCTTGAACTTCTCTTCCGCGATCTTCGTCAGCTCGGCGCGCGTGTCGCCCAGCACCTGCCCCGCCAGCGCGCGGAACGTGTTCGCGAACTTCACGTCCGCATCCGCGAGCTGCTTCTCGAGCGCCCGCTTGACCTCCTGCTTTTGCTCCTCCAGCCCGCGGCGTTCAACCTCCACGCGCATCTCCATCGCCGCGAGCTGCTCGGCCCGCCGCGCCAGTTCCACTTCGAACTGCGCCGCTTTGTTCGCCAGCTCCGCGCCCCGCGCCTCCGCGCCCGCCGCCCGCTCGTTCGCCCGCGCCAGGTCGTCGACGATCCCCTGAGTCTCTGCCCGGCTCCGAGCCGCCTCGGCCATCAGCCGCCCGCGATCCCAAAACAACCAACCCGCCAGCCCCCCAAGCGCCAGACACCCCAGCACCAATACGCCAACAACAACTTCCATCATGACCGCAGTCTAAGAGTCCGCACACGCCCGCCCCGAACACACAATAAAGCTGGTGCGCACTAACCGCTGCCTAAATGGCATCCAATCCAGCCTCTTCTTCACGTTCCGCACCCGCCTGGACCCTCTTCACCGCCCCGAGCACACAAACACCCCCTTTTTCGCCGCTCCAACAGGGGTCCACGCCCACCACGCAACCATCTCTCCCGGCATCCGGCTTGCCCTCAGTCTGGCACGCCATGGTCTCGGGACACCCCGACAACCCCGCCTCTACCCACCCCCACCCGCATCCTTGCGCCACGGGCCCGCGGCTGAACCTCCTGCTTTCGTACGCAGGCTGGCACAGCGACCCCTGGGTGGACCGCCTCGGCCTGATGCTCGAGCCAATGGGCATCCAGTCGCACCGGGCAGAGTCGGGGAAGCAGGCGCAGGATGTGATCAAGTCGATCCCGATCCACATTGCGGTCGTGGACCTGGGGCTGCCGCTGGACGTGACGGCGGCAACAGCGGGGCCGGCGCCGGAATTGGAAGAGGGCGGGGCTCGACTGTTGGAGTTGCTTCATCGCATGACGACGCCGCCGCCCACGGTGGTGGTCAAGCGCGCACGCTCGGCGCGGGATGACCATCGGGAGATGGCGCATGCTCTGCGGCTGGGCGCGTTCGCGGTGGTGGACCGCCCGCACGATGCGAACGACCTGAATGTTCTTTTGGAAGTCCTCCGGCGCTGTTTGTGCCGGTTCTACCAGGGCCGCTGGCCCGGGGGCGTTTCCCCAACCTGATCGCTCGCGGCGAGGAGCCGCGGCATTGACCTGTTTTACGAGAGGAGTTTTCAGAAATGGCCAAGTCCGATTCGAAATTCGCCGTCCGTCCGCTGCACGACAAGATCCTCGTCAAGCGCGACGAGGCCGAGACCAAGACCTCGAGCGGCATCTTCCTGCCCGAGACCAGCAAGGACAAGCCCAAGACCGGCACCATTCAGGCCGTGGGC
>JAFEBN010000235.1 GCA_018242645.1 Planctomycetota bacterium | reverse complement strand
GAAGAAGATCGACCGTCCCGGATTGCGGCCCTTGATCCACACCATCAAGAACGCCGGCTACCGGTTCGGCATCCTGGATTGAACAGCCATGAGCATCCGCAGCTTTGTGCGACAGCAAATGGCCCGCATCAGCGCGCCCCCGCTCCGCGTGAGGCTTGCGCTCTGGATGATCACGATCTTCCTCGTCGCGCAGCTGGTGGCCTCGCTTGTCCTCCAGGTCTATCAGTCGAGAGAAATCGAACGATTTCTCAACCAGCGCATGGTCGCGGCCGCCGACTCCGTGGGCGACACGACTGAGCTTGCGTGGCCCAATGTCCCGCAAAGAGATCTCTTGACCGCGGCGGCGCGACTGGGCCCGGATCTTTCGGATGTCTCGCTCGATGTGTATTCGCGGGAGGGAGCGGCGATTGCTTCGACCCGGCAGAACCCGCCGCCGCTAGAACCTGGGGCCTTGGAGTCGGCGCGCACGAGATCGAGCACGTTTTCCCTGGACGTGCCCGAGCCCACGGCGTACGCCGGACAGGCCCCCCTCCGCCGGGCGATTCGCCCCATCCGGGGAAGCGATGGCCGACACTACATATTGGTTGTGACGGCGCGAGAACCGAACGCGACGCAGCTCGTGGATCTGCCCCAGCGCACCACGGCGCTCAACGTTCCGCTCACGCTGATCCCCATCGCCATTTGCGCGTACCTGGTCGCGGGGCTCGCGCTGCGGCCGCTTGCCGAGATCCGGCGCCTGGCTCGAAGCCTCTCGCCCGAGTCCATCGCCAAAAGCATCGAGAGCTCGAGCGGCATCGCGGAGGTCTCCGCGGTGCGCTACGAACTGGAACAGGCGCGTCGGCGCATCGAGGCCGGCTTTGCGGCACAGGAACGCTTCATGGCCAACGTGTCCCATGAACTGAAAACACCTATCGCGACCGTTCTCACCGAACTGCAGGCCCTCAAGCGATCGAACCAGTCGGGCCAGACCAGCGACTTCCTGCGCAGCATGACCGAGGAACTCGAGAACCTGGGCAAGACGGTTGACAACTTCCTGCTGTTGACTCGCATCCGGCACGGAAAAGCGCAGCTCCGAAGTTCGGGCACGTGTCTGGTGCGCGACCTGATGCTCGAGCCGTACGCCAGCTGCTCAACCATGGCCGAGCAGCATGGCGTGAGGCTCGAATTGCAAGTTCCCGAGGGCGAGAACGAGGATGTCACAGTCAACGGCAACTGCGATCTGCTCCGCATCGTCTTCGAGAATCTCATCCGCAACGCGATCCGGTTTTCGCCGGCGGAAGGGGTCGTCCACATCACCGCTCAGGTACGCCATGGGAACGTCGAGATCGCCGTGCGCGATGAAGGGCCTGGGATTCCCGTTGAGCTGCTGCCACGGATCTTTGACCGCTTTTCACAAGCAAAGGATGAGGAACGGCGCGGCCGCGGGCATGGGCTCGGGCTTGAGATCGCCCTCGGCATCGCCGAACTGCACTCCGGTACCATCACGGTTCGCAATTGTGCGGATCGGGGCTGCCAGTTCACCGTCGTGCTGCCGCTGAGCCGGAACGATTCGGACGCCGCGACTGGTCCCTTCGTGCTGGTGAGTTAAGCGGCCCCTGAGCGTCGGTTTACCGGCGTTTCAGTGCCACATCAGATGCCTGTCGTTATCTCCAGTTGGTTCACAATCAACAGGAGATTTATCCATGGCTTCAATCGTCACCGGTGTTTTTCCCGACGCGGCCCAAGCGGATATTGCGGTCCAGCACCTCCGCCTCGCTGGTTTCAGCGATCAGGACATCAGTCTTCTCACCTCGAAGTCAACGCATGATGCCTTTGCGGTCCACACCAAATCCAAGGTCGGGGAGGGCGCTGCGCTCGGCGCCACCATCGGCGGAGCGCTTGCGGCGGTTGCTGTTGGCCTGACGGCGATCGGCGTGGTTGCCAGCGGTGGTCTCGGCCTGGTGGCGACCGGCCCCATCGTGGCGGCCCTGGCCGGAGCAGGTGCCGGCGGCGCGATCGGCGGCCTGACGGGCGGGCTCATCGGTTTGGGCATCCCGGAGCACGAAGCGAAGTACTACGAGGGCGTGGTTGCCAAAGGCGGCATCCTCGTGGGCGTGCGGGCCGAAGGCGACCGCAAAGACGTGGCGAAGAAGATCTTTGCCGATTGCAAGGCGGAGTCTGTGACGACCGCTTGATAGGTGTCCCGTTTGTCTCAGGAGCGCGTTATGCCGTTTCGGAAGTCCTTGAACAAACCGCCGTTTGCCAGGCGCGAGAGCGACGGGCAGGACGGCCTGATGAGTGGCTTGTCGGGCTGGGCTTCGGACAGTTCTGACGAGCAGTGGCCGCTGGACGAGTTGGACGACCAGTCACAGGAACCGGGGGCGCGATGGGGCCGTGGTGATCGGCCCGAGGTTCGGTGAAACCCCGGGCGGCCGGCTGGCTTCTTCTCTGGCGAGGCCGGTTGCGCGAGCGATTGGGTCAAGCCTTGGGCCGCCAGCAGGATGTGGAGCAGGGCAAGCGTGAACAGCTCGACGGAAAGCTTCTTCAGCTTTACGGACGCAAGCCGCCACGCAAAGGATGCTGAGATCGGCCCGGCGCTCCCGATTGAGCGCCGGGCTTCTTTGTTTTTCAGGCAGCAGAACCGAGGGCTTCCAGACGCTCGAACCGGGCGCGGTTCTCGCTCCCTCGGCGCTCGTGCGACAAGCGATTGAGCGCCATGCGGAGACGGGTCTGCGTCACGCGCGGCGCTTCGCCCAGGATGGACGCAACCGTGGAGATCGAGCGAGCAGAACCACCGTCCAGGCCGAAGCGCAGCGCGATGGTCTCGCGCTCACGTTCGGACAGCGATTGGCAGAGCTGCTTGATCTCTTCCATGCGGCATTCGTCGCGTTCCTCGAGTTCCACGATCGCTTCCGGCTGCTCCTGGCGTTCGTCGGCCAGGAGCGCCGCGGCATCGTCGCTGAGCGAGTGGCGGGCGTTGCGGGCGAGCTTGAGAGCTTCGACGTTCCGAACCTCGCCGACGGTCCAGCCCAGGCGGGCCGCGACTTCGGCGGGTGCCGGGGCGTGGCCGCTGGCGGCGGTCATCTCAGAGACGACGCGATCGAGCGCGACGAGTTTCGTACGCTCGGACCGCGGCATACGCACGCGACCGCCATCCCGGGCGAAGACCTGGCCCACGGCATTGCGAATCCAGAAAGCCGCATACGTGCTGAAGCGACATCCCAGGCTTGCGTCGAAATTATCGACGGCCATGATCAGGCCGACGTTTCCTTCCGCCACGAGTTCTTCGAGCGGAATGCCTCTCCCCGCGTATCGCTTGGCGTACGCAATGACCAATCGCAAATTCGCACGAATGAGTGCGTCACGTGCTTCGGCGTCTTTGTGGAGCCGCCAAGCCTGCGATAGCGTCACTTCCTGCTCGGCGGTGACGCGCCCGAGCGACGAAATGCTCTGGATATACGCCGAAAGATCGTTGGCCGGACCCTTATTGAACATCATCTTTCGTGGCCTCCTGTAAGGCACCCTCGCGGGGCCACCTATTAGTTCCCATGCGGGCGTTACCTCTCACTGAGGCGCGGGTGAATTGCTTCTGAATGTCATGAACCGTTATTGAGTTCGTTGAAAAGCCATTTACCTGATGTTCACTTCGCTATTGGCTGCGTTGCTCATTCGTGCGGCTGAGGACGGGAGTCACCATGACGTACCGACTGCCTGATTTGAAGCACGGCCTTCCTCGCCGCCGCGACCAAGCGGGGCGCCGCACCGGGATTCGGCACCGCCGGATCTTGAGGTGCCAACGAAAGAAATGGCGGTGATCTGCGCCCGATTTGTTCTCAGCTTCTTCACTGCCCCCACCCGCCCTTCCGCCCACCCCCCACCCCCACACCCCCACACCACCGGAGCCCGCAACATGAGCCTCAACTCACTTCCCGAACTTCTGATCGATCAACTTCGCGATCTTCTCAGCGCCGAGACCCAGCTTGTCAGTGCGTTACCCAAAGTCGCCAAAGCGGCGGCGAATCCCGAACTGAGCACGCTGATCGAAAACCACCTGGAGGAAACGCGGGGCCACGTGGAACGGCTCCGGCAGGTGTTCGAGATTCTTGAGACCAAGCCCACGGCCAAGACGTGCAAAGCCATGAAAGGCCTGCTGGAAGAAGGCAAGGAAGCGATGGGGGAAAAGGGCGAGGAGGCCGTGATCGATATCGGCCTGGTTGCCGCGGCTCAGCGAGTGGAGCACTACGAGATTGCCGCGTACGGGACCGCGATTGCGCTGGCAAAGCAGCTCGGCAATCGCGAGGTGCAGTCGCTGCTGGAAGAAACCCTGGAGGAAGAGAAGAAGGCTGATGAGCTTTTGACCAAGGTGTGCGAAGACACGCTGTTTGATTCTGCGCCCAAGCAGGCCCCCGCGAGCGGAGGCCGTTCGCGCTAAACGGCGCAAGGAGCCCCACACATGCTGTACTGGTCTGTCGTCTTTTTCATCGTGGCGATCGTGGCAGCGGTTCTGGGTTTCGGCGGGATTGCCGCCGGGGCCGCGTCGATCGCAAAGATTCTCTTCCTCGTCTTCCTGGTCCTGTTCATCGTCTCGTTGCTGCTGGGGCTGTCGAGGGGCAAGAACCTGCCTCAGCCCTGACGGTCACTTCGAGCGTTTAAAGAGCGGGAAACGCCTGAGCAGACTCGGCTTGGCCTCGACCTCCGGCTCTGGTGCCGGAGGATTGAGGTCATTCCATGCGTCTTGGCTGAGTCGGCCGAGCACGAGCGCCCCCTTGGCGACTTGGCGGTAACTCTCCACGATCGCTCGGGATTCCTCGGCCTTGGACAAGTAGCCCGCGGCGCCCGACTCGATCGCGCGCTGCACGAGATCGGCGCTGACGTGTCCGCTGAGGACGATCACACGGGACTGGGGCACGGTCTGTTTAATCTTGCCGATGAGCGCGAACGCATCAACGCGTGGCATGTCCAGGTCCATGGAAATCACATCGGGCTTGGTGACACGCACGTGATCCAGCAACGCCTCGCTGTCTTGCACCCAGCCCAGCCACTCGAAACCGCCTTCGCGATCGAGTTTCCGGCTGATCGCCTCGGCAACGAGCTGATTGTCTTCCATGCACAAGATGCGGATTGGACGGTCAATCATGCCCGCCTGCCTTTTCCCTTCCGGTGCTCGCGTCCCACCAAGTGAGGTCAATGTAACACGGCGCGCTGCGCGAATCGTGGTGCATCCCGCCACTTCCGCCGATTTTCCCGAATTTCACCGACAACTTTTCACGCCGTCGCCGTCTGGCATGAGTTTTCTTTTATAGAGCTTTCAGTTTTTCTGCTTTGCGCACACCCATCAATCAGCAACACACAAGGAGCATCGCACATGACGCGCAATATCAGACGTCACACCACCGACGATTTTTCCGACGGGGTCGAGAAATTGACCGAGGACATGGAGCGCATCAAGACCGACATCGCGGACACTGCACGCGACGTAGCGGGCGTTGCCGTATCGGGCGTCGCGGCGGCCAAGCAGGGCATGAGCGAAGCCGTCGAGACGGCCAAAGAGCAGAGCCGCGTTGCCGCTGAAAGCCTGGCGGAGCAGATCCAGGAAAGACCGTGGACGAGCGTCGCCATCGCCGCGGGTGCGGGAATTCTCCTGGGTCTCTACCTGAGCCGGAGGAAGGACGCCTGAAACGCCTCGCGGAATTCATCGTTCGGGTGACCGAACTGGCGGAAGCCGAAATGCGGCTGCTGCGACGGGGCGCCCGTTTGGAAGGCCGCGAGCTCTACCAGGCCATTGTCCGGCTGGGGATCGCGTCGGTGTTCCTGCTGGGCGCTTCGGTCTTCGGCATTCTGGGGGTCTGGGCGCTGCTTGCCGCGATGTTTGAAGGGCTCCGCGCATCGCTCGGGGTGCCGGGAGCGCTCGGTGTGGTTGGAACGGTCTCGTTCGTCTTTGGAGGATTCCTGCTTTGGGCAGCGCAGAACACAGCGAAGAAGTAAGAGTCGCGCTCGCCAAGCAACGCCTTCGCGAGTGGGCAACGACGGACGCTTCGCCGGTGGCCAAGTCCGGCGCCGCGATGTTGCTCGGCGTCGCGGGAGCCGCATGGCTCGCCCGCCGCGCGATCCATCGCCACGCGCGGCAGCGATCCTCCCTCGCCCGCCTCGTCTTTATCGCCCTCACAGAACAGGCAATCCGCCATTTGTTGCCGCTTGTGTGGCAAACCGGCGTTGCCCGAACCTCGGAGAAAAAGTCGTGAACAACCCAATTCGTGTGTTACTGGTCGTCCTGCTCGCACTGCTGCTGATTGGCCTACTGCCCGCATGGCCGTATAGCGCCGGATGGGGCTACTACCCGAGCGGCGGCGTGGGCCTTCTGCTTGTCATCGCGGTTCTTGTACTCGTGCTTTCCGGCCGGGAAAACCTGCCGTCCCGCCGCTGAGGAGGACGCCATGAATGCCCACACGCCGCCGGCGAACGGCGGCGCCGACCCCCAAGTCGACGCCGTCCAGCAACAAGTGATGAGGGACATTTCGCCGGACGGGAGGCCCCCACCGCTTCCCACGGTACGCAGCGAGTGGAAGTGGTTCATCATCGCCACGGCGATTCTCGGCTTGGCGGCGATCGTGGTTCTCTTCCTTTCGCTCGGAGCCGCGGCCGGCTTCCTTGCCATCATCCTGCTCGCGGGCTACATCGGACTCACCGTCCCGGTCTGGGGCGCCGGCCTGCTTCGGGGGCGTGAGGAGCGGGACGCGAAGGTCGCGGCGCAGAACATCGTGATCCCCGACGAAGCGAACCGTTGATCGACCCGGGAGTTGACTATGGCACGGCCCATCTGGAAAGGCCATATCAGCTTCGGACTGGTCAACGTCCCCGTCGTGCTTCAGGCGGCGGAGAAACGCAACGAGCTTGAACTGCATCTGGTTGATCGGCGCGATAAGGCCCGTATTCGCTACCAGCGGGTCAACGAAGACACCGGCGAGCAGGTGCCGTGGGAGGACATCGTCCGGGGATACGAATACGGGGACAAGAACTACATTCTGCTGACGCCTGAAGACCTGAAGCGCGCCGCACCCGAAGCCTCGCGCACGATTGAGATTCTCTCCTTCGTTGAGCGTCGCGCCATCGACCCGATTTTCTTTGACACGCCCTACTACCTCGAACCCGACAAGGGCGGGGAGAAGGGCTACGTGCTCCTTCGCGAAGCGCTGGGAGACGCCGATCGGGTCGGTATCGCCAAAGTCGTAATCCGGACTCGGCAGTACATCGCGGCGCTGGGGTCGAGGGGCGACATCCTCGCGCTCGATCTTCTGCGTTACGCCGACGAAATCCGCCCCTCCGCCGATCTTCAGGTTCCCCGCGGAAGCGCCAAATCCCATGGCGTTTCCGCGCAGGAGATCAAGGTCGCCAAGACACTGGTCGACGCAATGGCTTCGGAGTGGAAGCCCGAGCAATACCACGACGAGTTTCGAGAACATCTCGTCAAGTGGATCGAACAACGAATCGCCAGGGGCGGCGAAAAGGCTACCCCCGACGAGGATGAACAGCTGCCGCGAGAGGCTCCCGCTTCCATTAACTTCATGGATGCGCTCAAGAAGAGCCTTGCGCAAAGCGAGTCGCCCCGCAGAAAACCGGCACGCCGCACTGTCAAGCGACACCCGCGTCGCGCCGCGGGGTGATGCATGTCGCTCAAGACCTACAAGCAGAAACGCGATTTCAAGAAGACCGCCGAGCCTTCGGGTGCGCCGGTTTCACCCGCCCACCAACAAGCCGGCGGGCGCTTTGTCGTCCAGCTCCACGACGCTTCGCATCTGCACTACGACTTCCGTCTGGAACTCGAGGGCGTACTCAAGTCCTGGGCGGTCCCCAAAGGACCGCCCCTTGAGCCAGGCATCAAAAGGCTCGCCGTCCACGTCGAGGACCATCCCCTCGAATACGGCAGCTTCGAAGGCACGATTCCTAAGGGGCAGTACGGCGGCGGCACGGTTATGGTTTGGGATACCGGCACGTGGGTGCCTCTGGACGAACATCCCGGGCGCTCGCTCAAGAAAGGGCGGTTGTCGTTTCGCCTCAGCGGACAGAAATTGAAAGGCGAATGGACGCTCACGCGCATGAGCGCAAAGCCGGGCGAGGAAAACAAGAACTGGCTTCTGATCCGAAAAGGGCCGGCCAACCCGAAGTCCGCCGTGCATGCGAAAAGCGTCCTCACCGGGCGTTCGCTCGAGCAGATCGCCGGGACCGAAACGCCCGCCACAAAAGACGCCGTTAAACCCGCGAAAGCATCCGCCGCGAAATCGTCGCGCACCGCAACCGCACTGCCTCGCAATTTCCGCCCGCAGCTCTGCACACTGACCACCTCCACGCCCCTCGGCGATCAGTGGATTCACGAGGTGAAGTACGACGGATACCGCCTCCTTGTCGAAAAATCCGGTGACGACATCCGTCTGCTCACGCGCACCGGCCTCGACTGGGCGGCGAAGTTCCCCACGCTCGCCGCCGCGGCACGCGAACTGCCGTGCCGGAACGCCATCGTGGATGGCGAAGCGACCATGCTCAACAGCGCCGGTCGTCCGGATTTCCAGCTGCTACAGAGCGCGATTAAAGCGCGGTCTTTCTCCTCTTTCGCGTTCTTCGCCTTCGACCTGCTCTATCTGAATGGATCAGACCTGCGAAAGCAACCGCTGCTCGATCGCAAAGCGGCGCTCGAATCGCTCCTCACAAAGCTGCCGAAGCGATCGCCCATCCGCTTCTCAGAGCATTTCACCGGGGGCGGCGCCGAGGTTTTCCGCAACGCCTGCGGTCTCGGCCTCGAGGGCGTGGTCTCCAAGCAAGCCGATGCGCCCTACATCAGCGGCCGAACGCGGAGTTGGCTCAAAATCAAGTGCAGCCGCCGGCAGGAGTTCATCATCGTCGGATTTACTCGTCCGGGCGCGGGCCGAAGCCACTTCGGCGCCCTGCTGCTGGCTGCCCACGCGAACGACAGCCGACTCACGTACTGCGGCAAGGTGGGCACCGGTTTCTCCGAGGCTTCCCTCGCAAGCTTGGCCGCCCGGATGAAGAAGCTCATTCGATCCAAATCGCCTTTGGACGCCTCACCACCCGCCGCGGACATCGCTGGTGCCACGTGGATCGAGCCCAAGCTCGTTGCCGAAATCGCGTTCACCGAGTGGACCCAAGACCACCGCCTTCGCCACCCTTCCTTCCAAGGCCTGCGCGAGGACAAACCCGCCGCTCAGGTCAAGCTTGAACACGAGCAACCGCTACAGTCACTTGTGGTAAAGTCGCCCGCTCCACGCCGGGAAAGCCCGAAGCGAAGCAAAGCAGCTTCTCCGCGCCCGGCAGCCGATGCGCCTTCCGCATCGATCGTGAGCGGCATCCCGATCTCGCATCCTGAGCGACAGGTCTTCCCCGAACTCGGTGTCACCAAGCTCGAGGTTGCGGAGTATTACCGCGACATCGCGCCCCTGATGCTCCCGCACCTCGTCCGCCGTCCGTTAAGCGTGCTGCGCTGCGTTCAGGGAATCGCCGACGCCTGTTTTTTCCAGAAGCACCTGGGCGAGACCTTCGGCCCCCCCGTTCTCTCCATCCCGGTGCGGGAGAGCAAGGGCACCGGCCGGTATCTCGCGATCGATTCCGTTGAAGGTCTCGTCACCCTCATTCAGATGGGCGTGCTCGAGATTCACCCGTGGGGTTCCACCCAGGACAGCCTCGAAAAGCCCGATCTCATTGTTTTCGACCTGGATCCCGGGCCGGGGGTGACCTGGAAAGCAGTCAAGACCGGCGCGCTCGACGTCAAAGCCGCTCTGGAAGCGCGTGGGCTTTCGACTTTCCTCAAGACTTCCGGGGGCAAGGGTCTCCACGTCGTGGCGCCCCTCCGCCCCAAGTCCGACTGGGACGAGGTCAAAGCCTTCACCAAACTCGTTGCGACCCAGCTCGCCGAGGAACATCCCGATCGCTACACGGTGATCATGAGCAAGTCGCGCCGGCAAGGGAAGATCTTTATCGATTATCTGCGCAACGGCCGCGGCGCCACGTCGGTCGCCCCGTATTCCGTTCGCGCCCGCGCCGCGGGGGGAGTATCCATGCCCCTTGATTGGAAAGACCTCGCCCGCCTCCGCTCGGCCGATCAGTTCACGATCGACAACGCACGCCAACATCTTGCCCGACGTCGGTCCGATCCGTGGGCGCGCTTTCGCGCCGCCGCCTCCACGCTGCCATGAGCCGCCGGGACTCACGGGGCCGGGTGCGTGCCGCGCTCCTCGTCCTGCAATTCCCGGTTGATCGCCACCGCCGCCGTCGCGCCCTGCCCGGCCGCGACGATCACGAACTGCACTTCACGATCGGCATCGCCCGCCACAAAGAGCCCGGGCACGCCCGTGTGCTGCCGATCCGAGACGATGACGCCGCCTTCGCGATCAACCTGGCATCCCAGCCGGTGCGGCAGGCTCGACCGCTGGTACTGATCCGCGTGAAAAAACACCGCGTCGCAGCGCAATGTCGCACCGGAAGCAAGCCGCAGGCACTGCACCTGCCCACCCACGCCCTCTATCGACGCGATCGCGCCGGAAACAATCTCGATGTTGTTGGACGCAGCCAGCGCCGCGAACTCTTCGTCCGGTTCCTCATCCAACACGCACGCCGCCACCGATTCGCTCCAGGTGCGAAGAGCCAGAGCCAATCCCACCGCACCATTGCCCGCGCCGATCGCCGCAAGACGCTTGCCCCGATGTTCCCAGCCGTCGCAATACGGACAATGGTGCACCGACTGGCCATAGAAATCGGCAAAGCCCGTGATTGCCGGCAGATCGTCGCGGACACCGGTCGCGAGCAGCACCTTTCGGGCCCGAACCTCTCCGGCTTCCGATATCTGTAGCAGGAAGTCGCCCTGCGGCATGCGGATCGCCTGCCGAACCTCTCGTTCCACGATGTCCACTCGATACGGACGCAGATCCGCCCGCGCCTGCGCAATAAACTGGGTCGGCGTGATGCCGTCCCGAGTCAAGTAACCGTGAATTGCACGCGCCGCGCGGTTCCGAGGCTGCCCCGAGTCGAACACAACGACGCTCCGCGTGGCGCGGCCAAGAACCAACGCCGCGGACAGCCCCGCCGGCCCTCCCCCCACGATGGCCACGTCGTATCGCATGTCGCGTGAAGCGTGCTGTCGTACTCAGCGCGGTTCCGGCTGCGAAGGGCGATCCTGCATCGGCCGGTCCTGCGATGGGCGATCCTGGGAAGGTCGGTTCTGCCAGTTCTGCTGCTGCATCGGCTGCGACATCTGGTTCGAACCGAAGCGACTCTGCAACTCCCTGGCGTGCTGCTCATGCATTCGCAAAGTCGGCAGGAGCTGGCTCAGCAGCTGCTTCACCTGCTGGCTCTGCACCTGCGACTGTGCCGCCTCGACTCGTTCAATGACCTTGCGATGCCCCTCGACCATCTTGTCCGCGAATGCGCGATCAAACTGATCCCCGTTGAGCGCCTGCAGTTCCTGCAGGGGCGACTTCGGAGGCATATCCCCGCGTCCGTACGTCGAATTGTCCTCATTCGTGCGGCCGTCCATCTTGTTGCCCGACCAGTTCTCCTGCCGCGGCGGAAGCTGCTCGCCCTCGCCGGCGCTCGGCAGACGCAGCCGCAGATTCGACGCTGCCTGCGTGACCTGGGCATCCGCCGACGAGTGATCGCGCACCATCATGACGCCGTATGAACGAATGTCGTCCGAGTTTGATTTCGTCTGGGCCAAGCGACCGAGGTCGATTTCCTCCAGGTTTTTCTTGTGGAGGAACGCCAGGATCTGGCCATCCGCCGTGCGCAGGCCCGAGTCATTCTGTCCCGCGCCGACCCACTCGACATCGCCCGATTTCCACGGCTTCTGCACCTGCTCGCCGGTGCGGGAATCGGTGTAATTCATATTGCCTGTATTGCCGGAGTTATTCGTGTTGTTCCAGCCCGCCTGGTTCCTTCTTTCCTGACGGGCGTACCACGCCGTCTCGGCCGAGTCCGAAATGCTGGCATAGTCAGGGGCCGGACGATCCGACCTCTGCCGAGCATGCATGTTTGAGTTCGAGCAAGCCGCCATCGTCAGGACGGGTGCGAGGCCAAGCAGTACGCGAGTGGTCGGGTGCATAAAAACTCCTTGTGCACCGACCATGGCCGCGACGGGTGAGCGGACCGTGAACGGACACTGAAGAGTCCTTTGGCATCGACGGCAAACGGGGCGGGTTCTACTCGCCCTGGGACTGGCGGGCCTGGCGCGCCGCGATCGCTTCGCGGCTGAGCGCGAGCTCGCCCTTTCCCGCCCGCCGGATGCCCTCAATCACCGCCGACACATCATCGTTCTTCGACAGATAACCCCACGCCCCGCAGTCGAGCGCACGCTCCACCAGCGACGCCGAGACATAGCCGCTGAACATCAGGATGCGCATCGAGGCGCACTCCGCTGTCAGCCGCTCCAGCACCGTGAAGATGTCGACGCCCGGGATATCAATATCCATCATCACGATGTCCGGGTTCGCCGCCACGACCCGCTCGAAAATGTCCGCGCCCCCCGCCACCACGCCGACCCACTCGAGGCCATTCTCGTGCCCGATCCGTCTTCGCAGCGCATCAGCCACCATCGCATTGTCATCGATGCAGAGCACGCGGAGCGACTTTTCCTCAAACGCATCCATTTGCTCCCCGATCAATGCGAGGACAGCACCTCTTGAATTCGTTTCCGCAGCGCAGAGGGTTTGATCGACGTTTCCAGGCACAGCACCCGCCGGTCCGGATCCTGGTAATCCAGCGTTGCACCGAATACGACGGCACGGCGCGCGGGCTGCCCGGCGGCAAACTGACAGGCCTGATCGAATTCGATGTGACTGGATGCCTCGGTTACCCACAGCCGCGCCTCGCCCAGCGAGCCCTGCCGGATTTCATAGTCCATCGCTTCGAGCACAGACGAAACGTGGGCCCGCAGGCGAGGATCGCGCAAAGTCACCTCCGCCACGTGCCGCTTTGCCGGCTCCCGCCGCTCCGCTTCGGCCGCCGCGGCGCACGGCAACTCCAGATGAAATGTCGTCCCCTTGCCTTGCTCGGTCTCGATCCGCAAAGTGCCCTTTGCCCGGCGCACCAGCGACCCCACCAATGCCAGGCCCATGCCCGTGCTCAGACCCCGCGTCTTGGTCGTGAAGAACGGCTCGAGACACCTGTGCTTCACGGTGTCCGACATCCCCGGCCCATTGTCGGTGACCCGCAGCAGCACTTTGCCCGGCTGCTCGGAGGTCGTGGCGTTCAGGGTCACCCGGCCGTCCTCGCGCCCCGCGAGTGCATCACTCGCGTTTTGAATCAGGTTGAACACGATCTGCGTGAGTGCCGCTTTCCCCAGCCCGATCGGTGGCAACGCCGGCTCGATCTCCGCCCGAAGCTGGATCGTCCGGGAGACACCGGTTCGCAGCATGCCTTCGGTTTCCTTCCACCAACCCGCGACATCGGTGCCCCACTCGCTCGGCTGCTCGGAATCCGCATCCATCGCGAGCAGGCCCAGGCTGGTCGCCAGCCGCTGCAGGTACTCCGCCGCCTTCCGGATCGCCCCGACATCTTCTTTCACTGGAGCCGGCAAACCGGCGCACGCTTCGATCGTGTCCAGCCTCATGCGCACCGGCAGCAGCAGGTTGCCCATGTCGTGACCCAGACCCGCCGCCAGCGTGCCGATGGTCGCCATGCGATCGGCGAAACGAAGCCGCTCGTTGGACTGGTCAAGCTCTTCGACGCGCTGTTTGAGTTCCGCGTTGACGCGCTCCAGCTCGTTCGACTTGCGATACAACTCGGCAAACACCGCGACCTTCGCCCGCAGCACCTCCGGGATGATCGGCACGGGTATGTAGTCCACGGCGCCCACGCTGTACCCGCGCAGGCAGTCCGCGTCCGTCAGGTGCACCGCCGAGATGAAGATGATCGCCGTCCGCTGGAAGCGCGGATGGTCTCGGATCAGTTCCGCGAGCTCGAAGCCGTCGACCCGCGGCATGCACACATCCACCAGCACCACCGCGATCTCGTGCGTGAGCAGGAACTTCAGCGCTTCCTCCGCGGATTCGGCGCGCAGCGTGTTCTCTTCCAGTTCCGCCAGGATGGTCTCCAGGCTCAGCAGCTTGGCGGGCTGATCGTCCACAAGCAGGATGTTGACCTTCTGACGAGAACTCATGGTGACTCCGATTACCGGTGCAGCCACATCCGCAGCACCGACAGAAGCTGCTCAGTGTTCACGGGCTTGGCGAGGTAATCCGACGCGCCGGCTTCGAGACACTTCTCCCGGTCGCCCTTCATGGCCTTGGCCGTCAGCGCGATGATCGGCAGCCGACCGAACGCCGGATTGGCCCGGATCGCGTTCATCGTCTCGAATCCGTCCATCTCCGGCATCATGATGTCCATCAGCGCGATCGCGATGTCGCCCGTCCGTTCCAGGATCTCGATCGCTTCTCGCCCCGTGCTCGCCGTCAGCACGACCATCCCGCGCCGCTCGAGCACGCTGCTGAGGGCAAAGATGTTGCGCACGTCGTCGTCCACCACCAGCACCTTCTTGCCCAGCAGGTGATCGTCGGATCGGTGCAGCCGGTCGAGCAGCTGCTGCTTGTTCGCGGGCAGATCCGACACCACGCGATGCAGGAACAGCGCCGTCTCGTCCAGCAGACGCTCCGGCGATTCCACGCCCTTGACCACCACGCTCCGGGCGAAGGTGTGCAGCCGCGCATCCTCCTCGGGCGAGAGCGCCTTGCCCGTAAAGACCACCACCGGCAGGTCGCGCAGGGCCGGCTGCGAACGGATGCTCTCGAGCACGTCGAAGCCCGACATATCCGGCAGCTTGAGATCCAGCACCACGCAGTCGTACACGCCTCCCGCAAGCGCCTCAAGGCACGCCCGTCCCGAATCCACAAACGCCATCTCGATGTCGTCGAACTCCAGCAGTTCCCGGATGCTCATCTGCTCGGCCGAGTTGTCTTCCACAACCAGCAGCCGCCGCTTGCGAGGCTCGGCAAAGGCCTTGATCTTTCCGAGCACCTCGCCCAGCCCCTCGGTCGTGGTCGGCTTGCTGACGAACGAGAAGGCGCCGCGCGAGAGCGCGTGCTGCCGGTCCTCGTCGAGTGTCACGACCTGTACGGGGATGTGCCGGGTCGTGGGATCCTGCTTCAATTGGTTCAGCACCGCCCAGCCGAGCATGTCGGGCAGGAAGATGTCGAGCGAGATCGCCGCGGGCTTGTAGTGCCGCGCCAGCGACAGAGCGTCGATGCCCCTGTGCGCCACCAGCACCTTGAACCCCGAATCGTGCGAGAGGTCGACGAGGATTCGCGCGTAGTGCGGATCGTCCTCGACGATAAGCAATACCGAATCGTCCGGCTGCAGGTTGTCGCGATCGTCCCGCAACTGCTCGATCGCCACATCGGCCTTGCGCTCCGCCACCGCCTTCTCGAGCGCCGCCCGCGTGCTCGCGCCCATGACCGGTGATGCGGTCGGACCCGCGTAGCGCACCGGCAGGTACAGCGTGAACGTGCTGCCGCGACCGACCACGCTCCGCAGCTGGATCTCGCCCCCGAGCAGGCTCGCCAGTTCGCGGCTGATCGCAAGCCCCAGGCCCGTACCGCCGTACTTGCGGCTCGTGCTCGCGTCCGCCTGCTGGAATGCTTCGAAGATGATCTTCTGCTTTTCCGGCGGGATGCCGATGCCCGTGTCCGACACCTCGAACGCGACCACGCCGCCCGCGGCCATGCCCAGCGTCGGGTGATCGCTGCTCCAGCCCTCCGTGACCTGGTGAATCCGCAGTTGCACCTTGCCCTGTTCGGTGAACTTGAACGCGTTGGACAGCAGGTTCTTGAGCACCTGCTGCAGGCGCTTCGAGTCCGTCGTGATGCTGCGACCCAGCCCAGGCTCCATCTTGACGCTGAACGCCAGCCGGCGGTTCTCCGCCTCGTGACGGAACGCCCGCGTCACCATGTCGCTCAGCGTCGCGAAGCTCACTTCCTCCGCATCCACCGACACCGTGCCGGACTCGATCTTCGACAGATCCAGGATGTCGCTGATCAGGTTGAGCAGGTCCGTTCCCGCGGCATGGATCGTGCGGGCAAACTCCACCTGCTTGGGCGTCAGGTTCTGTTCCGGGTTGTCCACCAGCTGCTGGCCCAGGATGAGAATGCTGTTGAGCGGCGTCCGCAGCTCGTGCGACATGTTGGCCAGGAACTCGGACTTGTACTTCGAGGTCAGCGCCAACTCCGCCGCCTTCTCCTCGAGCGCGCCGCGCGCCTGCTCGATTTCGCGGTTCTTGCGTTCCACTTCCACGTTCTGCTCGGCGAGCTGCTTGGCCTTCTGGGCAAGCTGCTCGTTGGTCTGCTGCAGTTCGCCCTGCTGCGTCTGCAGCTCCGCCGCGAGCTGCTGCGACTGCTTCAGCAAACCTTCGGTCTGCATCGTCGCCTCGATGCTGTTCAGCAGAATGCCGATGCCCGCCGTCAACTGCTCCAGGAACGACAGGTGCGAGGGCGCAAAGTCATGCAGCGAGGCCAGCCCCACCACCGCCTTCAGCCGCCCTTCGAACACCACCGGGAACACCACAAGGCTCTTGGGAATCGCCCGGAACATCGAAGACCCGATCGGCACCGTGTCCCGCGGCACGTTCGAAACCAGAATCCGCTTCTTGTCAACCGCGCACTGCCCCAGCAGTCCGTCGCCGACCTTCAGACGGCTCGGATACCCCGTATCCGTCTCGTTTCCGTAGCTCGCCAGCAGCGTCAGGTATTGCCCGTCCTCGATATCCATCTGATAGATCAGGCCCTGGTGCGCGTTGACCAGGGGCACCAGTTCCGACAGCAGCAGGTGACCGACCGTCACAAGGTCACGCTGGCCCTGCAGCATGTTCGTGAAGCGGGCGAGGTTTGTCTTCAGCCAGTCCTGCTCGGTATTGCGATCGGTGGTCAGGCGGAGGTTGCCGATCATCGTGTTGATGTTGTCTTTGAGCTCCGCGACTTCGCCGCGGGCTTCCACCTTGATCGATCGCGTCAGGTCGCCCTTGGTCACCGCCGTCGCCACCTCGGCGATCGCCCGCACCTGTGTTGTCAGGTTGGCCGCCAGCAGGTTCACGTTGCCGGTCAGATCCTTCCACGTGCCCGACGCGCCGGGCACGTTCGCTTGGCCACCAAGCCGGCCTTCCACGCCCACCTCACGCGCCACCGTGGTCACCTGCTCGGCGAAGATGGCAAGCGTCTCGGTCATGTTGTTGATCGTTTCGGCCAGGGCCGCCACCTCGCCCTTGGCGTTGACGGTCAGGCTCTGCTTCAGGTCGCCGTCCGCCACCGCCGTCACGACCTTCACGATGCCGCGGACCTGTTCGGTCAGGTTTGCCGCCATCACGTTCACGTTGTCGGTCAGGTCCTTCCACGTGCCCGCGACGTCGGGAACGACCGCCTGTCCGCCCAGCTTGCCTTCCGTGCCCACTTCGCGCGCCACGCGCGTCACTTCCGCCGCAAACGACCGCAGCTGATCCACCATCGTGTTGATGGTTTCTTTCAGCTCCAGGATCTCGCCCTTGACGTCCACCGTGATCTTGCGGGACAAGTCGCCGCGCGCCACCGCTGTCGTCACTTCCGCGATGTTGCGCACCTGACCCGTCAGGTTGCCCGCCATCGCGTTCACGCTGTCGGTCAGGTCCTTCCATGTGCCCGCAACACCCGGCACAACCGCCTGCCCGCCCAGCTTGCCTTCCGTGCCCACTTCGCGCGCCACGCGCGTCACTTCCGCCGCAAACGACCGCAGCTGATCCACCATCGTGTTCAGCGTTTCCTTCAGCAGCAGGATCTCGCCGCGCACGTCCACCGTGATCTTCTTGGAAAGGTCGCCGCTGGCGATCGCGGTCGCGACTTCGGCGATGTTGCGCACCTGCGCGGTCAGGTTGCCCGCCATCGAGTTCACGTTATCGGTCAGGTCCTTCCACGTGCCCGCGACGCCGGGGACCACCGCCTGGCCGCCGAGCTTGCCGGCCGTGCCGACTTCGCGTGCCACACGCGTCACTTCGCCGGCGAAGCCGTTGAGCTGATCCACCATCGTGTTGATGGTGTTCTTCAGCTCCAGGATCTCGCCCTTCACGTCCACCGTGATCTTGCGGGACAGGTCGCCTCGCGCGACGGCGGTCGTCACCTCGGCGATGTTGCGCACCTGGGCGGTCAGGTTGCTCGCCATGAAGTTGACGTTGTCGGTCAGGCCCTTCCAGGTTCCGGCGACGCCGGGCACCTGGGCCTGGCCGCCGAGCTTGCCTTCCGTGCCTACTTCGCGCGCCACGCGCGTCACCTCCGAGGCGAAGGCGTTGAGCTGATCCACCATGGTGTTCAGCGTTTCCTTCAGCTCGAGGATTTCCCCGCGCACGTCCACGGTGATCTTGCGCGACAGGTCGCCCTGCGCCACGGCCGTGGCCACTTCGGCGATGTTGCGGACCTGCGCGGTCAGGTTGCCCGCCATCGAGTTCACGTTGTCGGTCAGGTCCTTCCACGTGCCCGCGACGCCGGGGACCACCGCCTGGCCACCGAGCTTGCCGTCGGTTCCCACTTCGCGCGCCACGCGCGTCACTTCACCCGCGAACGCGTTGAGCTGATCCACCATCGTGTTGATGGTGTTCTTCAACTCCAGGATCTCGCCCTTCACGTCCACCGTGATCTTGCGGGAAAGGTCGCCTCGCGCGACGGCGGTCGTCACCTCGGCGATGTTGCGCACCTGCGAGGTCAGGTTGCCCGCCATCGAGTTCACGTTGTCGGTCAGGTCCTTCCACGTGCCCGCGACACCTCGGACGACGGCCTGCCCGCCGAGTTTGCCGTCGGTGCCCACCTCGCGCGCCACGCGCGTCACTTCGCCCGCGAACGCGTTGAGCTGGTCCACCATCGTGTTGATGGTTTCCTTGAGCTGCAGAATCTCGCCGCTGACGTTGACGGTGATCTTCTTGGACAGGTCGCCGCTGGCGATCGCCGTCGACACTTCCGCGATATTGCGGACCTGGGCGGTCAGGTTGCCCGCCATCGAGTTCACGTTGTCGGTCAGGTCCTTCCACGTGCCCGCGACGCCCGGCACCACCGCCTGCCCGCCGAGCTTGCCGTCGGTTCCCACCTCGCGCGCCACGCGCGTCACTTCGCCCGCGAACGCGTTGAGCTGATCCACCATCGTGTTGATGGTTTCTTTCAACTCCAGGATCTCGCCGCTCACGTTGACGGTGATCTTTTTGGACAGGTCGCCACGCGCGATCGCGGTGGCCACCTCGGCGATGTTGCGCACCTGGGCGGTCAGGTTGCCCGCCATCGAGTTCACGTTGTCGGTGAGATCCTTCCACACGCCGCTGACTTCACGCACCACCGCCTGGCCGCCCAGCTTGCCCTCGGTGCCCACTTCGCGGGCCACGCGCGTCACTTCACCCGCGAACGCGTTGAGCTGGTCCACCATCGTGTTGATGGTTTCCTTCAGCTGCAGGATCTCGCCCTTCACGTCCACCGTGATCTTGCGCGAGAGATCCCCTCGCGCTACGGCGGTCGTCACTTCGGCGATGTTGCGCACCTGCGAGGTGAGGTTGCCCGCCATCGCGTTCACGCTGTCGGTGAGGTCCTTCCACGTGCCGGCCACGCCCGGCACCACGGCCTGGCCGCCGAGCTTGCCGTCGGTGCCCACCTCGCGGGCCACGCGCGTCACTTCCGACGCGAAGGAGCGGAGCTGATCCACCATCGTGTTGATGGCCTCTTTCAGCTGCAGGATCTCGCCCTTCACGTCCACCGTGATCTTGCGCGAAAGGTCGCCGCTGGCGACGGCGATGGTCACGTCGGCGATGTTGCGCACCTGGGCGGTCAGGTTGCTGGCCATGGAGTTGACGCTCTCGGTGAGGTCCTTCCACACGCCGCCCACTTCGCTGATCTGCGCCTGGCCGCCCAGCTTGCCATCGGTTCCCACTTCACGGGCGACGCGCGTCACCTCAGAAGTGAAGATCGCGAGCTGCTGGATCATCGTGTTGACGATCGTCGCCGAGCGCAGAAACTCGCCCTGCAGCGGACGCCCGTCCACCTCAAGCCCCACCGACTGCATCAGGTCGCCCTGAGCCACCGCCGCGATCGCGCGGGTGACTTCCGAGGTCGGGTGCAGCAGGTCCTCGATCAGCGTGTTGATCGAGGCTTCCATCGTCACCCACGCGCCGCTCTGACCGCCGAACCGCGCACGCTGCCTGGTCTTGCCCTGTTTGCCGACCACCTCGCCGACCCGGTCGAGTTCGGTGGCCATCCGCGAGCTCGACGCCACGATCGCATTCAGCGAGTCGGCGATCTTTCCGCCCAGGCCCGTCCAGTCCTGCGGCAGACGAACAGAGAAATCGCCCGCCTCCACCGCCCGCAGCGCACGCAACACCTCTCGCATCTGGTCCCGCGTCGGTTCGTCGTTCACGGCGCCGTCGACCAGGGGCGGGCGCGCGTGATTGGCGACCTCATCCCCAGGCGTGACAGCGGCGGGCATGCTCATATTGAAAGTCCTCGCGTGCAGAACGCGCGAGGCGCGTCTCTGCCCACAGAGCCTAGCGGCAACAAGCGCAACTGCACACACCAAAGCTCAAAAAACCGAATTTCTTCGGAGCACACGTGTTGTTGTTTTCAGTGATTGCTCATGAGCCCTTCATGACAACCAACTCATGCGCGCAAAAAGCGAAACGCCCTCGCATCCAGGCGATGGGCGTTCCGACTTGTGGGTGCGATGTCAGACAACATGGACGAGCACCTTTCGGACTCTCGCCCACTTCCTCCCTGACTCGGATCTCTCGACTGCAGCGCCCACCCGCGTGCGAAGCGAACGTTACGACGATGCTCTGAGGATCGGATAAGTCCGCAGTGAAAGTCTGTTCAGGTGGAGAAATCAGCCCGCCTTGTGACGCTCGCTGTGACGCGCGCAGTGGTTGCAGCAGAAAACAAGCCCATCCGCCTCCACCCCGTGCCCCAGGATCCGGCACCCGCAGTGCGAACACACCGGCGCCAACATGTGCGCCGCGCATTCGATGCTGTCGAACACAAATTCCTGCCGGTCGCGGATCACGCGGAACACGTTCTCGTATTCGTTGCCGCAGGTTGAACACCGCTTGGCGTTCTCAAGCGCACCCGACGCGTCCTGCGCGGACGCCCGCACGGCCGGCATCGCGGGCGGCGTCTCGGGAATGGATGCGCGCGGGTCGATCTGCGGATTCACCGACACCGGGAGTTCCTCCCCCGTCGCGGCGTTCATCACGAGCCGGCCCGCGCCGAAGCCTTGCGTACGCCATCTCAGTACCGAGTCGATCCACCGCTGCACCGTTCGCATGATTCATCTCCAGCCGGAACTCCAAGCAAACGACGGACACGTGAGCATGGCGTGAACGCCGAGACAACATCCCTGCGCTTTGACACAAACGCGATGAGTTCGTCCTTATGTCGACATCACGCGCCCCGGGATGTCGCTCCGCACGCTCAACCGCAACACACCACACAATTGGCAAGGAAAGGACTTTCGATGGCACAAGAGAAACAGGGCAATCAATCAGGACCGAAGCAGGGAGACTCGACCCCCGGCAAGCAGGCCGGCCGGGAGATCTTCCCGACCACCCAGCCCGAGGGCGAGCCCGGAAAACTCCCCCGCAACGCCGGCTCGCTCCAGAGCGAGGGCAAATCGGGCCAGAAGCCCTCTTCCAGCACCGGCGCCGGATCGGCCTCCACGCCCGCCAACGACGCGGACGCGGCACGCGCCGAACCCAATCAGGCCGGTCGCGATGCCGGCAACCAGCAAAGTCGGAATCAGACCGGTGGCACACAGACCGGTCAGCAGACGGGCGGCGAACAGGCCGCCAGCTAACTCCCTTCGCCCGTGATCGACTTGAAAAAGGTCTCACGGGCTTTTGACGGACGGAAGGGCCCGCCGCGGCCAGTCGCGGCGGGCCCGGTGGAAGCCGGTTCTTTTGCTATGTTCTGACAAGCTTCCATCGAAGACTGTGGTGCGCTTCTTCCGAAGGGAACTGGCCACAGGAAATGCTGTATGGGCTCGAAACGAATCTGTGATGGCGTCCACACGGCCATAGAGCAGGTGTACGAAGAGCTCCGCGGGGCCGGTTTTCCCGATCGCGTCTTCCACGTCCACCTGGCAACGCTCGATGTCATCCGCAGCCTCTGCGAGTTGATCGGCGAGCTCGAAGCCCGAGTCGACCAGCTCGAACGCCGGCTTCACACCCGGTCCAATCCTCCCAAGTAAATCGGATTTGCTGTTGCAAAATGAACGGCGCCGCCCGAACGAATTGGGCGGCGCCGCGTGTCTACAGAACCAATATGCAGGTCTTATGACTTGCGCGAACCGGTTGTCCCCGTCGACGTACCGGTCGAAGTACCGGTCGACGTGCCGGAATACGAGCCGGAGGTCGAAGAGCTCGAGCCCGAGTCGCTCATCCCCTTGCTCGAGTAGCCCTGGTCGCTTGAGCTGGTGCCCGAGCTGCCACCCTGGCGATCGCCCTTCTTGACGCGGATCTGATTCTGCACGTCGTTCACGCCGGTGACGGCCGAAGCGCTGTGCTCCATCGAGTGCTTGGTCTCGCGGCTGCACGCCTCGCCCGAAAGCGTGATGACGCCGTCCTTGCAGGCAACGTCGATCTCGCTGCAGTCGTACCCGTCCTGAATGAGGCGCTCGCACACATCATCGCGGACCCGGTCGTCCGACTTCTTGTAGTTGCGAGGCGCAACACCCCGGCCGTACTCGCTCGAGCCGCTCTGGCTGCCATACGAGCCCATACCCGAGCCGCTGGAGTAGCCACCCATGCCCTGCCCGCCGGAGTAACCGCCCATCCCCTGGCTTCCCGAGCCTCCCGAGTAACCGCTCCCGGAGGTTCCGCCCGAATAGCCACCGGAGCTGCCACCCCACCCCGAATTGCCATAGTTCTGGCCGCCATACGACCCACCGCCCGAATAGCTTCCATAGTTCCCACCGCTTCCGCCGCCGTAGCCGCTTCCGCCGTAGTTGCCATAGTTACCGCGGGCCGAACTGCCGCTGGAGCTGCCACCACCGTAATTGCCTGAGCCGTACTGGCTCCCGTAGCCGCCTTCGCTGCCGCCCGTGTAGTCGCCCGAGCCGCTTCGGCCGTAGCTGCTGTAGCCGTAGTCCGGGCCCTGCGACTGCTGGTTGTAGCGCGAAGCGCCCCCTTCACGGGATTCGAAGCGGCGGTCGGAGCCGTAGTTGCCGCTGTCTTCCGATTCGCGCGACCACATGCCGCCGTATCCGGCACCGTATTCGCCGTAGTCGTTGCCCTGGCTCGAGCCGCTCTGGTTGCCGCGGCTGTATTCATTCTGACCGTAGCTGCCCTGGCCATAACCACTCTGTCCGGGACCACTCTGGCCGTATCCGGTCTGTCCGAAGCCTTGGCGACCGAGATTCCTCTGACCCCAGTTGCTCTGGCCGTAGCCCATGGAGCCGTACTGGTCGCGACCCTCGGAGGATTCGGGATAGGACTGCCACTCGTTGCGATCCTGGCCCTGGGAGCGGCCGCCGCGCTGCGACCACGACTGGCCCTGATTGCCCTGGTACGTGGACTGTCCGCCGTACTGACCGCCGGACTGGCCCTGCCAACCTCGATCCTGCTGATGCTGGCGGTTGCGATTTCGATTACTCATGAAGAACTCCTAAAAAGGGTGAAACCAGGGCAGCGGAACGCCGCGCCCCGAAGACGACACTGCGGTACTCACGCTGTGTGTGCTGATCGGAGACAGGCTGGGTTTACGCGTGTCGGGGCAGTGAGCAGGGTGTGAATCGAGTCAAATCGGTTGGGGTCACTTGGACGAGCGCTTGCGGGGCACCTTGCCGCCTTCGCGACGAGCCTCGGACAAGCCGATCGCGATGGCCTGCTTGCGGCTGGTCACTTTCTTCCCCGAACCGCCGCTGCGGAGCGTGCCGCGCTTGCGTTCGTGCATGGCGCGTTCGACTTTTTCGGAGGCTTTCTTTCCGTATCGGGCCATGATGGACTCCTTATTCAACCGCCGGAGGTCTTGCCCCCCATCACTCGGAGCACCTGCCCGGCGACGTAGCTCGAGTCGGCTTCGGAAGCGAGGAACACGTACGCGGGGGCGAGTTCTTCCGGCTGAGCCGGGCGCTTGATGGGCGGGGAGGTTTTTCCCGCGCCGAACTTCGCGACACGCTTGGGACTGGTGCCGCGATCCGCGGCATTGAGCGGCGTCCAGACGGGTCCGGGCGCCACCGCATTGACGCGGATCCCCTTTGGAATGAGCTGGCGGGCGAGGCTCTTGGTGAGCGTGTTGATCGCGCCCTTGGTCGCGGAGTAATCGGGCAGTTCCTCCGGTCCGTCGAACGCCGTTTCGGAACTCGTCGCGATGATCGCTGCGCCCGGCTTCATGTGACGCATGGCGGCCTTCACGAGGCGCACATAGGCGTACACATTGGTCTCAAACGTGCGCTCGAGCTCGGCATCGGAGAGCTCTTCGATGCTCTGCTTGCGATTCTGCCAGGCGGCATTGCTTACCAGGACATCAAGCTGCCCGAGGCGTCGAACGGTCTGTTCAACCAGGTCGCGGCAGACGCGCGGGTCGCGCAGATCGCCGGGGAGAAGGAGGCAGCGTCGCCCCTCCATCTCGACCACCTGACGGGTTTCTTCGGCGTCCGCCCGCTCGGCATCCAGAAAATTGATCGCGACGTCGCAACCTTCTCGGGCGAAAAGCACGGCGACGGCGCGACCGATCCCCGAGTCGCCACCTGTGATCAACGCCACTTTGTCCATGAGCTTGCCGGCCGCCCGATACCCGGGCGCCCAATAGCGCGGACGCGGATTCAGCTTGGACTCGAGCCCTGGCTTGTCCTGGTGCTGCTCGGGAAACGGAGGGCGGGGCTGCTGCCGGGTCTGTCGACGTGCCGCTGTTTCGCGCCTTGCTTGTCCATTCCTTGCTGTCATCGCTGCACTGACTCAGCGCGCTGGGCGTGAACTCGGGTTAAAGGGCGCGTGATTCGCCAGGGTCAGTGCGAACCCGCGCCGTTGTTGGCGTCGCGAACAGTTGCCGAGTGCGCCCGCTGCTTGATGTGCTCGATCGCCGTCTCCATCTCCGGCGCGCTGGCATAGATCGGGCTGCGTCCGATCACGCCCTGCGAAGCGCTGCACAGGGTGAACGAATGCTGCATCACGGCGGTATGGTGACGGAGAAACCCTGCATCAACGACCGAACGGATGCGCACCTCGTCGATCCCCTGGAGCGCCAGCTCCCGCGAAGCAAACGGCTCGCTCGACAGCAGCAGCCCTCCATCGCGTGCGATGAGCCGGAACCACCAACTGCCGTTGTCGGAACGTGAAAGCGTGAAGAATGCCACAGCAGGCTCTCCGAACAAACAGGGTTTACGCCGCGGCTGCGCGGGCGGCTTGAAGATCGGTCACCAGCCCGCGAAACGCGACCGCACGCTCGGCGCTGCTGGTCGACCGCAGCACGGCCGATGGATGAATCGTGGCGAGAAACCGCCGCGAGCCGAGCGTCAGAAGACGGCCACGCGACGTGCCGACACGGAACGAGCGACCGAAAAACGCCATGCCCGCCGCAGCGCCGAGAAGAACGATCACCCGCGGCGCGGTCGCTTCGACCTCGCACGCCAGCCACGCGTGACAAGCCGCAATCTGCTGGGCGCCAGGCGACTTGTGCAGGCGTCGCTTGCCGCGAGGGTTCACGACCCAGCGAAAGTGCTTTACCGCGTTGGTGAAGTATGTGTTCTCTTCCGCGATTCCCGCCTCGGCGAGTGCTTTGTGAAGCAGCGCCCCCGCCGGCCCGACGAACGGCCGGCCCTGCTTGTCCTCTTGATCGCCGGGTTGCTCGCCGACCAGCATCAGGCTCGGCTTGCTTCCCCCCGCTCCGAACACCGCCTGCGTGGCGCCCTTGTAAAGGTCGCAGCCTCGGCAAGACTGCACCGCGGCACGCAGTTGCCTGAGCGAGTGGACACGCGGCAGAAACTTCTCCGCGCCGACGAATCCCGCTCTCTGACCGGCCGATGGACGCTTGCGCTGAATCACTGCGTCTATTGAGGCCCCGTGCCGGGCGTTCGTCAACCAAGGTAAATGCCCGGTTTGTGATCTCAGATTCGTTTCACGAGCACCTCATGCCGCCTTCCACTTTCAGATCTTGCGATCGGGTGTCGACATCATCGTGATTGGCGCCGGCGCTGCCGGGCTTGCCGCGGCAAAGGAAGCGACGCAGCACGGCGCACGGGTGCTCGTGCTCGAAGGTCGCGATCGAATCGGCGGACGGATTCACACGCTCGCGTCGCCCTCGGCCCCATTTGCGACCGAACTGGGCGCGGAGTTCGTCCATGGTCGCCCGGACTCAACCTGGGGTCTGATCCGCAACCTCGAACTATCCGCCTACGACGTGCCGTTCGAACACCACGAGCGACGCCACGGGCGCCTGGCCAAAGCCGACGACTTCGACGCCCGGCTTGAGGACGCGATGCGTGGCCTGGCCAAGCTTCGCGGACCTGACGTTTCATTCTCAAATTATCTGACTCGGTCGCGTGTGAGCGAGCTCAAGCGCCGCACCGCGCTGGACTTCGTCAAAGGCTTTGACGCCGCCGACCCCGAACGGATCAGCGCACGCTCGCTCGCGAAGGAATGGGCGGATATTGGCAACACCGAGGACAACACGCAGTTCCGGCTCCTCACCGGTTACGGAGCGCTTGTCGCGGGCTTGCTGCGTTCGATCGACCGGCGGCTCCTCAAACTCCGCCTTCGCGAGCAGGTCACCGGCGTGCACTGGAAACCGGGTGAGGCCGCGATTCACACGCGGCGCCGGGTCTACCGAGCCCCTCGCGTCGTGATCACCCTGCCGCTAGGAATCCTGCAGTGCCCTCCCGGCGGGCCGGGCGCTGTTCACTTCGACCCGCCCGTGCCCGCGCTGCGCCGTGTCCATGACATCGGCTTTGGCGGCGTGGTCAAAGTGCTGCTCGAAAAAGTGCTGCTCGAATTCGATCGCCCCTTCTGGGAAGACGATGAGGATACCGCCGACGCTTCGTTCCTTCACACCCCCGGCTCGGCGTTCCCGACATGGTGGACCGCACGGCCCTTGAGATCATGCCGGCTCACCGGCTGGGCGGGAGGCCCTGTTGCGGACGCGCTCAGCAATGCCGATGAAAGCCGGCTGCGGCGCTGCGCGATCCAGTCACTGGCGGACCTCTTCCACCGGGCAAGGGGCTTTCTCGGCGCCCGCCTCTGCCGGTTTCATGCGCACAACTGGCTGACCGATCCGTTCTCGCGGGGCGCGTACAGCTACGCGCTCGTGGGCCAGGACACGGCGGCAAGCGAGCTCGCCCGTCCAGTCGCGGGCACGCTTTGCTTCGCGGGCGAAGCTCTCGACACCGAGAACCCGGCGACCGTGGCGGGCGCGCTCACGAGCGGCAAGCGCGCCGGGCGTTGGGCCGCTCGCTAACTACTGCTTTTCGACAATCTGTTTCCGCGTCGTTTCCACGATGGCCAGGAGATCCTTTTTCTCCCGGGCGCCCACGCCGAGCCGGTCCATCGACGCCTTGATATCCCCCACCATCGCGTCGAATTCGTTGTTAGTGATGCGCATCTCCTTGTGCACGGTCGCCATGTCGCGGCCCGAGTACTGTGCCGGCCCGCCCGCGGCGAGCACCAGAAACTGCACGGTGTGCAGTTTGAAGCGCTGCACGTTCTCGGGCGACGGATTCCACGGACGGTACATCGTTCCGATCCAGCCGCTCTTGACGTTGGTGCGGTCGAAGTTCACCCGCGGGTCGGCGATGACGCGCTCGGTCATGTCGTCCACGATGGCCGTGATGCCCGGCTCGCCTCCCAGGCGATCGTACAAGGTGCGGCTGTCGCCTTTGTCGTCGCTGCCGGCGACCCGGAGTTCGGCCCGACGGTCGGCTTCGGGGTCGCCGGAAGAAGGCGTCGATCCGCCGCCGGATCCGCACCCGGCCGCCACAAGCGTGACGGTCGCCAGAAAACACCGGGCAAGCAAGCGGATCAACATGAATCACCGATCTTTCTTTTCAAGGCCGGCTTCACCGGCAAACTCGGGCGTGGCGCGCCCTTCGATATTGGGCAGATACGCCCGGATGAACGCGTTGCGCAGGACATTGCCGATGACTTCCAGCGTGCTGGTCTGCGGATCGTCGAACTCGCCGACAAGCGTGAATCGCGTGCCGAACTGCCGTCGTTCCTGGTTGCTGAGGATGGCTCCCACCGCGCCGACGATCGCCTCCCACCCCGCGCGGAACGGGCTTTCCTCCCGCAGGTCGCGGGGGCCGAGCACGATCGCGTCGCGAAACAACGGCTTGGCGTAACCGTTGAGGAAGCCGTCCTTTGTCGCGGCTTCGATCACAAAGTCGAACCGCCCCTCCTCGAAGTCAAAGCCGCCGAAGGCCCGCGCCAAGTCGTTGAGCTTTCGCACGTCGAGATCGAGCAGCCGCGTGGCCAAGTCGAAATTGGGACGATGCGATACGGGGTCCAGCGCAAGCTCGAGTTCGAAGCGTCCGCTGTGCATTGCCGTTCCCGTCGCGCGCACCGTGGCGATCAGCGGGTCGAGGCTGCCGGATGCGTTGGTGAGATTCTCAACCGTCGCGGCGATGTCCGAGAGGTACACGTTGACCTTGGGGCTGGTATGAAACGTGTGAAAATGAACTTCGCCTCCGTCAACCGTGACGCGGTCGAGCTGAAACGGGAACAGATCGTTGAGCATCGAGAGCCACGGCTGATCGACGCCCGTCTGTGACTCCTGCCTGGATCGGCCCATGACGAAGTTGAGACGCGGCTCGTCGAGACGCATGGACCCTCGGAACTTGCCGTGAATGAGCGAGCGCCAGTCCATGTGCAGGTCCAGTTCCTTGCTCTCGAAAAACGGGACCGGCACTCGTCCGGTGGTCTTGATGATGCGGATGCCCCGGATGGAATAGGCACCCCGCCAGAGATGAACGTCGATCGCCTCGATGCTGCCGTCGAAATCCGGACTTCGGCTCAGCACGTCGTTGACATAGCGCCGGATGATGCCGGGTAAGGCCAGGCGCACCACGATCAATCCCGCAACGAGCATCCCGACGATGCCGAGTATCCATCGCCAGCGCCTGGAGCGAGCGCGAGGACCCGCGGCGGATGACGGCGCAGCGTTCACGCTCCCTGATGTTTCTGCTCCGACGATACCGCCCGCTGAAGCGCTGCTAAGTGTTGCTTTATTTGCCCTCCTCCTCGGACCCTTGCGGTGCCAGGTCGTCCACAGCCGGGCCCATCAGCACCCGCCCGTACGGATCAAACCGGCTCCCGTGACAAGGGCAATCCCAGCTTTTCTCGAGACCGTTCCAGCGCACGATGCACTTCAGGTGCGTGCAGATCGCGGAGCACTTGTGGATCTCGCCCCTTTCATCCCTGTACACGGCACTTTTTCCGGCGCCGTCGCGCATGACCGCGCCGCTGCCGTGCGGGATTTCCTCGATGGACGCAACGTCGCCCCCGGTCAGGTATTCCGAGAAGCTCGCCGCGGCGGCGGCGTTCTCCTTCAGAAACTCGACGGTGGCCCCGAGCGATCGCGCGGGGCTCCGCGCCGGGTCGTAGAGCGCCGCCCAGGGATGAACCTCGTGGTCGGGCTTGCCCTCACCTTCTCGCAGGATGAGTTCGCTGACCAGGATCGCGCCCGCCGTGCCGCCCGTCAGGCCCATACCGCTGTCACCGGTGATCACGAAGCAGTTGCGATGGTGCGCCGTGGGAACGCGTCCCAGGAAGGCCACGCCGTCGTCCGGTTCGGCCACCTGCCCGGACCAGCGGATGGCGACCGGCCCGAGCGCTCCCTTGCCGTGCTCGGTGCAGAAGCGATCCCGGGCCCAACCTTCGATCTCTGCGAAGCGCCCGTCGGCTTCCTTGCTGCTGCCCAGCGTGCCAACGCGATGATCGGCTCCTCCCACCACGAGCAGTGTGCGCCCATCGGGCGCTGCCGCGAGACGCACGTAGTGATATGGGTCTTCGGTATCCCAGTAGAGCGCATCCGACACCACGCCCGCCTGTACTTCCATCCCGATGACATAACTGCGATAGCTCGCCTGTTTGGTATAGATCGCGAGCCAGTTGTCGATCGGCGCCGGTACGTTGGTGGCCGCAACACCGTGCCGGGCGTGCACGAGGGGGCCGCCTTCCAGCTTGGCGAGCACCGGGCCGTCTCCCGAGAGATCGCCCACGCGCGTGCCGCAATAGATGCGGACGCCCATGTTCTGCAGTGTTCGGGCGAGGCCCGCGAGGTATTTCAGCGGGTGGAAGCGGGCCTGGCGGGGAAAGCGCAAGCACGCGCCGGATTTCACGCCCGTCACCGGCGCACGGTCGAGCAGGCCGACATCGTGAAATCCCGCGCGTCGGGCCGCCTCGCATTCCTGTTGCAATAACGCGGGCTCGTGGCCCCGCCCCAGAAACAAAAAACCATCAACGCGGGCGAAGTCGCACTCGATCTCCTCCGCCAGGCAGATCCGCTCGATCGTATCGATCGCGGTCGAATGGCTTTCGTACTGGAGCTTCGCGGCCTGGGGACCCAGTCGTTGTTCGATCGTCGTGAATCGGTCGTCGATGGCGCTGGCGAGGTGCGCACTCGTGCGTCCGCTCTCGCCCCCGCCGATCGGCCGTTCGTCCAGCACCACCACACTTCGCCCTGCGCGGGCGAGGAGGTATGCGGTCGTCAACCCGGCGATTCCCGCTCCGACGATGCAGACATCCGCCTTGGCGTCGCGGGAGAGCTTGCCGAATTGGGGCACCTCGACACCTTCAAACCACAGCGGCTTCGTGCGCCCGGTCGTGCGGGGGGTTAGCTTGTGCGTCTGAGGCATCAACCCACCATTCCGCCCCCGCATGAGCGGTACATGACGGCGAACTGAGCGCCCCCTTGCTCAAGCGGTTCGCACCACCCGACCGTGCGGCGTTCGGGCCGGGCGTTCTGACGTCATCCACAGATTTGTGGAAGGATTTGTGTCTTTCTTCTTATGTTGGTTAGACTCCGCGCGCTCAACCGGGAGGCTCGCGATGCGCCATGCGAAGTGGACCATCTTGTCGTTGGTCTGTGCGCTTTCAGTCGCCCATGCGGCGCCGAAAGATGTTCGTGTCTCGCTGCCCGAGCAAGTGGACCTGGCGGGCCTGGTGGTGCTCACTTCCAGCACGCTCGAACTGCCGATCGAGTTCGATCCGGCCCTGCTCAAGGGGCAAGGAGCATCGGGATCCGCCGTGATCCTGCGTGGCGTCATCGACCTCTCGCCGGATGAACTGCTCGATCTCACCAACCAGGTGCTCGCCGCCCGCCAACTCACGCTCGTTCGCACACCCGGCGCCCGCGTGCTCTCGGTGGTCCGACTGGCGGATGCTGCCGGGGCTTCGGGCGTGCAGCTCACCGAGGGCGCCCGCACGGGGCCGGGGTTCACGCAGCAGATTGTCCGATGCCGCGCTCGGCCCGCGAAGGAGTTGGCCGAGGCGGTCAAACCTTTTTTAACCAAGAACGTCGGGAGCGCTTCGGCGGTCGGTGATTCCGGCCTGCTGCTGATCAGCGACCTCTCATCCCGGGTCGAAGAGGTCCGGAAGCTGCTGGAGACGCTCGATGTGCCCCGGGAAGACATTGCGCCCGTCGTCGTCGAAGCGAAGAACATACCACCCGCTGCGCTTGCCGCGGCGGTCAACCAGCTGGCCACCAAGCGGGACTCAATCTCCGGAGACAAACTCAAGGGTGAATTGGTCACCGCGCCCGACGGCCGCTCGCTGCTCCTCATCGCGCCCGCCGACACCCGTGAGGCGTGGTTACGTCTCATCCACGCGCTCGACCAGCGCGAACAGGTTGTGACGCGGGATTACACCCCGAAAGTTTTCAGCGCGAAAGAAGTCGCATCGCTTATCGAGCAAACCGTCCGGGAGCGGGGCCAGCCAGGGACGCCCGGCACCGGCTCACCTTCCGCCTCCGCCGGCGGCGAGGAGCGCTTCCGCATCGTCACCGACGACCTTACCGGCACACTGATCGTAACCGCGACACCCACGCAGCACGAACAGATCGTCGCTTTGATGGAACGGCTGGACGCCACCCCCCAATCCGCGGCACGCCCCGTCCGCGCCTTTCCGATCCGGAACCGTCCGGTCAATGAAGTGCTCGAGACGCTCCAGCATCTGATTTCCGGCGGTGCCTTGGACCCGGCCGCGAGCCTCGATTCCTCCGGGGCTATTCCCCCGGCATTCCGCGAGGCCGGCGCCCAGCGCACGAGCCGCACCGACGATCCATCGCAAGGCAGCGTGATCCCTTCGGTCGTCCCCCCGCCACCGGTTCAATCCCCGACCACCCAACCTTCCCGCCCCGCGGCGCCGCGCAGTTCACGCACCGGCGGCGAGCTTGCCGGTCTTTCCCTCACGGCCGACAAAGGAACCAACACGCTCATCGCGATTGCGGAGCCGCGACTGCTCGCACAGCTTGAACTGCTGATTCGACAGCTCGATGTTCGCCAGCCGCAGGTGATGCTCGAGGTTTATCTGGTGAGCCTCAGCGAGCAGGATTCGCTGAACCTGGGCATCGAACTCGAGAAGCTCGGCACGGTCGACAACGCGCTTTATCAACTGAGTTCGCTCTTCGGGCTCACCAGCGGCACGCCGGGAAACCGTACCCCGACCGCTTCGCAGGGCTTCACCGGCGCCGTGCTGAATCCGGGCGACTTTGCCGCCGTCATCAAGGCGCTCGAGACGATCTCCAACGGTTCGACCAAGAGCCTGCCGCGGGTGCTGGTGAACAACAACCAGGAAGCCTCGTTCGATTCGGTGCTCCAGCAGCCGTACACCATCAGCAACACCACCTCGGGGGCGGGCACCACGACCAGTTTCGGAGGCACACAGGACGCCGGCACCTCGATCAAGGTCACGCCCCAGATCGCCGAAGCCGATCAACTGGTGCTGCAGTATTCACTCTCGCTGAGTTCGTTCGTCGGTGCGCCGCCGGCCACCGGGCTCCCGCCTCCGCGCCAGCAGAACAACGTCACCAGCAACGCGACCATTCCCGATGGACACACCGTCGTGGTGGGCGGCATCGAGCTGCTCACGGACGGGCGGAACGTCAGCCAGGTTCCCTTTGTCGGCGACGTGCCGATCGTGGGCGAACTCTTCAAGACACGCGACAACAGTAATTCACGCCAGCGCTTCTTCGTGTTCATCCGCGCCGCCGTGCTGCGCGACCAGCAGCTCAACGACCTGAAATTCCTGACCGACGCGAGCATCCGCGCCAACGGGCTCAAGTCGCTGGGCATCGGCGACGGCTTCCCCACGATGACTCCCCGCATCATCCGCTAGCACCATGGACACGGCAACCGAGGCCAATTCCGTTTCAACTCCGGAGCCGTCGCTCGCGTTTCTCGAGCAGATTCCCCGCGACTTTGCGCGTCACCACCTGGTCTGCAGCCGGGGCATCGCGAGCACGGGCGAGGAACTGCTCGGTGTGTCCGCTCGCACGCCCGCCACGATCATCCACAATATCGGCGCCCGGCTCGGCCGGGCTGTTCGCAGTCAGCAGGATTCCGACGAGGTCATCGCGCTTGAGGTCGATCGGGCGTACGACTCGCACGAAGCTCGTGCCCGCCAACCCGCCGCCGACACGATCGAGCTGCACGCGGCGGACCTCGACTCGGCGATCGAGCAAAGCCTCCGCTCGGCCGATCGCGATGTTCTCACCCTCGAGGGCAAGGGCGCCGTCGTGCGCCTCGTGGACGCGATGCTCTTCGAAGCGCTTTCCAAGCACGCCAGCGATATTCATGTCCAGCCGCTGGCGGATCGCACGCTGGTGCGTTACCGGGTGGACGGCGTGCTCTATGCCGCCCGTGAACTGCCGCACACCCTGACCCACGGGCTTCTCAGCCGGATCAAGGTCATGGGGCAGATGGACGTGGCCGAGCGGCACGCTCCGCAGGACGGCCGCGCCACGATCACCATCGGTCGCGCCGGCACCCAACCCGCTCGGTCGATCGACCTGCGCATCAGCACCCTTCCCACCAACTACGGCGAGCGTGCCGTGCTGCGCTTACTGGATAACGCTCGCGGCGCCCACCTCGCCACGTTCGCAAGCCTCGGAATGCCGGATCATGTCCGTACCGCACTGCTCGACCGGGCCGAGCGGTCGCACGGCATCATCCTCGTCACCGGCCCGACCGGGTCGGGCAAGACGACCACGCTCTACACCCTCCTTCGCTCTATCGCAGCGGGGGGCGAACCCGGACAAACCGCCCGGAGACGTTCTGGCCGCAACCGGGGCGACCTCAACATCATGACCATCGAAGATCCGATCGAGTATGAACTCTCCACATCGGGCATCGCCATCAGCCAGTCGCAGATCAACCCGAAGAAAGGCGTCACGTTCGCCACGGGGCTGCGCCACATCCTGCGCCAGGATCCCGATGTCGTGATGGTGGGCGAGATCCGCGACACCGAAACCGCCCGCATCGCCTTGCAGGCAAGCCTCACGGGCCACCTGGTTCTCTCAACACTTCACACCAACGACGCGGCGAGCGCCGTCACCCGGCTTGTCGATCTCGGCGCCGAGTCTTATCTGGTCGCCGCGTCGCTCTCTGCGGTGATGGCGCAGCGCCTTGTCCGCCGTTTGCACGCCTCCTGTCGCGGCAAGGGATGCCCGACCTGTCTTGACACCGGCTACGCCGGTCGCCTCGGTGTCTTTGAGCTGCTTCTCGTTGATGATGCGCTCCGCGACCCCGTCGCACAAGGGGCATCGCTGGCCGACATCCGCGAGCATGCCGCCCGCCGCGGCATGAAAACACTCCTCGAGGAAGGTCTCCGGCTGGTCCTGCGAGGCGAAACCGACGACTTCGAAATGAGGCGCGTGCTCCAGGGCATGGGTGAGATGGGCGACCCCGCCGGGGGCGCCACATGAACCCGGTCTCGTCTCCGGTAGACGCGAAGCCGAGCGCCAGAATGCGGACTCGCCTGGCCTGGTTTCTAATTGGCGCATCGCTCATCATCTGGTCGTGTTGGCCCCTCACTCCCGAGCACTCGCTCGCGGCTGCCGCGGCACGATCCGACGCCAGGCTTCCCGGCACCAACGCCTGGACGCCGGCGCCCCGTTCCGCCACCACGCGCACCATCGATCTCGCGGCGTTCGACGCCCAGCTCTGGAAAGTGCCGCCAAAGCCCGTCGAGGCCGTCGCATCAACGCCGCCCCCGCCACCTCCGCCGCCGCCGGCTCTGAAACTGCAGCTCGTCGGGATCGTTACAGGTTCGGACGGCGCACCTCGAGTCGCGCTCTTTGACCCCGATTCCAACAAGGTACAGACAGTGGCCGTCGGCGATCGAATGCAGCGATACCTCGTGAAGAGCATCCGCGGCACGCAAGTCGAACTCACCGATGTCCCTAGTACCTATACCCACACGCTCCAGATGCGCTCGGCTCTTGTGAGCCCACCGCCCGGCGTGACCATCCGCCCGGCGAACGAAACGCGAAACGCTGTCGCGGATGAAAGGGAGGCGAAGCCATGAACGGCTCGCAGCCCGCCACCAGCCTCACGCTCCCGGCAACAGAGTTTTACTGGGGCGTCTTCCCGTCTTCGGCAGAGACTCCATGGCCACGCGATCTCCGCCGGGCGTCAGCGCGGGCAGCACT
>JAFEBN010000234.1 GCA_018242645.1 Planctomycetota bacterium | reverse complement strand
TTGAGGCCTCAAAAGGCCTACTGAACCCTTGACCGCATTGTAGCGGAAAAAGTCGGGTGCCGCAAGCCCTCGCAACGCCCGCAAATGCCTGACTTCGGCGGGTTTACGGCGTCGCCGCTCTCTTCTTGATTCCCACCCGCACCAGCCGCGTTTCGGTGTCAAATTTCAGCAGCGTCGGCAGATCAGAGAAGACGATTTCCTTTTGCGTAACTCCCTTTTCGAGATCCTCAAACGTCAGGTTGACAGTTGCCGCCACCTTGATCTCGCCCCGTTTCACCTGATCTACCAGATCCGCCGGCCCGCTCACCGTGACCTTGGGCACAAACCGATCCTGTTCCGGGATCGAAACATCCCACCGGGCCAATTCGCCCGGGGCCATCCGCACCTGGATCGGCACGCCCGTCAACTCGACCGACGCCTGACGCTTGCGTACCGCGAGCGTCACAGACGCCGTCGAAGGCTCGATCCGGGCCGATCGCTTGTTCTTGAGCGCCATCGGCAACTCGAGTCGCACCTGCGAAACTGTCTCGCGCCTTCCCGCCACCAGCCGGGCCAGGTCCTCCGCCCGCAGCGTCGCATAGACCTCCGGCGTCGCCCCGACAGCGCTCGCGGCATCGCTGGGCAGATAGAGCTTCACCGTCGTCGGTCGGACTTCCGGCACACCCTCAAGCTCGGCCTCGCCCACATCCACCACCACCCGGGCTGTCCGCACTTCCATCGCGTCCACGCGCACCTTCACCGTCGGAGGCTCGACGCGATCCACCGTCAGCCCCAGCTTCCGGAGCTGAACATCCGACCGCAGCGCATCGCGCAGCGAGACCACGTACTCCCCCGGCTGCAACGGAATTCCGGGCGAACCGATCGCCAGCACCAACGGCCCCGTCCGCGTCATCTCTTCCGCAGGCGCAAACGCGCTGGCGCTGCCCGAAAAGGACACCGTCACCGTGCCGCGAAAACCATCTTCCGCCTCGATTGCTCGCTCCGACGGCGAGTCCGAAGCAAACTGAAGCGTAAATCGGATATCGCGGCGCTGCAGGCTCTCCGCTTCCGCGAAGATCCATACCAGCAGCGTAATGATGGAAACCAGGGTGACCGTCTTGATGCGTTCGAGCATCAGGCCGCCCCTTTCCCAAAGCCGTCCTCAGCCCCCTGGTCGGTGCCGATCGCTTCGAAGGCGTTGGTCGCCTCGTTCGCCGGGTTCATCGGTGCAGGCTCCTCCACCGACTTGTCGGGCGCCGCCGCGGCCGCCTGCGGCTTGAGATTCGCCACCGCCAGCCGTCGCTTCAGTTCACTCTCCAGTTCCTCGATGTCGTGCACTTCCTTCAACCGGCCGCGTTCCGCGATCCGGATCGTGCCCGATTCCTCGCTGACCACCACCACCACCGCGTCGCACTCCTTGCTCAGGCCCACCGCGGCACGGTGCCGCGAGCCCAGCCGCTTGTCCGGCATGTCGTCCGGCTCCGCCAGCGGCAATTGCACCCCCGCCGCGGCGACGCGCTTGCCCTTCACCACCACCGCCAAGTCGTGAAGTGCCGAACCCGGAAAGAAAATCGTCTGGAGCAGGCGCGCCGTCAACTCCGCGTTCAGAGGTGTTCCGCCCTCCACCACGCCCGCCACCGCGATCGAGCGCTCGATCACGATGATCGCCCCGAAGCGCGCCTTGCTCAGGTTCTTGCACGCCTCGCAGATCTCGTCGATGACCAGAGCGATCTCTTTGGGTGAAGAACGGAAAAAAGGCGTCTCACCCAGCCGCACGAGGGCCCGCCGAAGCTCCGGCTGAAAGATCACCACCAGGCCGATCGCCAGAAACGCCAGCAGCCGGTCATAGAGCAGGCCGATGCGCTGGAACACTTCTGCGCCGCCCAGCACGCGGGCCGCGATCCCGATGATCACGCCCAGCAGCAACAGCCCCTTTAACGCCCCGGCGGCACGGGTTCCCTGCACAAACCGCACGATCGCGTACACGCACACCCAGATGATCGCCAATTCCAATGCGACCACCAGGCCGGAATACGCGGCAAGGCGGCCGAACAGGTCATTGAGGCGATTGAAGAACAAGGGAATATCCAGACGGGCGAGCCGACACGAACAGGATTGCTCCTGAGTCTACTCTTCGGCTTCTATGGGTTATCAAGTGCGAGAGTTCCAGGAAACGCCGAATCCGAGCGCGGTCAAGGTCGTCTTGGACCGCCCCATCACGCCCCTGCCCGGCGCCTCGAACGCACCCCGGTCCTATCGCAGCGCCCACGCCGCCCAGGCCGATCCGCTGGCCCAGAAGCTGTTCCTGGTCCCGGGCGTCGAAAATGTGCTGGTCTCTTCCGATTGGCTGACCGTGGGAAAGAGCGCGGATGCGAACTGGAAATCGATCAAAGCCGGCGTCCAGAAAGCCCTCGCCGACGCCCAGTGAGGCGCGCGATCGGGCCATTGTCCGCTCCCTGGCCTCCTGGTACGGCCGGGCCGCACGCGATCTGCCCTGGCGCACCCGCCCGCGCGACCCCTACCGCTCCCTCGTCAGCGAGCTCATGCTCCAGCAGACGCAGGTCTCCCGCGTCCTGGAAAAGTTCGAGCCCTTCCTCGCCCGCTTCCCCACCATTGAGCGGCTCGCCCGGGGGGCCGAGAGCGATGTGCTCGCCGCCTGGTCCGGGCTCGGGTACTACCGCCGCGCCAAACTGCTCCAGGCCTGCGCCAAGGCCGTGATGCAGCGCCATCAGGGCGCCATGCCCCGCGAAGTATCCCAACTGCTCGAGCTCCCCGGCATCGGCCGCTACACCGCCGGCGCCATCGCCTCGATCGTCTTCGGCGAGCGCGCACCCATTGTCGATGGCAACGTCTGCCGCGTGCTTCAACGGCTCGATGGCGAGCAGGGTCACGCCGGCGACAAGCGCATCGCCGCATGGGCGTGGCAGCGGGCCGAGCAGCTCGTCACGCTCACATCCCGCGGCAGACAAGTCGCCCGGTTCAACGAGGGGCTCATGGAACTGGGCGCAACCGTCTGCACCCCCGACAACCCACGCTGCGATCGGTGCCCCCTTCGCTCAACCTGCGTCGCACGCCGGGAGCAACGCACCGCCGTCATCCCCGCGCCCAAGCCGCGCGCCCGTGTCCGTCGCGTCTTCCACGATGTCATCGTCGTCCGCCGCCGCGAGTCCTCGGGCAAGACCTCCTACCTGCTTGAGCAGCGCCCCGCGAGTGGTCTCTGGGCGGGCCTCTGGCAGCCACCCGCCCGCGAAGGAACCGAAGCCGCCCCCGACGCCTTCGCACTCGCGGTACAACTCGAGCTCCACGGCCTGCAACTGACGAGCACCACCCCCACCTGCACCGTCTTCGGCACCACCCACCGCGAAGTCCATTTCCGAACCTGGCACGCCACCCACTCCGCGAAGAAGGCCGGTGCACGCCGATGGGTCACGGAAGATGAACTCGACACCGTGGCGATCAGCAACGCCCATCGCGGGCTCATCGCGCGGTCTCTTCAACCTTCAAATCCGGCGTAGCGCCCCGAGACGAGGGGAGAACGAACGAGGCATCCGGGAAATCCTCGAGCGAGATGGCCCGGGAGCATTCGGGGCAGCGCGCCGTCTGCAGATTCACCAGCGAATAGCCGCATCCGGGGCACTTCGCATTCCCCTCTTCAAAGAAAGCGCAAAGCCGACCGCTGATATCAACGCCGCACGCGGCAAGCTGCCGCTCGATCGCGCTCCGAAACGCCCGCGCGTGCTCCGTGCCGGAGAACGCGCGAAGAGGAACCCGCACGACAGAGCCGTCCGCCAGATCGATGAACAACTCCGCCGATCCGATCTCGACAAGCAGCACGTACGGCCATTTGAACAGGATTTCGTAGAGAGGTGTGACCGAACGAACGCCCGCGTCTTCGATCGTGATCCGGTGCCGCCCCAGCGCGAGCGCCGCGGCACGTGTCGCGGCCAGCTCGGATGATTTGGAGCTTCCCTCGGTCCCCTCTCTGCCCTTGCTGCCGCGCATCGCCCACCACCCGAGCGTGACGGCGCCGGCAACGAGCAAGAAAGCCTCATTCGAAGAGTCGCGCGAAAAGAACAACATGACGAAGGCCCCCGCGCCGAGCACGATCGCCGGGATCAGCAGCCAGCGCCGAGCGGCTTGCCGGCCTGGCGGTGCGTTTCTCCGCGCGTACCTATCCGCCCGCATGAGATATCTGCTGTACAACCGCTCCAGATCTTCCCGGGTGCAATCAAATTCAACCGACATGGGCAGTCCGCTGGACACGGCTCCAGGCTACCAAGCCCGTCGCAATGCGCGCCCGCTACACTCGTGCCCCATGAAGATGGCGATCGTCATGCCCGTCTACAACGAAGCGGCGCTCCTCGAGCGTTCCGTTGATCGCCTGCTCGCCTGCCCTCTCTGCCGCGACACCTCCGGTCGCGAGATCGAGCGCCTGCTCGTCATGATCGACGACGGCTCTACCGACGGCACTACCGACCTGTGCCGGCGCATCGCCGAGCGGCCCGGAGTCCTGTTCGAGGCGCAATCACCCAACGCCGGCAAGGGCGCCGCCGTCCGCCGCGGCATCGCCCGAGCCGTCGAAGCCGGGGCGGACCTGATCGTCATCCACGACGCCGACCTCGAGTACGACCCCGCCGACCACGCGGCGCTCGTCGCCCCGCTGCTCGACGGCCGCGCCGACGCCGTCATCGGCTCGCGCTTCCTGGGCCACACCCACCGCGTGCTCTACTACTGGCACTCGCTCGCCAACCGCTTCATCACCACCTTCAGCAACATCCTCACCAACCTCAATCTCAGCGACATCGAGTGCTGCCTCAAGGCGTTCACCGCCGACGTCGCCCGAAAGATGGTGCTCAAGGAAGACCGCTTCGGCATCGAGCCCGAGATCATCGCCCGACTGGCCCGCATGCGCGTCGGCCCCGAGAGCCGCGCCGTCCGCGTCTACGAAGTCGCCGTGAGTTATGCCGGACGTACCTACGCCGAAGGCAAAAAAATCGGCTGGCGCGACGGTGTCGGGGCGCTGGTCACCATCGTTCACCGAAATCTCATTGATTAGGGCGAATCGCACGGCGGGTGCTCATCGAACTACCCTCCGCCGTGTTCCGCATCGCGCTGCGCATGCTGTTCGGCGACCGCACCAAGTACCTCACGCTGGTGCTCTCGCTCGCCTTCGCCACCATGCTGATGAATCAGCAGGGCGCGATCTTTCTGGGCCTGCTCACCCAGGCCACCGGCCCTCTCCAGAACGTCGGCCAGGCCGACCTCTGGGTCGTTGACCCCGGCACCGACTGGGTGGCCGAGTACCGCCCCCTCAGCGACCAGAAGGTCGGCCGCATCCGCAGCGTCCCCGGCGTCGCCTGGGCCGAGCCGTTCTTCAGCAACTACGCGATCACCGAACTCAAGAACGGCAGCTTCAAGCGCGTCCAGGTGCTGGGCCTTTCCCGCACCACGCTCGCCGGCCGCCCCCCGGAGATGATCGCCGGTCGCCTCGAAGACCTCTGGACGCCCGACGCCATCATCGTCGAGCAGAAGAGCGCCGACAAACTCGGCGGCGTCAGGATCGGCGACACGCTCAAGATCAACGACAAGCGCGCCGTCGTCGTCGGCTTCTGCAAGGCCCGCCAGGGCTTCGAGAGCAACGCGATCATCTACACGACGTTCGACAACGCCACCCGCTTCACGCCCGTCGGCCGCAAGGCGATCTCCTACATCCTCGTCAAGGCGAAGAACCCCGAAGAGCTCCGCCAGGTCCAGGCCCGCATCAACGCACTGGGCGACGTGATGGCCCTCACAACCGAAGAGTTCCGCCAGCGCACGATGAGCTACATCACCATCGCCACGGGCATCGGCTTCAACTTCGGTATCACCATCATGCTGGGCTTTGTCGTGGGTCTGCTGCTCTCCGCCAGCGTCTTTTACCAGTTCACCCTCGAAAACCTGCGCCAGTTCGCCACGCTCAAGGCGCTCGGCGCGTCTTCCAGACTGCTCGCCGCCATGGTCATGACGCAGGCCCTTGTGGTCGGCATCATCGGCTACGGCATCGGCCTGGGTCTCGCCGGCGCCTTCACCATCTTCACCATCAAGAGCGAGTCCGAACTCTCGGCCAAGCTGCCGTGGGAACTGCTGTTCATCTCCCTGCTCGCCATGGTGCTCACCGTTCTGCTCGGCAGCGTGCTGAGCCTGCGCCGTGTCATCACCGTCAGCCCCGGCTCGGTCTTCGGTTCCGTCGCCTGATAACGCCAAGGAGTTCCGGGATGGTTCGTGTCGCCACGATTGTGCTCTCGATCCTCGGTGTGATCATCGCGTTCTACGCCGTCACCACCGGCAAGCGCACCATCCCCGATGCGCCCCTGGCCCGACCCGCCAACGTCAACCCCTTCGGCAAGGGCGTCGCGGCCCTCGGCATCGTCGAACCCGCCGGCCGCGTCATCGACATCGCTTCGCCCGAGCCGGGACTCGTGACCGAGGTGTTCGTCGATGTCGGCGCGGTCGTCACCAGGGGCCAGCCCCTGATGCAGCTCGACACCCGCTCCATCGACTCCCAGATCATCCGCGCCGAAGGCGACCTCAAGGCCAAGCAGGCCGAGATCGATCGCTGGCACGCCATCCCCCGCGCCGAAGACATCCCGCCCCTCGAGGCCGCTGTCCAGCGTGCCCGCGCCGCCCAGACCGACGCCGAAGACAAGCTCCAGCGAACCACCGACGCCGTCAAGAGCGGCGCCACCTCCGCCCGCGATGTCGCCGCGGCACAGGCGGCCGTCGATATCGCCAAGGCCGAAGCCGCCTCCGCCAACGCCGCGCTCGCCAAGCTCCGCGCCGGCGGATGGAAGGCCGACCTCGATGTGGCAACCGCCAACGTCGAATCCATCAAGGCCCAGATCGCCGCCCTCCAGGTCATGAAAGAGCGCCTCACCGTCCGCGCCCCGCGCGAAGGCACCGTACTCCGCCGCGATGTCGAACCCGGCGAATATGTCATGGGCCCGAGCCAGGCCAACACCCCGCTCGTGCTCGGCGATCTGACCAAGTTGCACGTGCGCGCTCAGGTGGACGAAGAAGACTTCGCGCTGATCGGCTCCGATTCCAAGGCCGTCGGTCGCACCCGCGGCGCCTGGCCACAGGAACTCCAACTCCAGATCGTCCGCATCGAACCCTTCGCGCGCCCCAAGCTCAATCTTTCCGGCGCCAACTCCGAACGCACCGACACCCGCATCATCGACGTGCTCATGGCCCTGGTCGGCACCGACGGAACGGGCGGCAGTTTCGGAATCGTCCCGGGTCAGGCCGTTGACGTCTTCATCGATGCCTCCGCCAAGGCCGCGTCACAGACGGAAAAGCGCTGACATCGCGATCGCGCCGGCCACCATCACGTTGAGCGAATCCACACCCGCCCGCTGCTCGATCCGCACGCAACGGTCCGCCGCGCTCATCAGTTGGTCGCTGAGGCCCGGCCCCTCCGAACCCAGCGCGATCGCAACCCGTCGCTCCCGCGCCGGCGCCGCCGCGGCGCGCAGGGGCTCGGCATCCGCCCGAGGCGTGAGCGCCACCAGTTCGAAACCCGCCCGTCGAATCTGGGAGGGCGCCGCCGCCCAGTCTTCCAGCACAACAAACGGGATTCGCAGCGAGTGCCCCATCGAAACACGAATCGCCTTGCGGTAGAGCGGGTCACAGCACCTGGGCGACAGCACCACCACCGTTCCCTCCGGCGCCAGCGCCGAAGCGCACCTGAAAATCCCTCCAAGGTTGTCCAGGTTCGTCAGATCTTCCAGCACGACCAGCGCCGGCGCCGTGGCAATCAGGTCGAGAGCCTCCTCGCACCCCGGCCTGGGACGCCTCGATCCCGCCGCGAGCAAACCCCGATGAAACTTGAACCCCACGATCGCGTGCAGCACCTCGTTGGATGCCAGATATACCGGCACCTCCGCCGGAACGCGAGCGATCAGCCTCTGGTACGCCCCTTCGTGCCCCGCGGCAATCAGCAGCGAGCGGCACGGGTAGCCCGACTCCAGCAAGTGCTCCGCGATCAGCGCGCCCTCGCCGATGAAGGCGCCGTGGGGCGATCGCTCGTCGATCCCCCGCTGCAAATCCCCTTCTTTGAGTGAGGCGTACTCCCGCACCCGCGGGTCCGACGGATCGGTGATGTGGATCGGCTCGGGCACAGGCAGATCGTTGTCCCATTTGGCGGGGCAATCTTGCACCGTTGGGCAGCTCCCGCCCGACAATGACCGTACCTTTTCGCCCTTGAAGGGCGGGAATACTCGCTGGAGGGTCGTCGGCTCATGGAAATCTGGCAGGCTGTTGTGCTCGGTCTGGTCGAGGGAATCACGGAATATCTCCCGATCAGTTCCACCGGTCACCTGATCATCGCGGGCGACCTCATGAAACTCGATCGGCCGGAGACCAAGTCCGCGCTCGACGCGTTCTGTGTCATCATCCAGGGCGGCGCGATCCTGGCCGTCCTTGCCCTTTACTTCCCTCGCTTCCTGCAGATGCTCAAAGGGTTGCTCGGCCGCGACGCCGCGGGCTTCCGCATTTTCGTCAACATCGTCGTCGCGTTCCTGCCAGCCGCCGTCGTCGGAATCGCCCTCAAGAAAGTAATCGAGGCGAAGCTCTTTCACCTGGGCCCCGTAGTCTTCTCCCTCATCGTGGGCGGCATCTACATGATCGGCGTCGAACTGTGGCGCCGCTCCCGTCGCCCGATGCGCGGGGGCATCGAGGGCAAGAGCGTCGAAGACATGACCGTGGGCGATGCTCTCGCCGTCGGCCTGCTCCAGATTTTCTCCCTCTGGCCCGGCACCAGCCGCTCCATGATGACCATCACCGGCGGCTACTTCCGCGGCCTCAAGCCCGGCGCTGCGGCCGAGTTCAGTTTTCTGCTCGGGATGCCCACGCTCCTGGCCGCCACGCTCTTCACCCTCTACAAGGATTACGCGGAGCACAAGACCGCCGGCGGTCCCAACATGTTCGAAACCCTGGGGAGCAAGCCCATCCTGGTCGGGATCGCGGTGGCGGCGGTCAGCGCGTTTGTGGCGGTCCGGTGGCTGGTGGGGTTTTTGAACCGGCACGGCCTGATGGCGTTTGGGTGGTACCGGATCGTGGTCGGAGTCGCTTTGCTGGTGCTGGCGCTGGCCAACCTGGTCACGGTCGCGAAATAGTCCCGTTCACGTCCCCGGCCGGAAGCGCTTTCCGCCCGGGCTTCGCGCGGGATAACACGCAAGAACCGCCGACTTCGAGCCGATGAGCTTGGGCCAACAATCCGCCCGCATGAGCGCCAAGACCTCCTTCCCCAAAGCCAAGATCAACGTCGTCCTGGTGGAATCGATCCACCCGCGGGCTGTGGAGTTGTTCAAGGCCGAGGGGTTCCAGGTGCAGACCCTGGCCGGAGCTCCGGATGCCAGGAAGCTGGCGGCGCTCGCGGGCGACGCGCACGTGCTGGGAATTCGATCCAAAAGCGAGGTGACGCCGGAAATCCTCGCCGCGGCACCCAAGCTGCTGTCGGTTGGTTGTTTCTGCATCGGGACCAACCAGGTGGCGATTGATGACGCGTGCAAGCGCGGGGTGCCGGTGTTCAACTCGCCGTTCAGCAACACGCGGAGCGTGGCGGAACTGACGATCGCCGAGGCGATCGGGCTGCATCGCGGGCTGGGCGACAAGACGATGCAGATGCACCGGGGCGACTGGGATAAGTCGGCGGCGGGTTCGCACGAGGTGCGCGGGCGCACGATCGGGATCGTGGGCTACGGGCACATCGGCTCGCAGGTGTCGGTGCTGGCCGAGGCCATGGGGATGCGCGTCGTGTTTTTCGACATCGTCCCGAAGATGGCGCTGGGCAACGCGCGGTCGGTGCGGAGTTTGAAGGAACTGCTCGAGGTGAGCGACGTGGTGACGCTGCACGTCCCGGCGACCAAGCAGACGAGCGGGATGATCGGGAAAGCGGAACTGGCCCGGATGAAGAAGGGCAGCTTCCTGATCAACAACGCGCGCGGGAGCGTGGTGGACGTGGAGGCGCTGGCGGGGGCACTCAAGTCGGGCCACATCGCGGGCGCGGCGCTCGACGTGTTCCCGGATGAGCCGGCGGCCAAGGGGGATCGCTTCGTCAGTCCGCTGCAGAATCTGGGCAATGTGCTGCTCACGCCTCACGTGGGCGGCAGCACGGAAGAGGCGCAGGAAGCGATCGCGGAAGACGTCTGCGACAAGCTGATCAAGTTCATCAACATCGGTTCGACGGGCGGCGCGGTCAACGTGCCGGAAGTTGAATTACCCGAGCAGGTGGTGCGTGACGGCGGGCGGACGGTGAGGCCGCATCGCATTCTGCACTTTCACAAGAACGTGCCGGGCGTGCTGAGCAAGATGCACAGCCTGATCGCGGCGATGAACGCCAACATCAGCGCGGAGTACTTGCGGACCAACGAGGATGTCGGTTACGTGGTGCTGGATGTCGATCCGCACGACGGAGAGTCGATCCGCAAGAAACTGGCGGAAATTCCCGAGACGATCCGCGTTCGGATGCTCTGGTAATTTGGATCTATTCGCTCAGGAGCTCGTCGCCGCGGGGACGAAACCGCCGATGTTGCCGCACGCATTGGTGAGTGGATCAAAGCCGATGCCGTAGAGCGCGGACAATCGCGGGGCGGTGAGCACTTCACGCACCGGGCCCGCGGCAACGACGCGGCCGGAATCGCCGAGCATGACGACATCGTCGCACACGCGGAGCGCCATGGAAAGATCGTGCAGCACGCAGACGGCGCCGATGCCGCGGGCGGCCAGCGCGCGGATGAGTTCGAGCGACTGCACGGCGTGGCGCGGGTCCATGGCGCTGACCGGTTCATCGGCGAGAAGAAAGCGGCGCGAGCCATCGGCTGGGCCGAGCTGCGCGAGAGCTCGCGCGAGCGTCACCCGCTGCTGCTGGCCCGCGCTGAGCGTGGCGAACAGGTCGGACGCGCGGTCGCCCAGACCAACCTCCGCGAGCAGCGATTCGACCCCGGCGTCGGAGCGGCCCGCGGCGTGCGCTCCCATCGCCACGATCTGGCCGCAGGTGTAGTCGAACGCGACCGACGACTGCTGGGGCACGTACACGAGGCGCTGCACGCGCTCCTGGCGTGGCAGGCGCGCGACCACGGCGCCATCGAGCGTGACGGTGCCCGACGCGGGTTCGCGGAGCGCGGCGAGCAGGCGGAGCATCGTCGATTTGCCCGAGCCGTTGGGGCCGACCAGCGCGGTCACGCGTCCGGGCGCAAAGCTGGCATGCGCGGCGCGGAGCACCGGCTTGTCGGTGTAACCGAAGGTGACATGGTCGAACGCGAGCGTCACGGAGCAAGCGTAATCAGACAAACAGGCCGAGCAGCCCGCGCCATTCCGCGTAGCGGTACTCGATGTTTTCACGCTGATGGAGGGCCCGGATTTCCGCGGCGAGGCGCTCGGAGAGCTCGTGTTGCCAGTCCTGGGCGGAACGGTCGCAGAAATAGACGCGGCAGCCCGAGGGACGCACGGTGTGCACCGAGCAGGTGTTGGCAAACTGGAAAGGGCAGTTGCCCTCGACGATGGCGGCACGCAGCGACTCGGCCTTGAGCGGCCGGGCAAGACGCGCGATACACAGAGCGGCTTCCAGGCCCGTCACGTAAAGCCGGTGACCGGTTTTTTCGAAGTGGCAGCAGCGCCCACTGGCCCAGCAGGCGGGTCCCCGGGCCTCGACCTGGTCGGCGATCATGGCGTGGAGTCCGTCGATCGCGGCGGCGATACGGGGCTCGCGTGCGCAGGCGAGCCAGTGTTGTGCGAGCTCATCGTCCGTCACGGCGAATTGAAGGCGGGCGTCAGATGTCGATCACGTCGCGGCGGCGGGCGATCTCGTCCGGCGGGAAGAGCGGGCCCTTGTTGATGCCGGGGCAGAGGCGGGAGGCGAGTTCCCAGCGTTTGCGGCTCACAAGCAGGCTTTTCCAGAAGGGCCAGGTGCGGCACTGCTTGGGGCGGAGCTCGTAGACGCCGCAGACCGCCTTGCCGGGAAACTTGTCTCGGTCGAGGAAGACGCAGTCCTGTCCATGGGGGGTGGTCTTTTCGGTGAGGGAGCGGCCGGCGCTTGTCATGTGCGTGTATCGCGCGAGGAACTCGGAAAGCGAGAGTCCGAAGTGTGCCGCGAGTGCGCCGGCTTCCCTGTCATCAACGAGGACGTAGCCCTCGGGACCGGAGCAGCAGTTGCCGCACATGGTGCAGTGGAAGCGCAGACCAAGATCGCCCGAAGCGGGATCGGCCTTCTCGAACCATTCGAGCTGCGGCAGGGAATAGGACACGATTCAAGCGTACCCGCCACTCAGACCTGCGGGCGCAGCGGCGGGTAGATGCAGCGGTCGGGACCCACGTACTGGAGCGCGACGAGCGTCTGATCGTCGGCGCGGGTGCGTGCGCCGGTGTGATCGAAAAGCGCACGGTGGATCAGCTCGATCATGGTGTCGGGGCGGCCTTCGGAGGCGAGCACCGCGGCATCGAGCCGGGGCACGCCGAACATGTCCGGGCTGCCGGCGGAAGCGTGCGTGCCGAAGGCTTCGGTGATGCCGTCGGTGTAGAGGAGCACCGCGTCGCCCGGTGCGAGCTGGAGGTCTTCGCTCCAGATGCCGAGATCGTCGGTGATGCCCAGCGGCAGGCCGGCGCCGTCCTCGATGCCGCGGATGGAGCGGGACTGGGCATCGAAGAAGCGAGGGGGGTTGTGGCCAGCGGAGGCGTAGTTGAGGCGCGCGGTTGCGGGGTCAAAGACACCGAAGAAGGCGGTGACGAAGTTGCCTTCGAGCCGGGAGGCGACGAGACGGTGATTGGCGAAGCGGAGGACGCCCGCGGCGCTCCCGTCGCCGCCGGAGTAGCAGTGCAAAATGGCCCTGAGCATGGCCATGATGGTGGCGGCGCCGGCGCCGTGACCCGAGACATCGGCGACCAGGATGCCGAGCTTGCCGCCGGGCATGGGGAGGAAGTCGTAGTAGTCGCCTCCCGCCTGATCACTGGTGAGGTAGCTGGTGGCCATGGCGAGGCCGGGAACCTCGGGCAGTTTTTCCGGGAGGAGTGACTGCTGGACGCGGGCGACTTCTTCGAACTGGGCGGTGAGCGCCTTGTTGAGACGCTCGACTTCCTTGAGAGCGACAAGGTTGCGCGTGATGGAGCCGATCAGGTTGCCGAGCATGAAGGCGTCTTCGAAGACTTTTTCGTCGAAACCTTCTGGATCGCGCCGGAACTGGATGGACCAGTTCTTGACCTCGCCGGAGTCGTAGAGCGGGCAGGCGATCGCGCTGTGGAATTCGGCGAGGAGCTCGCCGAAGACCGGGTCGTTGATGATGCTGATATTGCGGAGGATCTTGGGCGTGCCGCCGTCGATGAGCCGGCCGATGATGCCCCCGGTATGCGTGGGGAGACTCTGGAAATTGGCCCAGGGGTTGGGGTTGACGGTGTCGGGGAGCCCGCCATCGCCGGATTCGTGGAGGCGGCGGAACTCGCGGACGTCGTAGTAGCGTGTGATCTTGTAGGTGCCAGGCGCCATGTTGCGCGTGGAGACGGAGACGAAGAACTCCATCGGGCGGATGCGCCACATGCGCGGGCCGAAGATGCGGAAGACATCGGCGGGCTCGCGGGCCTTGCTCGCGTCGCGCAGCAGATCAACCAGGATCTGGACCCGAGGGCTGCTGGAAAGATCGGTGGCTTGCACGACGCGCTCCGCTCCCTCCGATGCTTGCCGGCGTGGAAAGATTCGGCGTCAGCGTTCCCGGCGCCAGTTGGGTTTGCCCTTGTCGCGAGATTTGCTCTTCTGGCTGCGGCGCTGGGAGCCGCTGCGGCCACGATCGAAATCGCCGAAGCCCGCCCCCTTCCCCTTGGCAAAGCCGCCCCCGAGCTGCGGGAGAACCGCCTTGGCCTTGCCGACCGCGCGGCCCTCGCCGGCATCGACAACCAGGTCCATGCGGCGCGCCGGCAGGTCGACCGCGACGACCTTGACGCTCACGGTGTCGCCCATGTTGTACGAACGGCCCGAGCGCTGATCGACGAGTGCGCCGGAGCGCGGATCGACTTTCCAGAAGGGCGTGAGATTTTCGCGCGTCACGTCGCCGGGGAGGTCTTCCTTCTTGACGAAGCCCTCGGCGAGGTACTTGTCGATCTGGACGAAGACCCCCTTGGGGCTGACGCCGGTGATCACGCCCCGGAAGCTCTCGCCAACGTGCTTTTCGAGGAGCTGGAGCACGAGGAACTGGCGGAGCGAGCGCTCGGCGGACTCGGCGTTTTCCTCGCGCATGGTGGCGTGACGACCGATCTGGAGGAGTGTTTCCTCGTCGGGGCACATGGGAGAATCGCGGAGCACGCGGCCGAGCGCCTTGCGATCGCCGTCGCTCCGGGGCCGCTCGCGGGCGTTGCTCGTCTGGCGGAGATATTCGGCGAGCGCCCGGTGCACGGTGAGATCGGCGTAGCGGCGGATGGGGCTGGTGAAGTGGGCGTAGGCCTCGCTGGCGAGGGCGAAGTGACCGATCATCGCGGGCGAGTATTCGGCCTTGCTCATCGTGCGGAGCACGGCCATGTGGACGGCGCGGCTGGCGGGCGTGCCGCGGGTAGCGTTGAGCAGGCTCTGCAGTTCCTCGCGCGTCGGATTCTTGGGGATGCGGAAGCCGGCAACCATGGCCGCCTTGCGGAGGTTGTCCACATCGCCGGGCGTAGGGTCGGGGTGGGTGCGGCGGAGGAGCGGGACATCGAGGCGCTCGAAGAGCCGTGCGAGCACTTCGTTGGCTTCAACCATGAACATCTCGATGAGCTTGTGCGTGTAGGCCTGGTCTTCGCGCTCGGCATCGACCACGTGACCGTCGTCGTCGTAGATAAGAACGACTTCGGGCAGTTCGAGGCTGATCATGCCCTGCCGGTCGCGCCGGCCCTCGATCGCCTTGGCGCAGGCGTTCATCTCCTGCAGGGTCTCGAGCAACTGATCGGTGTAGCGGGGCGGGGTCTTGGCGTGGCGGCGGGCTTCGTTGAAGTCGCCGTCGATCAGGGCCTGGGCTTCGAGATAGGTCAGGCGCTTGGCGCTCTTGATGAGCGTGTTCTGCACGCCCTCCGAGCGACAGACGCCCTGCTTGTCGTAGGTCATGAACGCCGACTTGCAGAAGCGGTGCACGCCTTCCTGCAGCGAGCAGATGCCGTTGCTGAGCAGCTCGGGGATCATGGGAATCACGCGCCGCGGCAGGTAGACGCTGTTGCAGCGGTCGCGGGCCTCTTCATCGATGGCGGAGCCCGGCGGGATGAAGTAGGCCACGTCGGCGATGTGGACGCCGAGCTCCCACCCGCCGTCGGGGAGTTTCTTGATCGAGATCGCGTCGTCGTAGTCCTTGGCGTCGGGCGGATCGATGGTGATGATGAATTCGCCGGTCAGGTCGGCGCGGCCGCCCCAGCCTTCCTTGTCAAAGCTGGCGGCGCCGCTCTTGTGGTATTCCGACATGCGGCGCTCGTATTCAACGGTGACGTCGCGGGCCTGGTCGTTGCACTCTTCGGGAAACTCGCCGGGCAGGTCGAACGCGGCGATGACCGCTTCGGTCTCCACGTCGGGGCGTCCGGCGTCGCCGAGCACCTTCGTGATGACGCCTTCACCCAGGACCTGGCCCACTGGGTAGACCACGATCTCGATCACAACCTTGGAGCCTTCGGGCGCATTCTTGGCGGCGGCGTCGCGCACCACGATCGGCTCGGTCATTTCGCGGCCGTCGGGGAAGACAAGCCACTGGCCGCCGCGGCGGACGAGTTCGCCCGTGAAGCGGCTTCGCTTGCGCTGGATGATCTCGAGGATCTCGCCGACGAACTGCGGGCCGTCGCCGAAGCCGGCGCGCTCTCGGCCCTTGTCGCGGCGGACCGCGACGCGCACAGAGTCGCCCGAGAGCGCATCACGGGTGGCATCGGGCGGGATGAAGATGGATCCCTCGCGGACGGAGTCGAACGGCTCGACGAAGCCGAAGCCCTTCATGGCCTTGCGGAAGATGCCCTCGACCGTGCCGCCCTTGCTGGCGAGCGACGGAAGGCCGATCGCGCCGCTGGGGCTGACTTCAACCAGCTTTTCGTCTTGCAGCTCGGCGATGGCGCGGTCGAATTCCTCGCGGTCCTCGTCCCCGACGCGGAGGTCGTCGCGCAACTGGCCCACGCTCCGGGGCGTGTAGCCGTCGTGCTTCATGTGCTCGAGCAATCTCTTACGGAACCGCAGACTCATGCACCCACAATAGCGACTCGCGCCGACGGGCCCGATCGGATTTCCACGCGTGATGCCGGGCGATCAGAGGTTGCCGGCGTAGGCGCGGAAGCTCGGACGGAACGCCTGCGCTTCGACACCGAGCTGCGAACGGACCTTGCGGGTCTCCGCGGTGCTGTCCTGGCCGCCCATGAGCGCCATGCCGGCATCGAAGGGCATGAACGCGCCCAGGCCGAGCCAACCGGCGGCGGTTGCTTTCATCGCCGCGAGTTCGGAGGGGATGCCCCAGGGCGAGAGCCGGTCGTTGGCGCCGGGGACGTGATCGCGGATCTCGTGGAGCAGTTCGGGCCAGTTGAGGCGCTCGGCCCCGACAAGGTTGTAGATTTCGCCGACGGACTCTTCGCGCTGCAGCGCGCTGACGAAGGCGCGCGCGACATCGAGAACGGACACGGGCTGCACGGTGGGAATGACGCGGGTCACCCCGCCCAGGGGAACGTTCTTTTCTTCCTGGCCGCGGGTGAAGTACGGCAGGAAGAACCAGGGGGGCGCATCGCCCTTGACCCACTGGGTGGCCATCTTGATGAACTCGCTCGCGGGTCCGTGTATGAGGCCGGGGCGGAAAATGGTCCAGTCGAGGCCGGCGCGGCGGACGATCTGCTCGGCTTCCCACTTCGTGGTCTGGTAGGGGCAGATGCCGCGGTCGTTGACGCCGAGCGCGGACATGTGGAGATAGCGCTTGATGCCCGCGGCGGCGCACGCCTCGGTGATGATGCGGGTGGCGGCGACGTGGGTGCGGTGGAAGGTCACGCCGCCCCGCTCTTCGCGGATGATGCCGATGAGGTGGATGCAGGCCTGGGCGCCCTCCAGCAGCGAAGCCGGCGAGTAACCGTCGTGGATGTCACCCTCGACGAGCGTGACACCCTGGGAAGAGCGGGGCAGGACGGCCGCGGCCTTGCGGCGATCGCGGACGAGTGCGCGAACGCTGAAGCCCTTGCGCACCAGTTCAGCGACGATTTCGCGTCCGACGAATCCGGTTGCTCCGGTCACGGCGACGGTCTGGATCTTGTTGCTCATGCTGCTTGCTTGCTCCGCTCGAGGCCGAAAAGAGTAGATCGCCTTGCACGCCCGATCCGGCGGGGCGTCGCTACCCTTGGGTCAAGCCGATGCGCAATTTCCTCCTTTTTTCGCTGCAGATGTTCCGGTACCCCGGACGGCTCCTTGCGGCGCTGATCCTCGCGTTTTTCTCCGCGTTCAGCGTGGGTTCGGCGATGCTCGCCCTTCGGCCCGTGCTGGAGAACGTCTTCTACGCCCAGCCTGGGAGCGCCGTCCGCGACCTGCCGGTGCTGGCGGCTGAGATGAACGAGCGGCTCCACAAGCTCCCCTGGGGGCTTGGCAAGACGGTTCAGATTCCCAAGAGCATCATCGACTCGCTTCCCACAGGGGCGTACAGCACGGCTCTGTGGATCTTCATCGGCCTGGGCGTGCTGACCGTGCTGGGCGCGACTTCGACCTTTCTCCATTCGTATCTGACCCAGACCCTCGTCAACCGGGTCTTGACCAATGTGCGTCGGGACACGTTCCGGCAGGTGCTCAAGCGTCCGCTGAAGGACGTCATCACCGCAGGCCCTTCGGACATGATCAGCCGCGTCGTGTACGACACGAGCACGATGTCGGGCGCGTTGCTGAGCGTTATCGGAAAGGGCCTGGGCGAAGCGAGCAAGGCGATAGCAGCGGTCGTGGTCGCCCTCGTGGTCGACTGGCGGCTTTCGGTGATCGCGGTCGTTGCGGGGGGCGTGATCGGGGTGGTCATCCGACAGCTCTCGCGCAAGATCAAGAAGGGTTCGCGCGGAGCCCTCGAGCGACAGAGCGATCTGTATCGCGTGGCCACCGAGTCGCTGCAGGGGCTGCGGGTGGTAAAGGTGCACACGGCAGAGCGGGCCGAGGTCGGTCGCTTTCACAAGGCCAACAAGCAGATGCTGCGGGAGCTGAACCGGGTGCGCACCGCCCGGGCACTGGCCAGCCCGCTGGTCGAGGCCATCGCCATCATCGCGCTGGGCACGCTCGCCCTGATCGCGATCAAGGCGATGATCGACAAGGTGCTCGATCCGAGCTCGTTCCTGGTCGCGCTGGCCGCGCTGGGCGTGGCGGGCGGATCGCTCAAGCCGCTGACGGGGATCATCACGGACATTCAGGCAGGGACGGCGGCGGCGGACCGCCTGGCCGAGCTGCGAGGCTCACTGCCCGAACCGGGACACGGGTTCAGGCTCGCCAAATTGCCCCGGCACAAGCGGTCGATCGAGTTCCAGGACGTCACGTTCTCGTATCCCAACCAGAACCGCCCGGCGGTGGACGGCGTGACGCTCAACATCGCGCACGGCGAGACGGTCGCTTTTGTGGGGCCAAACGGGTGCGGCAAGACGAGCCTGCTTTCGCTGGTGCCCCGGCTGTTTGAACCGGAGAAGGGCAACATCCTGATCGACGGGCTGAACATCCGCGACTTCTCGGTGCGTTCGGTGCGCAGGCAGATCGGCGTGGTGACGCAGGAAACCGTGCTGTTCAGCGGCACGATCCGGCAGAACATCGCGTACGGCTCGCCGGACGCTTCGGAAGATGAGATCGTCGAGGCCGCCCGCAAGGCGAGGGCGCTGGAGTTCATCAGGCGCCTCCCGCAGGGCTTTGACACGGCAGTGGCCGAGCAGGGGCTGAGCCTGTCGGGCGGGCAGCGCCAGCGGATCGCGATCGCGCGGGCGATCCTGCGGGATCCGGCGATCCTGATCCTGGACGAAGCGACGAGCATGATCGATGCCGAGAGCGAGAGCAAGATCAGCGAGGCGATCACGGATTTCTCGCGCGGGCGGACGTGCCTGATCGTGGCCCACCGGCTCAGCACGGTGGTGCAAGCCGACCGGATTGTCGTGATGGATTACGGCAAGGTCGCGGACATCGGCCGCCACCATGAACTGCTCGGACGCTGCGAGATTTACCAGCGGCTGGTCCGCACGCAGCTGGTGGGGACCGAGTACACCACATCCTGACCATGCGCCGACCCGGGACTGATGAAAACAACGTCCAGATGTCCGACGTGCTCTGCGATTTCTGCAGACAGGAGTGGACCGACGCGCGCTTCATGGTCGAAGGCCACCAGGGCTCCTGCATCTGCTCGGACTGTCTGACGCATGCGTACCGCGCCGTGGCACGAAAAAGCGAGCCCGCTGTGACCGAGCCCGGGAAGTGCATCCTCTGTCTTGAGACGCGGCCAGCGCCCCTCTGGGCAAGCCCGGGTTTCCCGGACGTACTGGCCTGCCAGCGCTGCATCAAGCAGTCGGCAGCCGTGCTGCAGAAAGATCCTGATTTCGGCTGGCGCAAGCCGGAGCGGTAGCTTCGGAGCGGGCTGGCGTCGCACGAAGGGTGGCGCGGCCGGGAGGGCTGCCGCGGCGGCGCCGGAAACGGTGCAAAAAGAACGACGGAATCGAATCTTTCGACTCGATCCCGCCGGTGGTGTAGAACAGGCAGTTTTGCGGCCGTCGGGCCGGGGCTCACAAGCCCCGCTGTGGCCAAGCGGCAGGGTCGGCGTAGAACACCGGCCTCACCAACCATGCCACCAAAGTGGGAGTTTGCCACTTTTTTTCCCGGACGATCGCGACAATCCGCTTGACAAGGTACTCGGTTTTCGCTAACCGACAGCCCCGGGTTCGGCTCGCAGGTATTCGGACCTGCAAAGTGGCGTGTTTTTCAGCGTTTCTACGTACGAAACAGGGCGCTCGCGGGACCGGGCGGAGCGCGCCATTCTCGGTCCTGCGCGAGAGCACGGCGCTAGAATGGGTTCGCCTGCGGCTGCGCAGGATTTTTCTCGTTTGGGTCTTACTCGGAGCTTCGCATGATTACCCCCGCCAACCCCACGATCAATGTCCGCGATGTGCTCGGAACCGACGCGGCCAGCCTTCTCAGCTACGAGTCCAAGACCGTTTCCAAGAACCAGCTCCACCTGCCCGGCCCGGACTTCATCGATCGCGTCTTCAGCCAGACCGACCGCAACGTCCCGACCCTCCGCAACTTCCAGACGATCCTGAACACCGGCCGCCTCGCGGGAACGGGCTACGTCAGCATCCTCCCCGTCGATCAGGGCATCGAGCACTCCGCCGGCGCCTCGTTCGCTCCGAACCCCGCCTACTTCGACCCCGAGAACATCGTCAAGCTCGCGATCGAGGGCGGCTGCAACGCCGTCGCTTCGACCATCGGCGTCCTGGCCGATGTCGCCCGCAAATACGCCCACAAGATCCCCTTCCTCGTCAAGTTCAACCACAACGAGATGTTGACCTACCCCAACATCTTCAAGCAGTCCTACTTCGGCAGCATCCGCCAGTGTTACGAGATGGGCGCACTCGCCGTTGGCGCCACGATCTACTTCGGCAACGACTCCGCCCGCGAAGAGATCGCGTACGTCTCCGATATGTTCGAGGAAGCCCACAGCTACGGCATGGTGACCGTTCTGTGGTGCTACACCCGCAATGCCCACTTCAAGGTGAAGGGCGCCGACGGCAAGAGCACCGATTACCACGCCTCAGCGGACCTCACCGGCCAGGCCAATCACCTCGGCGCGACCATCAAGGCCGACATCATTAAGCAGAAACTCCCCACCAACAACGGCGGATACGCCGCCCTCAACACCGGCGGCTCCTCGTACGGCAAGTGGGACAAGCGCGTCTACACCCAGCTCTGCGGCAGCGACGAAACCGGCAAGGGCGGCCACCCGATCGACCTCTGCCGCTACCAGATCCTCAACAACTACATGGGACGCGTCCCGCTGATCAACTCCGGCGGCGAGAGCCACGGCGCCACCGACCTCGCCGAGGCCGTCCACACCGCCGTCATCAACAAGCGCGCCGGCGGCATGGGCCTGATCTCCGGCCGCAAAGCGTTCCAGAAGCCGATGGCCGACGGCGTGAAGCTGCTCAACGCGGTGCAGGACGTGTACCTCGACAAGAGCGTGACCGTCGCCTGATTGGCGGTCGCGCTACGACGCGATCGGTGCATCGCATCCCGACGAAATGAAGGCCGCGGGGCTCGGAGCCCCGCGGTTTATTGTTGATGGCGAGCTTACTTGGGTGGTGCTCCAACCTGTGGAGCCTCGGGTGCCGCGGCCGGCAGCTTCGTCTTCCACTCGGAAGCTTTCGCGTCGTATCCCTTGCCCGGCTCAGCGGCGTCCCACGTGGTGTAGAGATCGACGAGGGCCTGCACGCACGCGAGCGTGTCCTTGTGCGTCGGCCCGCGGTCCTTGGCGGC
>JAFEBN010000233.1 GCA_018242645.1 Planctomycetota bacterium | reverse complement strand
GCGGCCGCCGATCCTGACGCGGAGCGCGAGGTGCTCGAGCGCCTCAACGACATGATCGCCACCGCGAAGGCGATGGAGTACTGCTTCCTGTGGGTGTTCTGGCGCAACCAGGCCCAGCCCGCAGACTCGATTCTCAGGCGGATCGCTGACTGCTACGACGCTCAGGCCGATGCAGTCGCTTTGGTCCGGCGAATCGACGCCGTCGCGGACGGGCGGCGGGCTGAAGACGAAGAGTCTGCGTTCCACCTGTTGGCCGAGGCCAACTCGGCCCTGCGTGTCGCACTCGCCGACACGTGGCTCAGCGACGATGATCGGGATCAAGCCGAGACGCACGTTTGGCTGCGCCGCGAGACCGCCGAGCGGCGCGTGTTCATCGAACGCCACATGACTGCCGATGATCCGGCAGACCCGGCCAACGCCGCCGATCTGAGGACACGGATCGGGGCGCTGGGCAAGCGTCTGGACGAGCGCGAGGCCGCGGCCAAGAAGGTCAAGAACGCGTTGGGGCAGATCAGGTATCACGCCGGGCAGCTCACTAAGGGACGCCCGGAAGAAGCGCCGGCCCACTGGACGAAGATCGCCGATGCCGTCAAGCGTCTGGAGGGCATGGGCGTTGCGACAACCGACCGCCGCATCGCGGAGGCCGTCGGGTCTGCCGCCGCGGCCGCGTGGCCGGGGCCATCGGCAGGCTCGGAGTTCATGGCCGACATCATCGCTCGTGCATTGGCGGCCAAGAGCGAAGCCGGGAAGCCGGACCCCAAGCGTTCGAACGGCGATGAGCGCGAGTGGAGTCCATCGGTGCTCGGCGTGCGGGAACTGTTGCGCGGGAAGCGCATGGTGATCATCGGCGGCGAGCGGAACGCGGAGGCGGTGCAGCGTCTGACTCAAGCGTTCGAGCTGAAGGATGCCGAGTGGGTTGAGCTGACCGAGCACGGTCCTGGCACGCCCATGCGAGCGCCGATCTACCGGCCGGATACGGCCGTCGTCATCGTCATCATCAAGCTCACCGGGCATCTGCACTCGGAGGAAGCGAGGGACAATGCGGCCGCGGCGGGTAAGCCGTGCGTCATGCTCTCGGGCGGCTACAACCCCGAGCGGGTGGCCGCTGAGATCATGGAGCAGGCCAGCGGCCGACTGAAGTGAGCGGCGGCGGCAGCAGTGTTCACCGCCACGCCCGGCCGAAGAGAAAGCCGCGACACGCGTCGCGGCTCGGAGCAAGGCGTGATGTGTGCCTTACTCGTCGCGGGACGGCAGCGGGCCGTCGGCCGCTTCGTCCCATTCGAGGGCGTAGCGCTCGGCGATGTCCTCGAGGTCGTGCTCGGTCAGGTAGTCGGCGGTCTTCCGCTCCTGGCACGCGGCGACGGCGCGGGCCAGGTCTGTCCACTCATCGATGGTGAGCATCTGGTCCTGGCGTGCGCCGAGCAGGTAAAGCGCGGCCTGCAGGACGGCTTCGAGTTGCGCTTCGCGGTCTGGGGCGGGCGTCGCGGTCATGGCTCAGGCTCCCTTCCCCGCTACAAACACCCCGCGCTCGTGCTTCTTGAAGCGAGCGGCGATGCCCTTGGCGGCGATCTCGCGGATGATCGCGGCGTACAGCGTGGCCTCGGGCGTCTTGCCGCCGGGGCTCGTCCACAGGCCCTTCGCCTCCATCGCGGCGATCAACTCCTTGGCCCGCATGGGCACCTCGCTCGCGGCAAGCACCTGCGCTGCGGCGTCGAGGGCGCTCATGCGCTTGGCGGGGGCGGGCGTCGTCTCCTTGGCGGGCGGCGCGGCCTTCGCCGCCTTCCGTGCCTTCCGCGCGTCGCTTATCTCGCGCTGGACCTTTCCTATGTTCTTGATCGTGCCTTTGCGTGCCATGTCAGACTCCTTCGTGTCGGGTGCGAACCCCGTCGCACGTCGCGGCGGGGGAAACGTGGCGGCCGCGGTTCCCCGCGACGCCGCGTGGGGTCACTCGGCGTCGTTCAGGAAGGCCTCGACGTGCTCGCGGTCCATGTTGCTGAGGAATCCGACCAGGTCGACCAGGTCGCTGCGGACCTTCCCGAGGCTTCCCGCAAAGCCCCAGTTGCGCGGGTCGGCCTTCGCGGCCTCCGCGTGCTTGTCCAACTCCATCTGCAGGAGGTCCATCAGGCGGGCGATGTCATTGCGCCGCGCGGCGTAGGTCGCGGCGGCGGTCGGTTCGGGCTTGGTCGTGCGCTTCGTCATGGTCGTGCTCCTCGGGGTTGGAGGGGTGTGGTTCTCTGGTAAACAGCGAAGCCCGCATCACGCGGGCTTCAGGTCGTCGGGTCGGTTGTGCGAGTCGTGCTCGGCCGGGGCTTGGGTTGCCCGACCGCGTTGAGGTAGTCGATCAGGTCGCCCATGTCCCAGGTGTCGTAATCCACCGGGTCGTGCTCGATCGGCGCATCGTCGCGATCGCGGTCGATCTCGAACAGGCGGAAGCCACCCGGCGCTCCGGCTTTCGGCCCCCAATGCCCGTCGGCATGGCGGGCTCGCCCGGGGGCAACCGTGTCGATGCACCAGCAGCGGCCGTCGGGCGTCTGGATCTCGATGCTCCGCACCGCGAACCCGCGGCGGGCCAGCGTCTTGGCCATCTCGATCGTCGTCTTCGTCGTGGCGTTCATGTTCGTGGCCTCCGTCGCGGGCGGCGATTCCGCCCGCGTGTGACACATGAAGCCATGACATTCGGGAACAGGCAAGGCAAACCGGAACGAATTCGCCGTCAATCCGCGACATGTGGGCAAGTTCGGCCCCATGTGGGCAAACGGGCGGATTCGGCCGGAAATCGCCCATCCCGGCGCGAAACAAACTCTGTCTCCCCGCGCGGCTGTTCCCGCGGGCCTTTCGAGACCGGTCCCCCCCCGACGGAGTACCTACGCGGCCGTGGGGCGTCTACGTCTACAGAATCCCCGCCAGCGGCCACATGGTCGGGGGATCTGTATGCGTAGACATGTAGACGGCGGCCAGATAGTCGCATCTGCTGGCGGACGCGTGTGGCGGCGCTTGGGTTCGCCAGGACGAAATCGGGATGCTGTGATCCGGAATACCATGACACATGGGATGCCTGGCATCGGGTGCCTCACGCCCGCTCTCGCACCTAGGAGCGTCAACATGAACCCAGTCCTCATCTGGGACTTGCCCACCCGCCTCTTCCACTGGCTGCTCTCGGCCGGGTTCATTGCCGCCGCGGTCATCGGGCTGGCCATAGGCGAGCACAGCCCCCTGTTCCCGTACCACGCCATCATCGGCCTGACCATCGCCCTGATGGTCGTGCTCCGCGTCGTCTGGGGCATCGTCGGCACGCGCTACGCGCGGTTCGGCTCGTTCATCTTCGGGCCCGCCGCGGTCATCGAGTACATGAAGGGCGCTCTGATCGGTGGCGGCAAGCGTCATCTCGGGCACAACCCGGGCTCGGCGGTCGCCATCTTCGCGCTGCTCGCACTCGTGCTCGCGCTGGCCGTCACCGGATTCATGATGGGTCAGGGCAATGAGGCTATCAAGGAGGTCCACGAGATCCTCGCGTGGACCACAGTGGGAGTGGTGGTCGTGCACGTGCTGGGCGTGGCGTTCCACACCATCCGCCACCGCGAGAACATCACGGCGAGCATGATCCACGGAAGGAAGCGTGCCGATGCGTCGGACGCGATCTCCTCGGCCAAGCCGATCGTCGCGGTGCTGTTCCTCATCGTGGCAGGCGGGTGGGCAGTTGGTCTCTTGCGGAACTACAACCCAGCGACGCAGACCACGACACTCCCGCTCCTCGGCACGTCGCTGCAACTCGGTGAGAACGAGGGTGGTGAAGGTGGCGGCGGTGAACAGCTCCAGCGGCACGATGACGACGACTGACTCGGTGAACGCGAGTGATCGTCTTGGCCCGAGGACCGTGGACGGGGATTGACTACAACCTCGCACCGAAAAGTGCACCGACAGCTGCGGTGAGTCCCATCGCGAGCGCACCCCAGAAGGTGACGCGCACGGCGGACTTGAGCACGGGCGAGCCGCCGGCGCGGGCGGCGATCGAGCCGAGCAGCGCCAGGAAGCCCAGCGAGGCAATCGAGACTCCCCACACGAGCCACGCTTTGGGCAAGGCCAGCACAAGCAGCAGCGGCAACGCGGCTCCGACCGTGAACGTGCCCGCCGATGCGAACGCCGCCTGCACCGGCCTCGCCGCGAGCTCCTCGGTAATGCCCAGTTCGTCGCGGGCGTGGGCCGTCAGCGCGTCCTTGGCCATGAGCTGCGTTGCGACCTCGCCCGCGAGCTTTTCGTCGAGTCCGCGCTTGACGTAGATGGCCGTGAGTTCGGCGTGCTCGCTCTCGGGCTGGGTAGCTAACTCGTGCCGCTCCCGCGCAAGGTCCGCGCCCTCGGTGTCGGCCTGTGAACTGACGGAGACATACTCCCCGGCGGCCATCGACATCGCGCCGGCCACCAGCCCCGCAAGCCCCGCGACGAGAATCCCGCTGCGTTCGGTGTCGGCGGCGGCAACGCCGACGATCAGGCTCGCGGTCGAGACGATGCCGTCGTTGGCCCCAAGCACGGCGGCGCGGAGCCAGCCGATGCGGTGGGATCGATGCGATTCGGAGTGCCTCATGATCTTCTCAGGGTATAGCCAGCCGGGTGGTGCACGGGCCAGGACCGCCCACGTCGCGCCACGTTGGCCCGACGTGCCGCCAGTTGGCGAAGCCCGGGAGTCGGGGCCAGCGCCGGGTCGTGACGCCCACGGGCGATCGTCGCGGGACGGGCGGGGGGACGGGAATCCCGATCATGCGCGGGCTTGTGCAAGCCCGTGTGCAAGCGAACGCGGGGTGCGTCGGAAGTGGCCAGATTCACGGGGATTCCGATCGGCAGCCCGGGCGTTCCCAAGCTGAATGTCGCCGGTTCGATCCCGGTCGCCCGCTTTGCAGGAAACCGATTGCCGATCGCGGTTTACGCGAACCCGCCGACGTCCGGCGGAGCGGCTCAGAAAGCGATGAAAGTGGTAGCTACCACTTTCGCTTTTGGAGCCGCCCATGCGATCCACAACTTCAACCCGCGTTCCGAGGTACCGGCTGCACAAGACCTGGGGCCTTGGTGTTGTCCGCATCAACGGCAAGGACGTCTATCTCGGCAAGTACGGGACTCCCGAAAGTCAGGCCGAGTACCGCCGAGTTGTTGCCGAGTGGCTGGCGGCTGGCGGGCTCGTGACGCCGGGATCAGGCCCGACCGGGGCCGCGACAGCTGACGGCTTGACCGTGAACGAGCTTGTCTTGGGCTATCTCCGGTTCGCCAAGACCTACTACGTCAAAAACGGCCGGCCCACTGGGGAGGTCTCCAACATCAAGGATGCTGTGAAGCCCCTCGTACTGACCCACGGCCACATTTCCGTCGCCGACTTTGGACCGATCGCGTTGAAGGCAGTCCGTGATTCGATGGTGGCAGATGATCTGTCCCGTGGCGTCGTCAACGAACGGGTGAACCGCATCCGAAGAGTGTTCAAGTGGGGCGTCGAGAATCAATTGGTGCCACCATCGATCCTTCACGGGCTGCAAGCGGTCGCCCCGCTGAAGCGAGGTAGGTGCAACGTTCGCGAGACCGCACCGGTTACTCCCGTTCCGGACGCGTATGTGAATGCGGTCATCAGGATTGCTCCCTCGCAGATCGCCGGGATGATTGAGCTCCAGCGCCTGACGGGTATGAGGCCCGGCGAGGTCGTTCTCATGCGGACCTGCGACATCGATACAACAGGGCAGATCTGGCAGTACCGGCCGATGGAGCACAAGACACAGCATCACGGCCGCACGCGAGTCGTTTATCTCGGCCCTCAAGCCCAGGCGATCCTGCGGCACCATCTGAAGCCGAATCTGGAAGTTGTCAGCGTCGAGTCCTTCCACCGCAACCTCAAGAGTGCCCTCGGCCAGTAAAGGAAACCCGCGATGACGAACTACAGCAACCCGTTCCTCCGCGATCTCCTCCGCCCCCTGCAGATTCCTGTCAAGCCCAAGGTGTTTGTGTCGTACCACCACGGAAATGACCAGTGGTACGCGGACCAGTTTGGCTCGCTTTTTCACGAGCAGTACCAGGCCCTCACCGATCGCTCCCTCGACGATTGCATCGACAGCGACAACTGCGACTATGTGTACCAACGAATCCGCGACGAGTTCATCACGGGAACGTCGTGCACCGTCGTCCTGTGTGGCTCGGAGTCGATGAACCGAAAGTACGTGGACTGGGAAATCAAAGCCACGCTCGATAAGCAGCACGGGCTTCTTGGGGTGATGTTGCCCTCTTGCCCGCGCAATCTGCTGGGCTCGCCGCTTGTCCCCGGTCGTCTGGCCGCAAACACCAACAGCGGGTATGCCCACTGGATTCCGTGGACTACAAACCCCCAGCTGATGCTGGCTGCGATCAATACGGCGAGAGAAAAGGCGAAGAGCACGTGGCTGGTTGCGAACTCCGCCCCCATGATGACGAGGAACCGCTAAATGTCACCGCTGCTCGCACAGGCCGTGCCAGCGGGGTCGCCACTACCGACGACCGCGCCGGCCCCTCCTCCACCACCCGCTTCATCGGCAACTGATCTTTTGCAGCTGACATGGGAGGGTGGCGGTCTCCGCCTGCACGTCGGTTGGATCCTGCTGGTTGGGCTCGTGGTGGTTGGGGGCACCTGGGTCGTCTTCTGGCTCTACCGCACCAAGCCGTGGAAGCGTGGTCGGTGGGATTGGGTGGAAGCCGAGTTGACAATCGCCAATCTCGGCAAGGTGAAGGTGCGGCCCGACCACGAGAACGTCCGCATCGCCTACCAGGCATGGGTGGAGCTGACGACACGGAAGGCGGCGTTGCCCTTCGACGAAGAGCACGATGTCATCGCCGAGGTCTATGCGTCGTGGTACACCCTGTTCGGCACCATCCGCGAGTTGATCAAAAGCGTCACCAAGGGCGTCTCTGGCGTTGTGCTCGAAGCGGTGCGGATCGGCGGCACCACCTACACCTCGCTCGAGGCACTGCAGCGTTTCGCGGATCGGCTGAGCCAGCCGGCGCCGCGCGTCACCGTGACGGGACCGGCAGCTTCTGCACGATTAGCTCGGAACGCGGCACAAAGGGCGCTCGAGATTGAGCTCGGTTTGCCGCTGCGTGACCTCGCTCATTCGACCAAGCCCGGAGTTCACAAAGAGCCTCACGGCAGGTCCGAGAACGCCGCCTAGCGAGCTAATCCTCTTCGAGATGTCGCTATAATAGGTCTTTGTGTGTATGATTAAACCGACATATAGTCCGAGAGATCCATGAATACCACCACGGTCGAACGAGCCTTGGAGAAGCTGGGAGAGCGTTTTTCCTACCACACCGACGTTGAGCTCCTGCTGGTTGGCGGTGCCGCCGGGATGTTGACCGGCTTGCTGCCGCCCACACGGACCACCACGGACTGTGACGTGATGGTCTATGTGCCCGAAGACGCCAGGTCTGCGGTCGAGCTCGCGGCGGAGCACGTCGCAGGAGAACTTGGCCTTGCGGCCGCGTGGCTGAACAGCAATGTGCAGCTTCGAAGGGACGCACTTCCCGACGACTGGCAGAGACGGCGTGTCTGGATCGGCCAATGGGGCCGGCTTCGGGTGTATGCGATCAGCCGCGTCGATCTCATCGCGATGAAGGTGCTCGCCGGGCGGGCCCAGGACCTTGAAGACATCCACTCGATGAAGCCGCGTCCGGACGACGTTGCTTTCGTCCGACGCTACCTCGACGGTCTCGGGGCGAAAGGCACAACGCCGGAACAGATCGCCGAGGCCAGGGATGTGCTGGAGTCACTGGAGATCCATGACCATGAGTGATCGTTTGGACAATCTGATCAGCCAGTGGACGCGGATCGGGGCCGGATTTACCGCGGACCAGTCGCGCGAGCCTCCGGATCTCGAGCGGCTGCTGCTGGAAACGGCGCGACTGGCGCCGAGCATGGCACGCTTGTTCATCATGGCGGCAACGTGGCTCCATCGCTACGGCGACCTGATCGCCAAGCACCGCCTCAAGCGGCTGATTCGCGACGAGTTGGAGCACGAGCACCACGCCGCACTCGGCCTGCTGCTGGACATCGCCCAGCAGGGCACGCATCCGGCACAGTTCGCGTCCGTCATCCGAGAGCTGTCGCCCGCTGCGGATCCGCGGCCGCTCTTTGACATCGAACGCGGGGCTCCGAAGCTCGCCGAGCGCGCGAAGCGGCGTGCTTCATCCATCTCGAGGCGTTGGGGTCTTTGGTGCGAAGAAATCGAGTTCAAGGACGATGCCTTGCGGCCGCCCGGCTGGCTGATGGGCCACAACCCCGGTCTGATCGCGCGGGCGGACTTCCGCGGCGATCTTCGGGCGTCGGTGCTGGCCGCGCTGGAGCATGACGCGGACGCCGGCCTCAGCGAGCTCCAACTCGCCCGTCGGTGCGGCGGCTCCCGTGCCCAGGTCCGGAGCGCCCTGGACAACCTGGAGCTGACGGGAAAGGCCCGCCGACTCCGCTCGCCACGAGAGCGGCGAACGCGCATCAGTCTGGGGCGAACGGAGAACCGAGCGGTCGGGGTTTCGTAGACTCAAGAGATGGCACGCAAGTGCTCCAACCCGAATCGGACTAGGTTCGTGTTTGGGCACAGCAACGACCTCGACTCCGTGAAGCTCGACGACGACGAGAAAGTCGATGATGCGGAGACGCTGCTCGAGCTTCTCCAGGCCCCGATCGGTGACGCGTGCCTGATCGCGCTGCGGCGGATCCTGACCTTGACGTACGTGCAATCACCCGAGCCCACCAGTGAAACAGCTGTCCGCGACATCCGGGGCTTGACGATCAAGCCGCTCGGCGAGCTCGGGAAGGAGCTCGAGGCCCTGAAGCTTGCCCGCGTGGATGCGGACCGCTCGTTCGAACACGATCGCTCGGCGAAGGTTTTCCAATCCAACATCGTGCCGGCCAAGGAGCTTCGCCGGCGGGTTCGCGTGGAGGGAGGCCCCCGTCTGCAAAGCCTCGATGAGATCTTCAAGTACGTCCCGGCTGACCCGGCCGTCCGGGCGCTGCGCGAGATCCTGTCGATGACGTTTCGGGAAGCAACGACGCCGCGACAGCTGGACCGCAACATCGAAGACATCCGCTATGCGGCGGCGGAAGCGTTGGTGCCATGCAACGCGATACTTGAGCAGATCGAGCTCGAGCCAGTCGCCATGCCGACCTGGCGTCGCTTCGTGAACGGCGTCGACACGCTTGATGGCTCGGATGACGATGCCATCCGCGTTGAGGTCCCACCTCCTCTCCCGTTGTTGCAGCCACAGCAACCGCCAACGTCCCCGGATCGCGGGTTCTCGTCGCGATGGAACAGATGGTGACGTCCTCGTGTGCGGAGGCTGGCATTCTCCTGGTCACTGACTCAGGCGGCGATATCCCATTCAATGTTCATTCAAGAGCTGTCTGCTTATCCAGTTGGATCAGAGACGGTTTGGCGAGGAGTTTCATGATGGTGACATCTCGACTTGCCTTCTCACGGGAATCATGTCCCGTCGAGCGCTCGCGCCAATACCAGTACTCGGGCACGTACACGGGTGATCGCGTCAGCTCGACGACGGGAATCATGATCGCATAGTCATCGCATTGGCGAAGCCACTCACCGTCGAGCTGGAGCGCATCATCGGGGAGCTGATCGAAGAGCCGGTTCTCGAACGCTCGAAGATGACTCCATACGTCACCGCCGAAGCGTGACCGGGGGGCCTGAAAGTCGGGGGTGTAGAACCTCGTCAGGACGTCGGGTCTGAACGGCGCAGCAAGCATGACGTCGTACCCCTGCTTCTTGAGTCGTCGGACGCCTCGGATAGCCTCCGGGTCGGCGAGCGCATCGTCGAGGTCGACAACGACGATGCAAGCATCGGGATCGCCGCACAGATCACGGATAGCAAGAACACTGTTCCTCATCCGTCCTTGTGGCAGATGATGCCGGACGAGTGTGAGCCGTGAACCCAGCCATGCCGTCTCCTCATACAGACACTGCTGCAGCCCGAAGCTCGACGCGTCATCCAGAATGATGACGCCAAACTCCTGGTCGCTCTGCATCGCGAGACCGGCGGCAACGCGAGCAACTTTGCTGTGCGGAGTGTCGCGGCCGCGGACAAGAACGACGATCTTCTCTGAACGCTTGGGATACTGCCATTCCGAAACGTCCGCGCCGACGTCCCATCGCCCCCTATGGGACCGTGGCGTGATGCCCGACGCTAGCAAGTCGCGGACGCGGGCAGAGCTGTCGGGCGATTCCTTCAGCGATTTCAGCCGTTTTGCCTCCGTCTGCTCTCACGCTTTCTTGCCCCGCGCAACGGGCTTCGCCCGCACCGTCAGGCCGACCAGCGATGGGCATGAGTCGCTCGACTTGACACTGGTCTCGATGACCTCCGCGAGCGACGTGCGGGCGAATTCTCGCTCGATCATCGCGATCGAATCGTCGAGGCGACGGTGCAGCGGACAGAGCTTGACGTGCGCCGGGTTACCCAACGGGCAACGCTCGATGCGCCGGATCGGATCGGCGGCGTTCACGACGTCCAGGATCGATACCTCGGAGGCCGGACGCGCGAGCGCAAAGCCCCCGCTGGGGCCGCGGCGAGAATCGATGAGACCGGCAACCACCAGATCTCGAAGCACCTTAGACAGGTAACCCTTGGGCACGCGGGTGCGCGCGGCGATGGTCTCGCTGTTGGCCGCCGCGTCCCGGGGGAGTGCGGCGAGGTGAGTCATGGCACGAAGCGCGTACTCGACGGTTTGAGATAGCATGGAGTATCCGGCCACAAGCGGCACCAAGGAGCAAGTCGGGATCGAGCGATAATTGTATACGGATATCGAGCTTCCGGACGGACTCAGCGGTCCATCAAGTCCCGGCGCTCCGCCTCGGCCCGGTTCGCGTACTCGACCATCGCAAGGTACTGGTAGGGCCGGGCCCGGACCACCCGGACGCATCGGCGGCAGGAGAGCCGGATCATGCGGTTCGCGACCACGATATCAATGCGTTGCTCGCTGGAAAGTATGTCGCCTTGCACCGGGCACTTGTCGGGCATGCCGTAGGTCGGGCGTTGGGCGTCAATCACCGCGCGGTCGAGGCGGACGATCGCGTCCGCGGGATCGGCCAGGATGCGACGTCTCTCTTCTTCGTTGCGGGCGCGAAACAGCCGATTGCCCCAGATGAACTCGATCGGTCGATCCGGGAGCGACTCCGCGGAGTACTGCGAGTGCTTGAGCGGATAGAAAGGACGCTGATCGGCGATCATCTCCGCGTCGATCCGTCGCAGCCCTGCGGCCGGGTTGTGATGAAAGGCCTCCACGCAGGACGGGGAGCAGAAGCGCAGCTCGCGTTCGCCGTGCATCACCTCGATCGCCTCGCCACGGACACCGAAGCGGGTGGCGCAGAGCGGGCAGTGGTCGAAGTAGAAGCGATCGGCATAGTCAGCCATCTCCGCGTCGGCTGCTTTCGGCGGGGTATCGCTGCTCATGGGCTTGGAGGCGCAGCCAGAGCACAGAACGGCACCCAGAAGCACCGCGATGGTTCGAGCGAGTGACTTGTCGAACATGGAATGCTCTCCGGTCGTTGGAGCGTTCGGCACGATCGGGGCGTTCCCCTCATGTCGTTGCCTGCGGCTGCGGACGCGACGCCCGCACACTCTCGGCGTGGATGCCCGCGGGGAAGAGGATGTTGTTCTCCTTGTGGATGTGTATGCGGGTGTCGCGATCCAGCTCAGAGAGAGCTTGGAGCAGCGCCGTGACAGAGCCGCACGCATCAGGCGGCGGCGTGAACCCGTTGGTGAGCTGCCGCAGACGCTGCAGCCCCGCACCGACCGCATCGTGATCATGCACCATGCAATCGATCGGTCTCTTAACGCTCCAGAGAGGTCCGATGGTGACGGCCTCGGGACTCTCCAGGCGACGCAGCCAGGGGAACAGCACGCGTTCCTCGCGCAGCATGTGATCGAGCATCTCATCGCGGAGGTTCTGCACTTCGCCGGCCACCCCATGCCAGTGAGGCTCTCGCTCGCCGTGAGCCGCGACAACGCGGGGAAGAAGCTGGTCGCAGCGAGCAAACACGTCGCGCGCCAGGACATGATGCACCGCCTCGATGTGGTCGCAGAGCGCGGCCATGGTCGCATCAGACCAAGAGCGCTCGACAGGTTTCCCGGCCGGAGCCGCGGAAAGAGCGCTCGCCAGTGCGCGCGCAACTTCAGCAACATCGCACGCGGCACGCGTGCACGATTGTTTCAGTGTCTCCTGGCCGTGGCAGCAGTAATCAACCCCGTAGCGATCGAAGACCCGGAGCGCGGCCGAATGGTCGCGGGCGATCGATCCAACGGTTCTATCCGCGAACTCGCCTGTAAGCATCATCATCCTCCCTTGCTGCGTTCAGTGTGCGCCGGCGTGTCGGACACGAAGAGCGAACGGCAGCACCCATCCTGGGCCGCGGCTTGCACCACCCCGTCGAGCGTCGCGCGGGCGAACACCTTCTCGATGTGCGTCATGGCGTCGTCGAGACACCGGTGCAGCGGACAGAGCGTGGCGTGCAGCGGGTTCTCGAGTGGGCAGTGATCGATTCGGTGGATCGGGTCAACGGCGTTGACAATGTCTAAAACGCTGATGGCCGCGGGCTCACGGGCGAGGATGAAGCCGCCTCGGCGGCCCCGAAACGAGCGGACCAAATCAGCACAAACAAGGTCACGCATGACCTTGGACAGGTACCCGTGCGGGACCTTTGTGGCCCTGGCGATCTCGACGCTGGTGACGGCTTGGTGGAGCGAGGCCAGGTGGCTCATCGCCCGCAGCGCGTACTCCACTGTCTGTGAGACCATGGGCGACCTCCCTTCCGCTACTTGGGCTTGCCGTGATGCTTCTCCATCCACGCTCGCCTGGCGGCGGCGAGGCTGTCGAGATCGTGAACCACACCGGGGTGCGCGGCCTTGGAGCGCTCCGCACTCTCGCTGGTGGCGTACGCCACGATGCCGGAGCCCATGGGCGTCGCGATCGCATCGTGCTCGGTGAAGAGGTACACAGCGCGCGAAGCCTCGATCCATCCACGCGTGTCGTGATCGTGAACGTAGCGTTCGATCGAACGGCGTCCGTCCCCCGACTCTCGCTCGTCGTCGAGCATGCAGCCGATGTCGTCGAAGAGCCGGTACTCGCGCCGCCCGTCGTGCTCGACGAGCAACGCGCTGGAGCATCGGTCCTCGCTGATGATCATGCCGCAGGCGGCGCACTCGCTCCTTCCGAGCTTGATCTCCGGCGGCCCGGTGAGCGGCTCCGACGAGCACGCAGCGAGGCCGAGCACGATGAGTGCGGCAACCCGAAGACTTGTGGAGGGTCGAATGGTGCTCACAACGGGGACCTCCGCGAAAGCACCAGCGCCGCAGCCGCGAGTGGAACAACAATCCAGACGATCATGCAGCCGGCAAAGATCGCGTGCAACCAGCGGCCGTACTCCTCGGTGGCGTACAAACCCGCGGGCCCGAGGACGTCCAGGCTGGCGTCCACGGCGTGGAGCGACCACATCTTGAAGACCTGCAGCGGGTTGGCGCACGAGAGCGCAAACAGCCGCTCGATCCGCAGGCGCAACGCCACCGCGCCGGCCATAAGGGCGAGATCGCTGACAAAGACGAGGCTGAGCCAGACGAAGATGGCCGTGCCGACCGCAACCGAGGCCTTGCGGGCGAGCACGGAGATCAGGAATCCCAGGCTGAGCATGCCGAGGGCTAGGAGCATTGAGAGACCCGCGAGCCAGACGATGCTGGAGGGCGAGGTGCGCACGCCCTTCCATGCCAGAATGACCGCGCACGTACCAAGCCCGAGCGAGAGCGACGCGAAGAGCGACAAGGCCAGGCCCAGGTACTTCCCGAGCACAACCTCGGCCCGGGTGACGGGCTGCGCCAGCAGATACGCGAGCATCCCCCGCTCGCGGTCGGAGGCGATGGACGCCGCACCGGCGGTGAGAGCCATCAGCGGCACCACGAGAAGTACCAGATTGATCAGCCCCGCCGTGGTACGTCCGAAGCCGGACAGCCCGGTTCCTCCGGTTCCGGCCGCGGAGACGAACGACACCGCGAGACCTAGCACCACGAAGGCAAGGGTATAGAGCAGGAACCAGCGGCTGCGGATAGCGTCGCGCAGCTCGCGGCGTGCGATGACGCCGACATTGGAGAGAAGCGAAGGAGCGTTCGATGCCGCGAGAGGACGCGATAACACGGCAAACGCACTCATGAGCGGGCCTCCTCACGGTTCGCGGCCATAACCGCAGCATGCGCGAACGACACGAGCTCGAAGTCATCGACCTGGATGCGGGCTTCCGCCAGCACGCGGAACGGCGCCGCCTTCTGTTCGGGCGTCACAGGAACGAGCACCCCGACGCCGTTGAGGCTCGGCGCAAAGCCGCCCTGTCGCAGCGAGGCCAACGCCCGCTCCCGAACGCGGGGAGCCAGGTGCAGGTGCAGCACGGCACCGCGGCCGAGCTTGGCAACGAACTGCGAGCACGGCTCGACGCCCGTGATGCGGCCTTTCTCGATCACCGCCACGCGCCGAGCAAGAGCGGCGACCTCCTCGATGCGGTGCGACGCGAAGAGCATGGTGCGCCCCGAGCCGCTGAGACGCTCGAGTAACGCAACGAACTCCTCTCGCCCGACGGCGTCCAAGCTGGCGGTCACCTCGTCGAGCACCAGCACCGGCGGATCGCCCAGCAAGGCGATCGCCAGTGCGAGGCGTTGCTTCATGCCGCCGGAGAGCTCGCGGACGCGTTTGCGGGCGTGATCGGCAAGCCCCACGTTGTCCAGCGCTTCGGCGACGCCGACACGGCTCAGACCCTTCAGCCTCGAGAAGTACGCGATGGCCTCGCCAACACCCAGGTCGTCATAGAAACTCAACTCCTGCGGCACATACCCGACCTGCAGCCGCGCCGCCTTCCCGTCGCGCCAGGCATCGTACCCCGCGATCGTGATCGTGCCTTGATAGCGCAGCAACCCCAGCACGCACCGAATCAGCGTGGTCTTTCCCGCGCCGTTGGTGCCCCACAGGGCGAGGCTGTCGCCAGCGGCCAGATCAAGGCTGGCGTCCGCAACCGCGGCCGTACGTCCAAACTTCATCGTGACGTTCTGGATCGTGATCACGCCAGACCTCCTGCCGCACGCACGGCGGGGATGACGGAGATGGTGGAGCTGCGTTCGCGAATCGAGATCACAACACCAACGCCCGCCAGCGTGAGCAGCACGCCCGCCCCAAAGAGCGGCACGCCATCGCCTTGCGAGCTTCGCATCTCCGGCCGCACCGCGACCGGACGCATCAGCGGCACCTCGTCGGTGAACTTGGCCTCGGGACGCACCGCGGGCACCGCGCGCCCGACAAACTCGATCGCCTGCTGCGCCGGGCTGAAGAGGAACAGCCGCAGCGCCGGCTGCTTGTCCAGCAGATTCTCAAAGAGCGTCTGCGATTCGTGCACGAAGTCACCTATGCCGTCGTTGTTCTGGTCGTACCCGCTGTAGTCGCTCCAGAAGTTCCCGCGCTCGCCCTTCCAGAAGGCGTTCGCCGCGAGCGTGCCGCGGCCCGAGACGCTGACCTGATCGATGTTGTCGATGAAGTTGTTGCCCGAGATCTCGTTGCCCTTCGCAGACGGCAGAAACGTGAAGCCCACGTCGTTGAAGGCGAGCGTGTTCCCCGTGAACTCGCCCGGTTGGGCGGCCGTGAACGGTGAGCCATCGAGGTACACGCCGCTGCGGTTGCCGATCAGCAGGTTGTCGCGCACCGAGAACCGATCGGTCTCCTTCAGGCCGATGCCGTAGCCGCTGGGGCCTCGGTTTCGGAGCAACCGGTTGCCGACGATCTCGACCCCGGTGCTGTACATGAGGTAGATGCCCACTGAGTTGCGGGCGAGCTCGTTGTCGACGATATGGACATCGTCGCTGAACATCAGGTGGAGGCCGTAGCGGCAGTCCAAGGCGGTGTTGCCGCGAACAACGACGCCGGTGGAGTACCACAGGATCGCGTCGCGCCCGTCGTGAATGCTGTTGCGCTCCACCAGGGTGCGGTCCGATCGCCACAGCCGCAGCCCGTCGCCGCGTCGGGCGATGTCGAGGTTCTTCCCGCCGATGCGGTTGCCGATGATGCGGCTGTCGGGCGCCTCTCGCAGATCGATTCCGAAGAGGATGTCCTCCAGCGTGTTGTGCTCGATCGTCGCCCGCGGGGCGAGCACGCGGATCGCGGCGTTCTCCTTGTCGAGGTCGATTCCGGTGTTGCGGATCGTGAAACCGCGGAACGTCACGTCGGGGGCCGTGATCTCGACGATGTCCCCGCTGGAGTCGCCGTCGAGAACGACCAGGCCCTCGGCGACCAGCGTCAGCGGCTTGTCGATGCGGAGGTGTTCGCGATAGACGCCGGCCTTGATGGTGAGGGTCGCGCCGCCAGCCGCGGCGGTGATCAGCCGCCCGATCTCCCCGATCGGGTGCGCGGCGTCGGATCGCTGCGGCTCCGCGGGCTGCTCGTGCTCGACCGGCTGAGCCATCACCGATGCGGCGGCGAGCGAAGCGGCCAGGGCGGCTGAAGCGATCCGGAGTTGGAGGCAACGAGTGAGCATGGATGCACGATGGCGGTTGTGAGTCAGCCAGCAGTCGCCGGATTCGCCGCGCCCGCGGCACGGAGCGTCAGCGGGCGATAGGCCCGGCGGTGAAAGTAGAAGCCAACAACGATGCACCCCGCCGCTGCCACCGCCAGCCAGTAGCCGATGCCGAACTCGGCAAAGGTCTTGAACTGCCCGATGCCGCCCTCGCCGATGACGGTGGGCACGAAAGGCTTCACCGAGTTGGACAGCGGCGCCTTGGGATCCAGGTTGAGCCCAAACGTCCGCATCCAGTAGTACAAGTCCACGATGAATCCGATCGGGAAGGTGATCGCGGGAACGGCGAGCAGCACCGCCCACTTGCTGTGGATGAACGCCGCGCCCTCGACAAGCAGGAACATCGCGAGGATCATCCACACCGACGCCGAACGCTCAAACGCCGCGGCCTCTCCGAGCGGGCGCATGCCAATGTAGTGATTGAGCCCATCGATCTCACGCACGTCGCCGGTCAGGTGGTTACAGTACGCGGTGAGGTACAAGCCATTGGGATACTGCGGCGCCTCGAGCTCCATGTGCCAGTACGGGAAGAAGATCGAAACCAGGAGCAGCACCCGCGCGATCATGAAGATCGCGGTTGGCGTGAGGTAGCGAGCGCGATGGGCACGGAGCTCGGACTCGGAGACGCGCGGTCCGATGAGCGTGGAAAGAAACGAGGACATGGTGGCTCCCGTAAGAGGTGCGGATAGCCGGGAAATGCCCGGCGGGGGCTGTCGCTCACGCCGGACGCGGTTGGGGTGTGGAGGAACTACTTCTGAGCCGCGGTCGTCTCCGTGGGCTTCACCGAGACACCGGCCTTGGGCTTGATGTGCAGGTAGCCCATCATCTCCAGGTGCAGCGCCGAGCAGAACTCGGTGCAGTAGTACGGATAGGTCCCGGGCTTGTCGGCGGTGAAGGTGAACTCGGAGAACTCCCCGGGCTCCAGCGAGAGGTTGACGTTGTAGCCGCCGATGCAGAAGCCGTGCGTGGCGTCCTGCGCGGTCTCGTTGGCGGAGATGCGCCACGTGACGACGTCGCCTTCATTGATCTCGACGTGCTCGGGCGTGAAGTGGCTGCGCAGCGCCGTCATCTTCACCAGCACCTTGTTGCCCTCGCGGGTGATCCCTTCCTCGCCCTTCTTGGGCGCGTTGGGGTCGAGCATCTGGGTGTGCGGGTTCCAGCCGACCTCGGGATAGACCGGCCAGCTCTTGAGCTTGTCCGCCTTGATCATCTGGCAGTAGTGCGGCTCGCCCACGCCGATGGGAAGGTCGTAGGTGACCGGCATCGTCGTGCCGCCCTGGCTGATGTCGAGCAACTGGAAGTTCTGAGGCAGCAACGGCCCGGTGCACAAAAACCGATCCACCGACCACTTGCTCATCGAGATCAGGTAATTTCCGTCGGGGCTCACAGTGTCGCCCTCGGCGGCGCACAGGTGCCCGATGTTGTACTGCACCGGAGTCTTCGTGACAAGCTTCCAGGGCTGCTCGGCGTGCAGGCTGGCGTACTCGCCCCCCAGGCTCCATCGAGCAACCGCCGAGTCCAGGAACAACGACGTGTACGCGTAGCCCTTGTTGTCAAACTGCGTGTGCAACGGCCCAAGCCCGAGTTCGACCTGCACCTCCTTCACCGCGTCAAAGTCGAGCACAGGCACGCCGTAGTCGTCTTTGCCGCTGAACTTCTTCTCGGCGATGGCCTTCTTCACTTTCTCGATCGAGTACACGGTGACGTGCGGGTCGAGCTTTCCCGCAACAACCATGTACTGGCCGTTGGGGGTCACGTCCACGCCGTGTGGGCTCTTGGGTTCGGGCGCGAAGTACAGAATGCCCTCCGACACACTCGTGTCGAGCATGATCACCGAGAAGCCGTTGATCTTCTTCACCTTCCCGGCCTTGAACGCAGCCTCAGCCTTCTTCCAGTCCACGATGTGGAGGTAGTCCATGTCACGCTTGCTCGCCCCGGCCTCGAACGGCGGATTCCCCTTCTCGACCCCGCCCGTCGCCATCTCGGCGTTGAACGAGTTTACGAAGAAGTACCCGTCGCTCGCGAGCTTCCCGGCGTCCGCAAGGTCCTGCCAGTACGGCGGCAGCTCGATCGCGAACGACTGCGATTCATCGATGCGGCCCTTCGACCGATCGAACTTCCACATCGTCACCATGCCGCGGTAGGACTTCTTATACTCCTCCGGCGGCGCATAGCCGTAGCCGAGCACCGTGGCGTACTGCCCGCCCTCGATGACGTAGTCGGTGTTGGGCGTCACGAACGCCGCCCCGTGGTCGCTGACGGTCAACGGGTTCTTCACGATCTGCTTGGTCTCCCAGTCACGCAGGTCGATCACGCCCAGCCGCGCGTTGGCCTTGTCGCCGATGAACAGGAACTGACCGTCGTAGTCGCCTGCGGTCTCTGACAGCGCCGGGTGGTGGGTGTCGCCCCACAGCACAGGCTTGCCGTTGATCTCCAGACGCTTGCGCACCGGATCGTCGTCGCCCGCAAAGCCGTAGCCCTGCCACGACTCGGGGGTGAAGACCGCGATGGAGCGGAGCAGACGCATGCTCGGCACGCCGATGGCAAAGATCTGCCCGCTCTGCCCGCCCGAGGAGAACAGCACATAGTCGTCGTGCCGCCCGCTGGGCGTGTACGTCTTGGCCGCGGCGAGCAGGTCGTCCACGTTCAGCTTCCGGTCGTTGGCGATCTTGGTGAGCATCGCGGATTGCTCGGCCGTGATCTCGACCGGCTTGCTCTCCGCCGCGGCACGCCGCCGCCGCCCCTCCTGCTGAGCCAGCGCCTGCGGCGCCAGGCACGCGCAGGTCGCGCCCGCGGCGAGCAGCATCGCCACCAGCCGAGTGAACCGCGGATTTGGATTCGTCTTCTTCATAGCGACTCTCCGAGTGTTGGAATGGGGGATGGAGGCAGGAATCGGAAACCACGATCAAGCGGCGGGCGAAGCAACAGGCCCGCCCCGCCGCGGGCTTGAAACTCACGGTGACTTGGGTGCAGGCTTGCCCTGCAAGGTGCGGAGGTACGAGATCACGTCCAGGATGTCGTCGTCGCTCATCGCCGGATTGCCTCCCTTGGGCGGCATCTGGATGCCGGTCGTGTTCTTGGGATCGCTCGGGGCCCGGCCTTGCTTGACAAACGCCAGCAACTGATCGTCGTTCAGCGACTGCACGAATGTGTTCTTCGCCAGCGCCTTACCGTTACCCGCGATGCCCACCCCGTTCTGCCCGTGGCACGCGACGCACAACGAATGGAAAATCTTGTTCCCGCTCGCGATGTACTTCGCCAGCTCGGCGTCCCCCCCCGCCGCCTCCAGGGCCGCGGCCTTCTGCGCGTCACTGGGCTTGGTGTCCAGCACCAGCGCCGGGAGCGCCGGCATCCGCCGCGCGTCCTGCAGACCCCGCACATACTGCACCACCCCGCGCAGATCGTCGTCCGTCAACTCCGGCTTGCCGCCCTTGGGCGGCATCGCCACCGGCACCGCCGTCGGACGCCCCTCCACAATGAACTGCCGCAGTTGCTCATCGTCCTGCGTCGCCACAAAGTTGCTGATCGTCAGATCCCGCCCAAGCCCCACCATGCCCTTCGCGTCCTGGCCATGGCACGCGGCACAGGTGGTGGCAAAGACCTCGCGGCCCTTGATCGCCGCGTCGATCGACACCAGAGGCAACGCGGGCGCGTCCAACACGCTCTGGTGCGCCCGGTTGAACTTGGCGGCGGCGAGTCTGGCTTCCGTCTGCTGTCTGTAGATGGAGTTCGCCGACCAGCCGCCGATCGCGAGAATCGGGGTGCAGATAGCCCATGCAACCAGCATCGCGTACAAGCCGGAACGCAACGTGGGTGACTCGTCATCGATCGGAGAGTGATCCTTCTCGCTTCGATGGAGATCGGCGGATGAACGGTCCAGGGCCGTGGATGTTGAGGTCATGTCAGGGACTCCCGACGACGACGACGGATATATGGAGTTCTGTATCAATATATCGACCATTATCCGGTTTGTCCACGCGCTCGAAGCGTCTTTTGGGTTAGTACTCTCTAAGTCTGTTGTTTACAGATGGTTATACTGTCCCAACGGCGCCATTCTTGCCGCAGATGCGGCTCGATCCGCGGCTCCAGATGCCGCACGCCAGCGTGGGATCGATGGTTTTCGGACTATGCCTTGCGGCCGCGAGATGTACATGGAGGCACGAAGGCTGCCCGGGATCACTCGAATCGAGACCGCGAGACGCGCGAGAGAGCGGAACGAGTGGTTTGAGGCCGTCCTCGCGCGGTGCCTCCAGCCGTGTGATGGACTCTGCCAGATCCCCGCCCGCGAGCGGCATCGCTCGGCACCGGATGGAGGCACAGCATCTCAATCATTCGACGTGACCGTTTCAGGTTTGGGCGGGCCGGTCCGCAGCGCACGCCAGGGTCATACTGGAAGCAATCAACCAGGCCGACGACGAGCAACCGGTAGCGCCTGGAACTGCGGGAAGCGGGGAGTGTCCGGCGAGCGCTTGTCCATGCTCGACGCGGGCTTCAGCTCACGTTGAGCTCGGCCGCCCCGTACAGAAGATGCTCGATCACGTCAACCGCCCGGTAAGAGTCTGACCCCGGCTTTAGAAACCTCGCCACTTCCATCACGTCATCGCCCGAGGTCACCAGAGCAAGTTCGCGCTTCTCCCCCGCCGGTCCTCGCAACTGCCCCAACCCGATGTTCGCGAGCAAGGCGTTGCAGAGGCATTTGCGTCCTTGCGTTTCCGCCTCGCTACCCCCCTTCTCCACGAAGTCCGCCACTGGTTCAGCGGGGCAACGCCACCCGAGCGATCCGTCGGGCTTCTTGTAAGCATGCCGAAGGTAGCCTAGGTCGCACACTCGCGCGGATCGCCCAGGGGTGGCCGGGTCCGCGAGTGTGCCGGGCAGTTGCACGAGCTTGAAAGGAAACCCGGTGGGCGAGGCCGTGGGGTCCGTGAACACGCGGAGTGTTCTCGCCTTGCTCATCGCGAGCGTCTGCTCCCTGATCTCACGCGACAGCCCTGACTCATCGCAATATGCGAAGGCGGTGCCAACTTGGACGCCGGCCGCGCCGCATCGCAAGGCCTCCGCGACCCGCTCAGGGCGGGCGTACGAGCCGGCCAGCCAGAAGGGGAGGCCCAACGCACGGAACTCCTCCAGGTCCGGTTGGTCGCGCTCGCTGTAGATCGGCTCTCCGGCCTCGGTGAGCCGCAACGGGCCTCGTGGCGGTGCGTTGTGTCCCCCGGCGGTTGGCCCCTCAACGATGAATCCATCGACGCGACCGTTGGACTTCTTCACGAGCATCGTCGCGAGCGTCGCGGATGAGACAATGGCATAGAACGCGGGCCTGGTGAGGGCGGGTGGCCGAGCAGTCGCCGGCCACAGCTCCGAGGGCCTGAATCCTGCGACAAAGTGATCGTCCGAGTTCGCGCCCTTGACGTCAAGCGTGATCTCAACGCCGTCGCCGCACGCAAACCGGTCCAGCGCGCCGGGGATAGACCGCGGGATGCCAGCACCGACCAGCACACAAGAGACACCAGCGAGCATCGCTCCATAGAGCGACGGCAGAAGGGTCGCCTGGATCTTCTCAAGAAAGTTAATCCCGACAGCGCCATCGTGCCCCTCACGGGCGAGAAAGACCTCCGCAAAGCTGCTGGCAACAAGCAGCTCGACAGCCGGTCGCGAAGGACGTTCGGATGGCAGCGGCTTGGACTTGAACGGAGCGTCGAGCGCCTTGCCGCCGGGAATGAAGTATCGCCTCAGGATGCGGTCTGCGACCGCGGCGATCGGAAACGCCGCCAGGGCTCGCCGGACATGGCCGCCCGTATCACCCATCTGAAGCCGGCGCGCGACAATCACGTCGAGGGCCGTGCCCGACACGACGCCGAGCTGCCCGGTGGCCGACACCGCACGCGCAAGCCGCCAATCGGAAACTCCCGCTCCCATGCCGCCTTGAATGATGATGGGAAGCTTGTTGGTAAGCAATCGAGAACTCCGTTCTCACGCGATCGGTGGGGACGACCCACTCGCTCGGCGTGGCTGCTCTGCGACGAGAGACACTTGAAGGAGAAACGATGCGGAACACTCCGCTCGAACATCGTGCGCAACCTTGGGGGCGAGCACCAAGACCTGGCCGACGCTCAGACGGTGGGATCGTCCGTCCGCCACCACTGTGATCTCGCCCTCGATGAGCTGAATCGTGACAGTTCCCGCGACCCTGTGCTCGTGGATGCACGCACCGGCATCGAGCGTGAACAGCGCGATCGTGCGATCGCCATGCTTGAACAACGTCCTCTGCCGGTGGCCGTGCAGGGCTGGCCCCTCGGCTCGGACTGCGGCCGCCTCTGCGGCAAGATCGAGGACCACCGACAGAGCAGCAAACCTGGATTCTGGTGATGGACGAAGACGCTGGTCGTTCATGGTTGCCCTCCGATGGATCGGTGAAGACCCAAGGGAACCAGCACCTCATTGCGGGGCGGACGCTTTCCCAGCAGAATCGGGCCGTACGAGACGATGTAGATCAGGAATGCCGCCGCCCATGCAGTGCCCGCAGCGAGCATGCCGACAAAATAAAAGGGTGGGCTCAATGACGCGGACACTCGAAGGCCAGCGGCGAGAAGCACCAGGATGAACGCCACGACCTCCACGCGCCCGGCTCGCACAACGCGGCCCGAGTGACCAAGCGCCGTCCGAGTGATCATCCCGATGATCAATCCTCCCATCGAACCGACGGCGAGCGCGTGGATTCCCGCGGATCGAGGCACGATGCCGAAGGACGACAAGCCAAGCAACACCAGCCCCCCCGGTATCCACGCGTAGGCAGCGTGCAGAATCCACAGCATTGGGTTGCCCCTCGCTGCGAGCGGATTCCACCCGATGGCCTGGGCAGTGACGGTCGCGCCGGCGAGCAGCGCGATGGCGCCCGTCAAGGGTTGGGGGGCACGGAGTGAATCGGCGAGGAACGCGGCCGCCGCCAGCACGAACGACCCGCGGTGCAGCCACGCTGAACGCCACCGCCATGCGCCCGGGACCGCGTTGGCCGAGAACCCGGGCACAACCCGCCCACCGACGATCATCTCGATCAACACCACAAACAGCAGCCCGACCTCGACCGGCTGAAGGGGCGAGATGGGGACGAGATTGTGAGCAGCCGCGTGGAACGCGATGTTTGCGAATGCGAGCAGCGACAGCACAACCACCAGCGGCATGCTGCACCAACTCCGAGCCAGGATGAACTTCCTCGTCAGCACTCCAGCCACGATCACTAAAGGCAGAGAGTCCGTCACGGCGGTCACTGGCCCATACGCGACCAACATCCCCACACGAGCAGCGAGCCACAACCCAGCGAGCAGCGCAAGCGGTATGCCCGCGGGAAGCGGAAGGCCGGTCCAATTACGGGCCGCGGTGAAGAGGAAGCCGATGATGATCGCCGCAGCAAAGCCGAACACCATCTCGTGGGCGTGCCAGTACAACGATGGCAGCGAAGGCGTGAAGTAATTGAGATACCACATGCCAAGCCACAGCGGCACTGCAAGAGCCGCGAAGCACGCTCCGCACAGGTAGAACGGGCGGAAGGCGTCGACAAGAAACGATCGCAGCGGCGGGCACGTCGTTGCATGCCGTTCTCCCGAAATGGTCTGCGACGCGAACGAGACGGTCGCATTGGACTGGTGACCGCTTTCTGTTCTCGCCCGATGCGTGCTCAACAGACTCATGGAATTCTCCAACAACATCCGACCCCGCGAAAGACCTCAATCCGCGGCGGCCTCACAAATGGGCCCGCATCGGCGGGAGGGATGCGAGCCGAGCGGACCATATTAATCGATAAGTACATCCAGTTCTCGATTGTCGTGTGCTCGAGGCCGCCGGATAAACGGCGTTGGATTCCCGTAGCGCAGTCGCTCGGAAGAGTGCACACCTGGCGGCAGTCGGGACAGGTTGTTGACGGACTAGCACTTCGGAACGGGGCGTCGACCTGTACCTCGGTGCACTACCACGCTCTACCACATCGTACTGAATACTGCTGCAACAGGACGCTCCGAGACGATTCAGTTGACAGCATGCCGAAACGCAGTAAACTCCTTAATAGCAGAGCTTTCTGAGATGCTGCGGAGTCGGTTCCCAAGCTGAATGTCGCCGGTTCGATCCCGGTCGCCCGCTTTAAGGCTGGACCTTTCCAAGGCCCCTTCCGGGGCCCTTTTGTTTTGGTTGTGCTCTGACGGGACCGGGCTCGCTGACAGGCGCGACCCGCTCGATTGCCCGCTCGGGCTTCCATCATTCCGCTCTGGTGAGAACGAAAGCAGTTACAGAATAACTGGAACGGGCGGAGTTCGTCCCAAACAGCAACCCGCCGTAGAGCTTTCCATCAGCTTTCAACGTGGCCCGACCGAGCAACCGCCTGCCCGTCGGAGGTAAACCCTGGTTTTCTTTGGCGGGCAGCGATCTCGAATTCCGCGTCTTCATGCGAAGTCGGCCAATCACAAGCCCGCCAACCCCGCGTGATGACGGTTGCACCGGGCGACCCGGAAGAAGACCGCATGAAACCAGAATTCAACCCGGGCGCACAAGCCGGAGGAGCTTACCGGTCGCTCAAACGCCGGTGCAGGCGTCAGCCAGCGCTCGTGCGATCAACCGATTCATCCCGGTTTCCGCGTCGGCCCGAACCTCGGTTAGACTCGACGTTGTCGCGGGCGCCGGGAACTCGCGAAACGCCCATGGCCGACGCCAACGCCGACATTACGCTTCTGCTCCGGGCCGCAGCCTCCGGAAGTCGGGGCGATCTCGACGCGCTCATGGTCGCGATGTACGACGACCTGCGGCGCCTTGCCGCGGCACATCTGCGTTCCGAACGTCCCGACCACACCCTCCAGCCGACCGCGCTCGTTCACGAGGCCTACGCCAAGCTGGTCAACCAGCGGACCACGACCTGGAATGATCGGCTGCACTTCTTCGCCGTCGCTTCGCAGATTATCCGCCGCATCCTGGTCGATCACGCGAGAAACAAAGAGGCCGTGAAGCGCGGCGGCGGAAGCGACAGGCTCTCCCTCGATGAGCAGCGGGTGCCGTCGCCCCAGCGGACGCCGGACCTGATCGCTCTCGATGAAGCGCTCGAGCAGCTCGCCGAGCTCGATGCGATTCAGTCGCGGATCGTGGAGTTGCGTTTCTTCGGCGGCTGCACGGTCGAGGAGGTCTCCGAGATTCTGCAGATTCCGCGGCGCACGGTGGAAAGACACTGGCAAGCCGCCCGGGCCTGGCTCTTCGAACGGATGGGCGATTCGCCGGAAATGAGCGGCGATGCCTGATTCACGCGAGCAACTCGCCCACGCCGCGCTTGGCGATGCACTCGAGCTTCCACCGGAGCAGCGGGAGGAGTTCCTGCGTCGCCGTTTCGGGCACGATCAGTCCTTGCTTCTTCGTGCTCGCCGTTTGTTGCGTGCGGTCGACCGCTCGACAGGATTTCTTGAGACCCCGGCCCTTGAACCTATGGCTTCCGGATCGACACACCTCCGTGTGCCCGGATATCACTCTCTCCGCCTGCTCGCCGGAGGCGGAATGGCGACGGTGTACCAGGCGGTCCAGGATCGACCCCAGCGCCCCGTGGCGCTGAAGGTTCTTCGTCGCGGCCTCTCCGAAAACTCCGCACGCCGCTTCCAGTTCGAGACCGAGGTGCTCGCCCGGCTGCAACATCCCGGAATCGCCCGGATCTACGAAGCCGGAACCTGCGAGGACCTCGACGGGCAGACCTACCCCTTCTTCGCGATGGAGATGGTGGAGGGTGCGCGCCCCATCGCGGAATACTGCCGCCAGAACAATCTCTCCGTGCGTCAGACGCTCGCCCTGTTCCTCGAGGTCTGCGACGCCGTGCAGTATGGTCACCAGTTCGGTGTCATCCATCGCGACCTGAAGTCCGGCAACATCCTCGTTGACGCGAGCGGTCGCGCCAAGGTCATCGATTTCGGGATCGCGCGCTCCGCGGACCGGGGCGAAGAGGGTCTCACCGCCGAGATGGACTCGGGCGCCATTCTCGGCACGCTCAACACGATGAGCCCCGAGCAGTGCTCGGGCGCGCAGGATCTCGACATCCGAACGGACGTGTACTCGCTCGGCGTCGTGCTGTATCAACTTCTCACGGGTCGCTTCCCCCACGACCTGTCGCGGGCGACGGTTCCTGAAGCGATCCGAATCATCAATCACGACGAGCCCGTTCGACCTTCGGCGTTGAAGCCGGAGACGCGGGGAGATCTCGACGCGATCCTCAACAAGGCGCTCGACAAAGACCGGGTGCGCCGCTACGCCAGCGCGGGCGAACTCGCCGCCGACATCCGCCGGCATCTCGATTTCCGTCCGATCGAAGCCGCGCCCGCGACGACGCTCTATCACGCGCGAAAATTCGCCGCCCGCAACAAAGGGTTGACCGCCGCGATTTCCGTCGCGGCGGCCGCGCTGCTCGTCGCGGTTTCGGTCGCCGTGTACGCGGCACAACACGCCCGCCGTTCCCGCGATGAAGCCGTCGCACGCGAGAAAGAACTCGAATCGCTGCTCGCTTTTCAGGAGGCTCAGCTCAGCAGGATCGATGTCCGGAAAATGGGCGAGGGAATGCGACGGAACCTGGAGACCGCGCTCGCGTCATCCGGGAAAGCAGCCGAGGCACCGCCAGCGCGCCTGGACAGCGTCAACTTCACCGACCTGGCCCGTCAGACCCTCGACGAAAACATCCTCGAACAGACCCGGCGCGCCATCCATTCACAATTCGAGAAGGACCCCCTCGTCCGAGCCCGCCTGCTTCAGAGGCTCGCGGGGACGATGAACACACTGGGCCTCATGAAACAGGCCGAGCCGGTGCTGCGGGAGGCGCTCGCGATCCGTCGCGAGCGATTAGGACCGGATCACGAAGACACGCTGCTGACCACGCATTCACTCGGTTCACTCCTGACCAGCCTGGGTCAACTCGACGACGCCGTTGAAATGCTCCGCGAAACCTGCCAGAGGCGCAAGGATGTTCTGGGTCCCGATCATCCCGCCACTCTTCGCACGGCAAGCAGTCTGGGGGGAGCCCTTCGGCAGCGGGGTGATCTGCCCGAAGCGGAGGTCGTCTGGACGCAAACACTCGCTGCCCAGCGCCGCACGCTCGGGCCCGATCACGTCGACTCTCTCCGCACCCTCAACAACATCGGCGTCGTCTACGCCGCGGCCGGCAAGCTCCTGCAGGCCGAGGCAGCCTGGCGAGAACTGCTCGAGCGGCGCGAAAAGCTCTACGGCCCCGACAGCCCCGAATACCTGAGCCCACTCAGCAATCTCGGGCTGATTCTGCTCGATCAGGGCAAAGTACAAGAAGCCCGGACCATGATCGAAAGGTCGCTCGCCTCCGAGCGGCGGCAACTCGGCAGCACGCACCCCACCACCCTGGCCACCATGAGCAATCTGGCGGAAGCGCTCAAGGGTTCCGGTGAATTGGAGGCCGCGCACGCCATGCAGCAGGCTTGCATCAACGGTTACGCAGCCACGCTCGGCCCCGAGCACCCCTCCACGCTCCGGGCACGCGGTGCCTACGCCGTCATTCTGGTCGCCGAAAACCAGGCATCGCAGGCCGAGCCCATGTTCCGCGCAATCTACGAGGCGCAAGTGCGTGCCTTGGGCCCGCGCAACGCCGAAACCATCGGAACTCTGAGCGAATGGTCCATGGCGCTCTTGGCTCAGGGCAAAGCGCAAGACGCAGCGGACCTTGGCGCCAAAGCGCTGAATAGCGCGATACAGATGCTTCCCCCCGGTGACGGAACCATCGGACACTATCGCTCCCGACTCGGCGCTGCTCTCGCCGCCAGCGGCGACATTCCGGGCGCTACCCGGGAATGCGAAAGTGGGTACCGAATACTGCTCGCCGCTCTAGGCCCGGACCACGTTCAAACCAAGACCGCGAAGGCAAGGCTGGAAGGGTTGTCTAACGACAAGGCGGGCCCTTCGGACGGCCAGTGACAGAATCCACGCCGGAAAAGTCGAAGTAACGGACTTTCTTGTCTTTTTGTCCATTATCAGGCTATGATCGGTCGTCTGGAGCCCCATCATGCTCCCCATCGACCTGAATCAAGCGGACCTCTTCCCTCCGGTTACTACCGCCGATTGGCGAAAACTCGCGCAGAAGGACGTGGGAGAGGGCGACCTCGACAAGCGGCTCATCGCCCGCCTCTACGAAGGCATCGAGGTCAAACCCCTCTATACCCCCGGCGACTTTGCCGGCGCTGCGAAAGACGCCTCCGGATTCGGTGGTTTCGCCCCGTACACGCGGGGCGCCCAGCCGCCGCAAAGCAAGCGACACGGCTGGGACATACGCCAGGAATACACCTATCCCGATGCGTCGGGCATGAACACCCAGATACTCGAAGACCTCGAGCACGGTGTGACCTCTCTCCTGCTGCGCTTCGACGCCGCGGGACGAGAGGGACTGGATGCCACGGACCCCGCGGCACTGGCGCTCGTCGGCGCCGATGGGTGTTCCATTTCTGATGTTGAAGACCTGGCGACAGCATTGAAGAACGTCCATCTCGAGATGGTGCATGTCTCGCTCGAAGCCGGCGGAGCCTTCCTGCCCGCGGCATCGTTGCTCGCGGCGCTGTGGCAACAACGGAAACTTGCCAAAGACCAGTGCCGGGGCGCGTTCAACGCCGATCCGCTCGCGGTGCTGGCACGAGACGGCCACCTCGCGGGCGGGCTTGAGGAGGCACTGCGTCACACGGGTGACCTGGCGGCGTGGACCTCGCGAACATTTCCAAAGGTCACGTCGGTACGCGTAGGAACCGCGATCTATCACCACGCCGGGGCAACCGCAACACAGGATCTGGCCTTGAGCCTGGCGACCGGCGTGGAGTATCTGCGTTGCCTGACACGCGCTGGGCTCTCAGTGGATGCCGCGGCCGGACAGATGCTGCATTCATTCGCAATCGGCAGCGCTTTCTTCCTCGGTGCCGCCAAGCTGCGTGCGGCACGCCGCCTCTGGGCGCGGGTCGTTGAGGTGTGTGGGGGCTCCGCGGACGCCGCGCGAATGACCATGCATGTCCGTCCCAGCCGGCGGATTATGACCACGCGCGATCCCTGGGTGAACATCCTGCGGAACACCGCCTGTGTGCTCGGTGCTGCTCTGGGCAGTGCCGACGCAATCGGCAGCATGCCGTTCGACGCACCCCTGGGCGACCCATCCGCACGAGCACGGCGACTCGCACGAAACACGCAGCACATCCTGCAGTTGGAATCGCACCTTCATCGCGTAGGAGATGCCGGGGGCGGGTCGTGGTACATCGAATCGCTCACCGATTCGCTCGCGAACAAAGCCTGGGAGATCTTCCAGCAGATCGAACGCCTCGGCGGAATCCGTGCCTGCCTGGAGAGCGGTTGGGTACGGCGGGAGATCGACGCCGCGGCCGCTCCACGGGCACGAAATCTCATGACGCGAAAGGACGGCGTTCTGGGCGTGAGCGAGTTTGCACGCGTCGGAGAGCAGAAGCCCGAAATCGAACGGATCGATCGCGCCGAACTCGCCCGCAACGCCCGCAAGCGTCTTGCGGGGCGGCACACCGCCAAGCTCGCTCCTCCACCGACCGGCAAAGGAACTGGCGGCATTCCCGATTGGGCCGTCGCAGCCGCTGGTTCGGGCGCCACGCTGGGATCACTGCATCGGGCGCTCACCACGCACGCACCAACCTTTCTCGCCGCTCCGCTCGCGCTCCACACCTTTGCCGAACCCTTTGAACATCTGCGGGAGGCGAGCGACCAGTACTTCATCCAGTACGGCAACCGCCCTCGCGTTTTCATCGCAAGTCTGGGCTCGCCCGCCAGGCACTTGCCCCGCACCAACTTCGCCCGCAACTTCTGCGAAGCCGGCGGATTTGAAGTGATCGGTTCCGATGAAGGTGGCTCCGGTGAAGATGCGGTGCAGCGTTTCAGAGAAAGCGGCGCCGCCATCGCGATCATCGCCTCCGATGATGCGACGTACGTCGACGCGCTTCCGACCGTGGCGCCGTCGCTGCACGCCGCGGGCGCAAGAACCGTGATACTCGCCGGAAACCCCGGCGCGAAGGAGGCCGAGCTCCGCAGGATCGGCATCGACCGCTTCATCTTCGTCAAGTGCAATGTTGTGCAGACCCTCACCGAGCTGCTGCGAGAGGAAGGGGTGAACCTGTGAACACGATCCCCGACTTCACCAGGATCGCGTTGAATGATTTGGCCGCCGCGACGCGTCCCCCCACGGGAACAAACCCGCCGGATCGCGAAGACTTCTGGCGCACTCCCGAACAGATTCTCGTGCGTCCGGAGTATCACGCCGCCGACCTCGCCGGGCTTCCCTTTCTCGACTCGCTGCCCGGGCTGCCCCCTTTCATCCGTGGCCCCTACGCCACGATGTACACCCTGAAACCCTGGACCGTGCGGCAATATGCCGGGTTCAGCACGGCCGAAGCGAGCAACGCGTTCTACCGCGCGAATCTCGCCGCCGGCCAGAAGGGCCTGAGCGTCGCATTCGACCTGGCAACCCATCGCGGATACGACAGCGATCACCCCCGTGTCGCCGGCGATGTCGGAATGGCCGGTGTCGCGATCGACAGCGTGCTCGATATGCAGCGGCTCTTCGAGGGAATCCCCCTCGATCAGATCAGCGTGTCGATGACGATGAACGGCGCCGTTCTCCCGGTGCTCGCGATGTACATCGTTGCCGCCGAATCGCAGGGCGTGTCGCCGAATCAGCTCGCAGGGACCATCCAGAACGACATCCTCAAGGA
>JAFEBN010000232.1 GCA_018242645.1 Planctomycetota bacterium | reverse complement strand
CGATGCCGCGTGGTGGCGCGAGCGATTTGCGGATAGCTCGCGTCCGCTGCGGGTGCTGATCCCCACCAGCCGCTATTCGACCTTCGTGCAGCACTCGAGCCGGGATATTGCGCGCGGCCTCGAGGCCCTGGGTCACCGGGCGGAGGTGCTGATCGAGCCCGACGGCTCCTCGTGCCTGGCGAGCGGCGCGTATCTCGACGCGATCCTGTCGCTAGAACCGGACCTGGTCATCTGCATCAATTACCCCCGCGTGTCGATCGGGGATTTCCTGCCGCGCAATCTGCCCTGGGTGTGCTGGATCCAGGATCAGATGCCCCACCTGTTCGACGAGCGCCTCGGTCGCTCGCTGGGCGTGCTGGATTTCACGGTCGGGCACCTGGTCGCGGAACTGCACACAAAGTACGCCTACCCGGTGCGGTCGAGCCGCAATCTGCCGGTTCCGGCGAGCGAGCACAAGTTTGCGCCCCGTGCCGCGTCGCCGAGCGAAGTTGAACGCTTCGCGTGCGACATCGCGTATGTCAGCCATCAGAGCGAAACGCCCGATGCGCAGCACGAGCGCCTGGTTGGCGAGCTGCGCTCGAATTCTTCGGTGGACGGATCGCTGCTGCGGGCCATGCCTCTGCTGCGCGAGGCGATCGAGCGTCACGTGCAGCGGCCGCTGTCCACGCTCCCCTTCCCCAGCATGAAACGGGTAATCGGAGATGTGCTGCGCGAGGCGCTCGGCGCCCAGCCGGACGATCGCGTGGTGGACCTCTTGGTCACCGGGTACGGCGACCCGCTCGCCGACCGGCTGATGCGTCACCAGACGCTGGCGTGGGCGGGCGCGGTCGCGGATCGCCAGGGATGGCGGTTCCATCTGTACGGCAAAGGGTGGGAGAACCATCCCACGCTGTCGCGGTTTGCGCGCGGGCGGCTGGAGCACGACGGGGAACTGGCGCTCAGTTACCAGCTTGCGGGTTGTCACCTGCAGGTGACCTACCACATGCTGGCGCATCCGCGTTTGTGCGAGTGCGTGCTGTCGGGGGGCGTTCCACTCTGCCGCGTGCACTGGATCGAGCGCAGCATGATCGAGACTTGGCTCTTCCGGCGGGCGTGGCACGAGGGCGCCGCGTTTCGCGACCAGCGCCATCACGAAGACGTGCGGCGCTCACCCTGGACCGATGCGCCGTCGCTCATGCGTTTCGCGTCGGTCTTCCAGAGCATGGGCTGCTTCGACGATGCGGTCGCGCCCGACGACGCGGGCCATTGCGAGGGTTACCCGCCCGGCGAACTCCGGGGGGCACGCTGGGGCGCCGCATTCCATCCTCACCTGCTGAAGGATCGCGGAGCGCCCGCCCCGCTGGGGCACCCGTTCGCCTTTGAGATGGTCGGCCAACAGCCGGAACTGTTCTTTCACGATCAGGCGACGCTGGAAGAAAGGGTCCGGTCGCTGAACGCGGACCCCGAGCTTCGCTCGCTCCGTAATTCCATCGCCCGGCGCCGCGTTCTGGCGCATCACACCTATCGGGCGGCCGCGGACACGATTCTCTCACTGGTGCGGGAAAGCCTCGCGAGTTCCCCGATCGTCGCCCGGAATCCTTGAATGACCTCTTCACTCACGATCGTCATCCCCGCGTTCAACGCATCCGACACCATCACGGAGGCGATCGACAGCGCGCTGAAGATGCCGGTGCCGGGCATCGATGTCGTCGTGGTCGACGACGGCAGCACCGACGACACGTTCGCTCTCGCTTCGGCGGTGCGCGATACGCGGGTCCGGGTGGTCCGCACGCCCAATCGGGGCGTGGGCGCGGCTCGCAACACCGGCCTGCGGCTGGCCGAGAGCGGGCACGTGTGCTTTCTCGATGCCGACGATGCGCTGACCCCCGACTTTGCGCAGCGCACGCTCGCATCGATCGGCCCGATGGACTTCGTGCTTTGCGGGCTCGCGTACTGCACGCCCCTGCTCGAAAGCACGGGGTGGATGCATCTGCCCACGCTGGCCGACTGCACCAGGGAATCGCTGCTCCGCTTTAACCAACTGGCGGTCGGAGGCGTCGTATTCCGGAGCGGGTTTCTGCAAGAGCTCGACCGGATGCACGGCGGGGCGTTCCCCGAAGGGACGCACGCCGAAGACTGGGAGTTCTTCTTGCGATGCGCCGCCGCGGGCGCACGCGGGGCGGAAGCGATTCCGGCCGCACTGTACCGGTACCGCACGCGCCCCGAAACGCGCTCGGACGGTGTGGAGCCCCTGTGGGCCGCCGGCAAGGAACTCATCGGCCGCTGGTGCGCCGACGACGCCACCGTGCGCGCCTGGACCGTCCGGATGCTGGCTCGAGCGGCGCTCTCCGGACGATTGACGCTCTGCAGGCGCATGCTGGGCGAACTCGGCGGCTTGCGGCCCGGCGAGGCCGCCACGCTGGCGGGATCCCTCCGCTGGTCGCTGCGCCGTGCGCGCGTGAGCGGACGCGTTTCGCTCCACGATCATGATCCGCTCGACGGTTCGCTCCAGCTGCTCGAGCTGGTGGGCGTGGACCAGGCGACACGCGAACAAGTTCGCTCCCTCGCGGCGGTGATCGACTGGGGGGAACTCGCGCTCAGCATCGCGCGCCGGCTCGCGTCCTCGGAGCACCTCGTGCTGTTTGGGTTCGGACGAAACGGACAGGAGGCGGCGCGAATGCTCGATCGCCACCGCATCGCGTTCTCGGTGATCGATGATCGCCCCGGTGCGGCCCCCGGCCGCCGGGTGCTTGCGATTTCAGACCTTGGCTCGCGGGATGTGGTGCTGGTCACGCCCGATGAACGGGGTGACATCATGCAGCGGCTGGCAAAGTCCACGGCCAGGGTCCTCACCCCCGAAGCACTCGCCCGGACGGGCACGATCGCGGCATGAACCGCCTCAACCCGGGGCCCCAAAGGACCGATAGTTGTTGAAGCCGCTGAGTCGGACGAGGTGTTGGTCGTCTGGGCGGGCGCAAGCCGTGAAGAGACAAGCATTTATGAAAATTGCGTTCATCGGCGTCGGCAAGCTCGGTTTCCCCTGTGCAGTCGCCCTGGCCATGAAGGGCCACGAGGTGTTCTGCTATGACACCAGCCGCGAACTGATCGAGGGGTACAAGCGGGGGCAGGTCACGCCCTTTGAACCCGGTCTTGAAGAGCAGTATGCCTCCTGCAAGCACCTGATGCACTACTGCGCAACGGTGAACGACGCCGTGGGTCAATCGGACGCGATCTACGTCGCCGTTCCCACGCCCCACGCCCCCAGCCACGACGGCTCGCTCCCCTACGACGGCGTGCCCCGCGACTTCGATAACTCGATCATCGAGAGCTCGCTCGAGGAAGTCGGCCGCGCGATCAAGGCACACAAGTCCGACGGCCGCTACCGCACCATCCTGGTCATCTCGACCGTCACCCCCGGCACCATGAACAAGATCCTCGGCCCCGCCACCGAACGCGGCGCCGAATCGAAGATCGGCGACGGCTGGACGATGGTCTACAACCCGTTCTTCATCGGGCAGTCGACCGTCGTGCGCGACTTCCTGAATCCGGAATTTGTCCTCCTGGGCTGCCCGCCGCCCCGCAAGGACATGGCGATCAACGCCACGACACCCGCCGACGGCGGCAAGGGCGAGTCGGTGGCCCGCGAGCTCTACGCCACGCTCCACAACTCGCCGATCCGGCCCATGACCTGGACCGAGGCCGAGTGCGTCAAGCTCTGCTACAACACCTACCTCGGGCTGAAGGTTCTCTTCGCCAACACCGTCATGGAAGTCTGCCACCGCCTCCCCGACGCGGACTGCGACGTGGTCAACGCAACCCTCAAGCTCGCGACCGATCGCCTCGTCAGCCCCAAGTACATGGACGGCGGCATGGCCGACGGCGGCCCGTGCCACGGCCGCGACCAGATGGCGATGTCCTTCACCGCCCGCGAGGTCGGTCTCAAGTTCAACATCTTCGACGTGATCAATCACGGGCGCGATTCGCAGACGTCGTGGCTGGCCGATCAGGTCATGGAGCGTCGCGCCGGCCGCCCGGTCGTGCTCCTCGGCATGGCGTTCAAGCCCAACACGAATCAGACCCAGGGTTCGCCCGCAATCCTCCTCGCCAACATCCTGCGCCAGCGCGGCGTGTTCCCCGTGCTGCACGATCCCGCCATCCGCCCGGACGCGGAATTGCCGACCGAGCCGGCGCTCTACTTCATCTCCACCAACTGGAAGCAGTACAAGGACTTCAAGTTCCAGCCCGGCGACACAGTGATCGACCCGTGGCGGATGATCAATCCGCGCACGGTCGCCGAGGGCGTGGAGCTGATCTCGCTCGGCGTCGGCAAGCGCCACGCGAAGAAGGCTGGCGCCGAGACCGCCACGCAGCGCAAGGCGGGGTAAGAGAACGCTCCCGAGATAAATAAAGGCCGCCGGTTGGCGGCCTTTTTTCGTTGTGCGATCGGCTGTTCGGCACTCAAGCCTCGCTTCACGCGTGAGCCGCTACGAGCCCGAAGGCGTCGGGGTGCTGGGCGCGGGCGGCTCGGTCGCCGGTGGCGGCGTCGTGGGTGACGGACGCGAGTTCGAAGGGATCGGGATGCCCTTGTTCTTGTCCTTGAGCGAGTTCTCCAGGCGGACGCGCCGGTACGCCAGTTCGAGCTTCCACTTGGGGTCGGTCTCGAGCAGCTGCAGCCGCTTGATGTAGTCGAGGGTGCGCTCGTCTTCGCGGCCGCTGCGCTGCGCAGCCGTGATCGCGCCCCGCAGTGCATCCACGTTCTGCGGGTCGCGATCGACCGCCTGGCAGAAGTAGGTGTACGCCTGATCGGCCCACCCGCGATCGAGGTACGCGACGCCCAGATTGACCAGCGGACGTGAATCGGTCGGCGACAGGTCGAGCGCGTGCTTGAACGCCTCTGCCGCGGCAGGGAAATTCTGCTTGGCCATCAGCGCCACGCCCAGGTTGGTCCACACCCCGGAGAGCTCGGGATTGGCCTGGATGGACTGCTTGTAGAGACTGATGGCCTTGTCGATCTCGTTGTCGCGCTGGGCCTGCAGCCCCTGCTCGGCGAGCTTGAGCGCGAGCGGCGTGTCGTAGACCTGCGGGGCCGGGACGGTGACGACATCCTTCTTATTGGTGGCGCAGCCCGGCACGCAGGCGAGCAGGCCGCCGAGCACGACGGCGCGGAACAGTGCCGGGGAATGTCGCGTGTGGTGTTCGATCATCTGCAATGCCGTTCTCCGCTCGACCGCCGCACGATCGTTGTCTGCTGAAGCGCCGCGATCAGCCACTGGTTCGCTCCCAGCGCCCGAAAACCACATCAACCCGCCAGGTGGTGGCCTCGGGCTTGAGCGTAAGCCCGGTGAGCTCGAGGCCGGGGATCGTGCGGAGCGACCGGGCGATCCAATCGAGCACTTTTTCCAGCGATTCCTCGTGCAGATCGTTATAGCGCCAGGTGCGGCGGGTGAGATCGCCCGGGCCCTTGGCCGAGCCGGGCTGCGCCGGGGCGAGTTTGGTCTTGAGTTGGGCGGCCTGCGCAGCTTCGGCAATCTGCGTCTGCATCGTGGGAAGCGGCCGCAGTTCCTCGCGACGCTCTTCGTTGATGCGGTCGAATTCCTTCAGCGTGGCGACCAGCTTCTCGATGCGCTCGGCCTTTTCAGTCTCGGCGGCGAGCGCCGATGAGGCGGACATCCGCCCGAGCAGGAAGTAGACGAGCATGCACACCGCGATGCCCAGGAGAATCGACGAAAGATAGATGAGCGAGACCGGGCGGTTGGCCCGTTCCGTCCGCGCCGCGAGATCACCCGCCTGCGCGAGCAATTCGGAAACCGCCGCCGAGCCCTTGGGCGAAGGCGCTTCCGGCGTGCCGGGGAGCGAGATGCCCGTCTCCGCAGGTGTCAACGCACACCTCCCGGGTTGGACGGCGGGGGCGGCACCGGGGGCGACGAGCCAGGTGCCACGGCGGGCGATTCACGCGGAGGCATCGCCGTGCCGGTTTCGCTCGGATCGCTTTGCGGCTGCTGCGCCGGCAACGGCTTTGATTCGGGCTTGGTTTCCGCGGGCTTCACAGGAAGCGGAGTCGACCCGGACAAGCCCGTGTCAGGCTGCTGCGTCGGAGCCGGGGACTGCGCGCCGGGAACCGCTTTGGTGTTTGCGGGCACACCATTCGGGGTTACGGCGCGCTGCGTCGGGGTTGCAGGGCGCGGCGCGGGCTTGGCCGGCGCGGAACCGGAGGCCGGAGTTGCTGTGCCGCCGGCTTTGGCTGTTTTCCACTTGCCCGTGAAGACGGCTTTGGTCTTGGCGCCCGCGAGCGTGAAGGAAGGCTGCGACCAGGATTCGATGTTGCTGCCGCCGATTGTGGTGATCGCCTTGAAGACGGACTCGCCCTGCTTGATGTCGGGCACGAGGATCGTGATGATGACCGAGCCGGTCAAGCCGCCGGAGAAGGCGATGCTCTCGAGTTCGACCTCGGGGTCGGCCAGCGCCATCGAGAGCGTTTCGAGTTCCTGAACAATGGGACGCTGCGGCTCGATCTTGTTTCGCTCGCGCTCCTGCTCATAGCGGGTCTTGATCTTCGAGAGCTCGCCCTCCAGATCAACATCACCCGAAAGTTTCATCAGGTTGGGGTAGGCCGCGGCAACGACCGAGCGCCAGCGCGTTCCCTCGTTCTGCGTGGCTTCGCTGAGCTTTGTTTCGCTCGTACGGAGTTTCCACGCGACGCCGCCGATCAGCAGCGCCGCGCCGCCGATCCCCGCGGCGACCCACGCGTGCATCCGCCGGTGAACGCGCCCGGGCCGGTTGGAGAGCAATTCGATGCCGGACACCGCGGATTCGTCGGGCTTGGTGTCCGCGATGGCCGTGGCGAAGCGCGAGAGCGTGACGCCGACAGGATCGTTGTCCAGCACCAGATCGACGCCCGCGCCGCCCCAGGCGCCCGCGAGCTTCGCGCCGAACTGACCCGCGTGGAACGATGCGGAATCCTCGCCCACGCCCACCGGATCATCCGCGGCGATGCAGGCCACCCGCCGCGGCACGACGCCGAGCTGCGAACCCCACGCCATCCAGTCATTCGTCAGTCGCGCCGCGTCCGCGGTCGTGGGGATCGGCGCGCGACCAACCTGCGGCGGAGTCGCCAGGCGCATCGAGCCGCCGGCGAGCAATTCGCCCTTGGCGCTCCAGCACCAGATCAGCTTGCCGCGCGGATCCACGAGGATGATCGCGACGACGCCGGAATCTTCGGTGATGACGTTGGTGCGATCCGAGGAGGTGTCGCCCCACACGCGGGCCATGGCGTGCCAGATGGTCGTGACCGCGTTGACAGCGATGCCGCGTTCGTCGAGCGCGTCGAGCAGCAGGCGCACGGGCGCATCGGCGCCCGCCAGCACCGGCACGCGCAGGGCAGTCGTCGCATCGGCCGGTGCGGGCGCTTCGGTCTTTCCCTTGACGGGTTTAATGTCGGGTTCGCTCGCAACGGCGAGAGCCTGCACGCCCGCCTCGGCGCCCGACGGAAGGAAGAAGCCCAGGCCCGGGCCGACGGCGGAGCCGACTTCTTCGCTGCCCACGCCCGCGAGCGCCACGGAAGTGACGACGCCGGCTTCGGTGCTCGGGCTCGTGATCCAGCCCGCGCCGAAGCCGTCGGAATCCAGGCAGACAAACGCGAGTTCGCCGGATTTGGACTTGCCGCCGACCGTGCGGGAGCGCACCCATTCCGCGGCAGACGCGATGGCGCGTTCATCAAAGAGCTCCGCATCGGCCGAATCACCCGGCACTTCGAGGGGCACCGCCCACAGTTCATCCGATCGAGCGCCGACCAGGCGGAGCGACTCGATGCGGCTGCCGCGATCGGCGCGTGCGACATAGCAAACGCGGCCGCTCATTCGCGCGCACCACCGGATTCATCGGCGCGCTGGGGATTGAAGCGGCGAGCGCCCGGCGGGCGGCCGTCCGAATTCTCGCGGCGCGGGCGACCGACGGGCATGGACTGCGCCGGCACAGGAGAAGCGGGAGCCGCCACGGGCGACGGCGCCGGGGTGTTGTTCTGAAGCGTGGTATAGGTCGCGCCGCTCCGCGCAGCGAGCTCGATCTTCTTCGTGGCGCCCTTGATCTCGACTTCGATCTGGTTCTTCTCAACTTTGACCAGCTTGATCGTCTCGCCGGTTGACTTGTGAATCACATCGCCAACGGCGAGGACCTGCTGATGCGAATCGATCGACACCAGCGCCATGGGGCGGGCGCCCGACCCGAGCGTGCCCAGAAAGGTGACCGCGACTTCGGGCGCCGGGACCGGCGCAGTGGGCGCGACCGTGCCGGTGCTTTCATCGCCCGGGTTCTCGACCACTTCGGGCGGGGGCTTGGGCGCGTTGCCGATCTGCGAGAGATTCTGCGCGATGGACGTCGCGCGCTTCTGCATGATGGCGGGCATCTCGGTCACCACGCCGGGATCCGCCGGGCGAACCGCGTCGGCCGTGACCGTGCGCTCATTTTTGGGGACGGCCAAACCGGGAATTCCCACCGCCAGCACGACACCGGCGAGCGACGCGAGCGCAACGGCCGCGATCTGGCCCGTGCGCGTCACATTCCTTGCTCGCTCTCGGCTCACGTCCTTGAACAACCGGATCCCTTTCCGAATCAGCTCCGCTGATGGGACAACGGGGGCATTCTACGAAACACTCGGACGCTCATCCGGACTAACGGATCTCTTCCCGGGTCCATTGCCGGATGGTGCTGCGGGCAGAGGTGAGGCTCGCCGTGGAGGAATTGCCGACCAGCGCCGTGCCCTTGTACCGGAACAGCGGCCCGCCGCCGACGAGGCGGTCCGCCGCGACCTCCGCCGTGATGTTCCACACGGTGGGCTCGACGGTGATGACCTTGAGCAGGTTGGTCCGCGCATCGCCCGCCAGCTCGGCCTTGTTGGCGATCTCCGAGATGGCGTTGGCCGAGATGTTGAGGTCTTCCTTCGCCTTCAGCAGTTCGGCGACGATTTCGTCCACCTTCTCGCCCGCGGTCGCACCGGAAACCGCGGCACGCAGGGTGCGGGGCGATGCGGTCCGCAGGCTCACCGCCAACGGCCCAAACTGCCGCCGGGCGATGGCGCCCTCGGAGACATCGCCGCCGCCCACGCCTCGATCTAAGTCATTGGCAGCATTGATGATAGCTTGCGCGAGCGCGACGTCCTCCGCCGGGAGGCTGCCGGGTTCGTCCAGGATGGAGCCTTGGCCGTCGGCGAGGTAAATGCGGACGGTTTCGGGGCTGGAGGCGTTGGGCGAGAGGCCTTCCGCGAACTTGGCGGTCAGCGCGAGGCCGTTCTCGCCCAGCTTGCCCGCGAGTTTGGAGGAATTGGAACTACGGAGCCAGGCTTCGAAGAGCTGGTGCAGCCCCCGGCCCGCGTGGTAGTTCTCATAGGAATGGACGATCCCCGAGACCGACCGCGTCTGGGAACCAAAGCGGTCGAGCAACACGGTAATGACCGTCGCCAACGCGAGGCTGACCATGAGCACCACCGGAAGGGCGAAGGCCTTCCGGACCGTGGCGCGAAGTTGGGGGCGCTGGCTGGTCATTTGGGCTGCGAGCCCGGGATGGTGTCGTAGCGAGGGCCCGTGCCGGGGGGTGGCGGAGGAGGCGGGTTGCCATTGCGCGGCCCTCGGGGGCCGCCAGGGCGGATCGGCGGACCCGCACCCGGGCCGCCTTGGCCTTGGGCATTGCCATTGGTGCCGGTTCCGGCTGGGCCGGCACCGGTGGCGTCGCCCACGCCAGCCGCCCCACCGGCTCCACCAGCGAGGTCGGTAGTGGTGACGAGCTCGGGGCCTTTGGTCCAGCCGACTTCGAACATCCAGTTTTCGTACAGACCGGTCTTGGTCTGTATCTCGAATTCGACGTAGGCGGGCAGTTCGCGCTCCCAGACGGCGCTGTGGGCGCTGCGTTTCTCGCCGGACGAGAAGAACTGCCAGTGGCACTTCACCAGGTTGCTGGCGAGAAGGACGGGCTCGCCCCAGGGCTCGAGGGTGCGGGGGTCTTGGAGGGTTTGGGTTGAAGGCTCGGTGGATGCGGCGGTTTTGTTCTGGGTGTTTTCGTTGGCGGCGGCGAGGGGGGTCCACCAGAGTTCGTAGAGGATTGGGCGGCCTTCGGCGCGGGCGTCGAGGTTGGCCTGGGTGAGCATCGGGCGGATGTCGAAGGAGCCGCGGAGCGCGCCGGACTTGCCGGCGCTCTGGCCTTTGAGCGCGAGCGCGGTGCGGTTGCCGGTCGCGGCGCCGCTCTGGACGGCGTTGGTCATGCGGGAGCGGAGGGATGCCGCGTTGTTGGAGCCCGCGAGTGACGCGCGCGAAGCCGATTGGGTATTGCCGGATACGGGCGCGGACGTGCTTGGATACGAGCCGGTTGGGGCGGAGGAATTTCGGGAAGCAGAAGAGCCCGCGGCTGACGTGCCGGATTTATTCTGGGCGTAGGTGGAAGCGATGAGATCGCCGAGTTCGGCGCGAAAGGCGGGGGCGATGGGCGGGGTGTCGATCACCAGTTCCATGCGCTGGATGGCGCCGGCGGAATCGACCGGGACGCCGACCTGCTGGAGCATGGACTTGAGCTGATCGCTGGAATCGGATTCGAGCAGGAGCCGCGCGGGGGGGCGGTTTTGCTGCTGCTGTTTGTTGGCGGTCGCTTCGGCGGTGGCGTCGAAGGCGGACTTTGCGGCATCGTCGGTGGAGGTCGTGCTGGCGTTGGTATTTCGGCGGGCGTTGACGTTGACGGGGGGTGTGGTGTCGGACATCACCAGGCTGGAGAACGCGCGCTGCATGACGGTGCGGGCGCGGTGCAGATCGGCGAGTTCCTGCTGGCGGACGGCGAGAGGGCGCTCCAGTTTTTCCATGGAGCGGAGCAGCGCGAGGGCGACGACGATGACCATGGCGCCCAGCGCGGTCGCGAGGACCATCTCGAGCAAGGTGAACGCGCGGCGCTTCACTTCTTGCCTCCTTGCGCGTTCTGGCGGCGGGTCGAATCCTGCGAGCTGACCGAGGGGCGCATGTTGGAACTGCGGGCGCCGGTCATCTGATCGAGGACGCCCTTGAGACCGCCGCCGCTATCGATCTGGCGGCGGAGCTTGTCGGGGTTCCAGTTCGGGATGTCGGCGGGGTCGTACACGCGTGAGAGGGTGACCTGCGGCACGCCGGGATCGGGGTAGTAGCTGCCGCCGGTGTCTTCGCCGAGCCACACTTTGACGCGGACAACGCGGAAGCGGCTGAAGCGATCGAGCGAGGAACGCCCCATCGATGCCAGTTGCTGTTCGCGGCGGTCGTCGTCGGCGTTGGGATTGACGGGCGTGGGGAGTTCGACGGTGACCGGCTCTTCGCCGAGCGTCCAGCGGTAACGAAACTCACCGTCTTTTCCGTACTGGATCGGCTGCGTGTCGCTGGGGAGCGAGTTTGGATCGTCGAAGAACTGGAGCAGGAGGCGGTTGGCGAGCTCGGCCTCGTTCAGGCGGTGGGCGTTGCGGATGGAAGCGGCGCTGATGTAATTCACCGTGAGCGCGACGCTCATGGTGGTGAGACCGAGCAGCGCCACGGCGAGCACGGTTTCGAGGAAGGTGATGCCGCGGGCCGCTCTCAACACTGAACTCCGAGTGAGCCGGCCGAGATCCGCTCAGGGATTTGCCGGGGGCGTGGTCTGCCAGACGCTGATGTCGTCCTGGGTCTGCGACTGATTATCCGGGCCCTTGCTGTAGAGGATGAAGGGCTGCTCGGGGGTGAGGCCGGCGGGGTCGTAGATGAGGGCGCGGTTCCAACCGTCGTTGAGCTTGCCGGGCTCGAGGATCTTGACCACGACGAGCGTGTTGAGATCGGGCGGATAGGCGCTCTGTTCGAGGTGATACTGCTGGACGGCGTTCTTGATGACCTGCAGAGTCGCCTGCGTCGCCTTGATCTTGGCTTTTTCGCCCTGGCCGATGACGTTGACGGCGGCAACCGCCATGAGCACGCCGAGGATGACGAGCACGAGCGTCAGCTCGAGGAGCGAGAAGCCCCGCGCCGAGGCCCTGCGAACCGACTTTGCTGCGATCTTTGAGGGGGTTTTCATCGTCATTTTCTCTAGCGCGCCCGAAGGCTCTCCGGTTCGTTTTTCGCGGCGTTTCCCGCGGCCGAATGCCGCAAATCCGCACTGTTTCCGGTCGATCGGCCGGGAAGTCGCCAATCTTATCGGCCAAACCGGCTTCACGGGCGAGCGCGGCGAGACCTGCTGAAAACCGTTACCCGCCCAGGCCCACGCTGCTGCTGAGATTGAGCAGCGGGATCATCACGCCGAGGATGACGGAGCCGACGACAACAAAGAGGAAGACGATGACCGCGGGCTCCATAAGGGCGATGAGGCGTGAGGACCTGGTTTCGACCTCTTCCATCATGTCGGTGGCGAGCGTGTCGAAGGCGCTCTGGAGGTCGCCGGCGCGTTCGGCGGCGATCATCAGGCGGCGGGTGGTGATGGGGAGAGCGGACACATCGTCGATGAGGTTGCGGAGCACGCCGCCCTCGATGAGCCTGGCGCGCAGTTTTTCGAGCTGCTCGCGCATCTCGGGGTGGCTGATAGCGTCGCTGGCGATGCCGAGGGCATCGGCGAGGGGGACGCCGCAGCGGGTGAGGGCGGCCATGACGCTGAAGAACCGGGCCGATTCCTGCGCGAGCACGACCTGGCGGATGGCGGGCGCCTTGCGCATAACGGTGAAGATCGCGGCGCCGACGACCTTGCGGAAGAGGACCGCGGCGCCGATGAGGGCAAAGAGAACGATCAGGATCCAGAGGAGGTTGTCGCGCAGGAAGACGCCGATGGCGAGCAGCATGCGGGTGAAGAGCGGGAGTTCGACGCCGGCCTGTGCGAGTGCGGCGCCGATCTGTGGGAGGATGCGTGTGAGCAGGAATGCCGCGGCGAGCATGGTGATGGAGAGGAGAATCGCGGGGTAGATCATCAGGGTCGCGGCTTTGCCCTGGACCTGCAGTTGACGGCGTGCGGCGATGGCGAGCTGCTTGGCGGCGCCGGCGAGGTCGCCGGTGCGCTCGGCGGCGCGGTACAGGGCCACGGTCACGCGATCGAATCCGCCGATCTGCTCGCAGGCTTCGGCGAAACTCGAGCCGCCGGCGACCAGGTCCCGCATGCGAAGCGCCCTGGGGCGCATCTGCCTGGAAACCGACGCGCCGGTGACCTCGAGGGCTTCGACCAGGGGCGAGCCCCGGGAGAGAAGCTGGGCGAGCTGGGTGTTGAGTTCGGCCTGGTCCTTGAGCTTGACCTCGCTTTCGCTTTCACGAACGGAGACCGGCAGTTTCACGGAGCGCAGGAGGGCCATGCGGTCCTTGCGGAGTTCTCCGGCGAGGTGGCGCTCGTCACGAGCCTGACGGACCCCGAAGGATCGTCCGCCGCCGGGCTTGGCGGCCATGTAGAGGAATGAGGAAGCGGCCGGCTTGCGCGCGGGTGAGCGACCTGAAGTTGTGGAGAGGGCGCGGCTCAACGGAGAGACTCTAGTCGAATGCAGCGCCGAGCGGTGGCTTGGGGTTCGGGGGCAGTGTGGGTTCCGGGGGGCGATTTCGGGCGAGACGCGGGAGTTCAAAGGTGGCACGGTGGCCAGGTTGTCGTGGCAAACTCCGGCTCACTCCGAGGCGCTCTGGGAAAGCGACGATCATCGTGTTTTCGCGGCTTCTACACTTGGTGACGGAGACTTTCCATGGCCACGGCGACTCTGACTCCCACGGATTCTCGAACGTCCGAACCCTCCAAGAAGACGATGCGTGCGCTCTACAAGCACCATGCCGGTGAAGGCTTGAAGTTTGATCCCGCGCGGGAGAAACCCACGCCCGGCCCGCGCGATGTCTTGATCAAGGTTTCGAAGGTCGGGATCTGCGGGACCGATCGGCACATCTGGGAGTGGGACGACTGGGCGGCGGGGCGGATCCCGGTCGGCATCGTCACGGGGCACGAGTTTGTCGGCGTGATCGAAGCGGTGGGCAACGCGGTCACCCGATACAAGCCGGGTCTGCGCGTGAGCGCGGAGGGGCACATCACGGCGGGCGTCGATTACAACAGCCGCACGGGCAACGCGCACATCGCGAGCGACACGCGGATCCTGGGCATCGACCGCGACGGTGTGTTTGCCGATTACGTGTGCGTGCCGGAAGAGAACGTGTGGCCGGTGCATCCGAAGATTCCGGACAAGGTGGCGGCGGTGCTCGACCCGCTGGGCAACGCGGTGCACACCGTGATGGCGGCGGGCGTGAGCGCCAAGAGCGTGCTGATAACGGGAACGGGGATCATCGGGTTGATGGCGGTGACGGTGGCGCGTGCCGCGGGAGCGGGTCGCATCTTTGCGACGGACATCAACCCCGCGCGGCGCGACCTGGCCAAGAAACTGGGCGCGACGGACGTCTTTGATCCGCGCAACAGCTCGTGGATCAGCGACGTGAAGAAGGCTTGCCGCAACGAAGGCGTGGATGTCCTGCTCGAGATGTCGGGCTCTCCCGCGGCGTACGACCAGGGTTTCAGCGCTCTGCGCAACGGCGGGACGGCGGCGCTGCTGGGTATTCCCGCCAAGCCCCCCACGTTCAACATCACGCAGCACGTTGTCTTCAAGGGCGCGACGGTGCTGGGGATCAATGGGCGGCGGATGTTCGAGACGTGGTATCAGATGGAAGAACTGCTGCTCTCGGGCCGGCTGGAGCTGGGCGAGATCATCACGCACGAGTTCCCGCTTGAGCAGTTCGAGAAGGCTTTCCACACCATGATGCACGGGGACGGGATCAAGGTTGTGATGAACGTGAACGGATGACCAGGCGCCGTGCGGGCGCACGAGGGTCTCTGGGGGATGCGGTGGTCGTTTTCATCAGTTTTTCTGCGAGATGCCCGGTATTGACCGGCGCGGCGGCGGTTTTTTGCGTGGAGGGGGGTGGGGGTACGCTCCCTCGTCGAATTGACCGCCTGGAGACACCCGGATGAATCCCACCCGACTTGCATTACTCGCTTCGCCCGTCCTTTGTGCCGCGGCACTCGCCGGCCCGCTGGGAACGGGGTTCACTTCGGGCAACATCCGGGCGGCGGGTTTTCCGGATCCGTTGCGGCAGACCACGCTCGCCCCGGTGGGCCAGAAATCGGGCTCGGGGGGCGGTTCGACGGGTGGGGGATTCGGGGGATTTGCGAGCGCCGATGCCGGGATCATTGATACGGACAGCGGCTCGACGCTGTCGCTTTCGGGCTTCGCATTTCACAATTTGAATGACGGTTACACCGCTTCGTACGCGGCGACGCCCCTGGTGCTGGGGCTGACGAAGGCCACGAGCTTTGCGATCACGGATAGCAGCACGGTCGATGGCGGCGCGCACTCGCTGGTGTCGTTTGAATCGATCACGGGTTCGGTGTCGTATGAGACTTCGACAACGGGCACGCTGAGCGCGGGGATGTACCGCGTGCGCTTCGGCGTGGCGGCCGGGCGGGCCAACTCGTTCGGACCCACGGTGGTCTCGGAGTGGTACGGTCCGTACGGGACTTCACGGGTGAACAGTTCGTCTCTCGACTGGAAGATGCTGCTGAAGCCGATGGCAGAGACGTTCACGCTGGGCAACTTCCCATCGTCGTCGGTCTACTACGTCCAAGGTCAATCGTTCACGCCCTCGTCGTTTGGCAATGCGGTGGCGCCGCCGGCGCCGGCATCGACGCCGAAGGTGGCGCGGCTGCAGTGGATGTCGATCGCGTTTGATCTCTCCAATGCGGTTCCGCCGCCGGTGCTGCGGATCTTCGATGCACCGCCGACACCGGCCGCGGCGGCGAGCGGGGCGGGCAGTCGCGCGACGGGCGTGCATGTGGGCGACGGTTTCTACAAGTTCGACGGCGTGGCGCTGGACTATCACACGAAGTACTACGCCGTGCTGCCGGAGGCGGCGAACATCTTCGACGGCGGGGGCGATCCGTACCCGGGCGGGGTTGACATGTTCATCCGCGCGGACCTGAACCCGGTGGTGATCGGCGAGGGGTACGGCACGTTCGACATCGGATTTGATGCGACGTTCGACTATCTGCCCGGATGTGCCGCGGATCTCAACACCGACGGGCTGGTGGAAGACACGGATTTCGTGCTCTTTGCGACCGCCTACGACACGTTCGACTGCTTCGATCCGGCCATGCCTGCGAATTGCCCGGCCAATCTGAACGGGGACCTTGTGGTGGACGACGCCGATTTCGTGGCCTTTGCCCTGGCATACAACGAACTGCTTTGTCCTTGAGGCGCTCTTCGCGGCCCGGACTCAACCTCTACCATTCTGGCGATTCCGGATCAGCGAACCACCGGAAACGGAGTGGGAGAAACATCATGGATCATCGTCGTTTTCTCGGTACGGCCTGCCTTTTGAGCATCGCGGCCTCGGCATCTGCGGGACCGGTCACCGCGTCTTTTTCGTCCGGCACCGTGACCGGGGCCGGATTCCCCGAACCCATCGCGCAGCAGAGCCCTGTTTCCACCACATCCAAACGCTCGGGCGGCGGCGCGACGGGCGGCGGCTTCGCGGGCTCCGCGTTCGCCTCGGTCCAGATCACGCCGACGGATGTCGACACGCAGATCCAGTTGCTCGGCACCGCTGCGCACGCGAACGATTTCGGCTACACCGCCGCGTACACCAACAACGAAGTCGTGTTCACGCTCACGCAGGCCGCGACGTTCAAGATCACCAACCAGAGCACGACGGTCGTCGGCAGCACGACCACGCCGTTTGTTCCGGTCACGTTCGCCAACGGCACGGGGACGATCACATCGTTCAGCGCGAGCACGGGCGAACTCACCCCGGGCACGTACAAGCTTCGCTTCGGCGTTGCGGCGGGACGCGACAACACCTTCAGCTTCAGCGTTGTTTCGACGTGGTACAACCAGTTCACCGCGACGGGCTGCAACTCCACCAGCGTGAACTGGAAGCTGACGCTGAGGACGCCGTGTCACGGTGATTTCAACGGCGACGGCTTTGTGGACGACGCCGACTTCTCGCCGTTCGTGACGGCCTACGACATCCTGAGCTGCTCGGGCGGCGGCATGCCGCAGGGCTGCCCGGCGGATTTCAACAACGACGGCTTTGTGGACGACGCCGACTTCCTGTTGTTCGTCGCGTCGTACAACGTGCTGATCTGCCCGTGAGTGATCAGCTTCCGGACGCGGTCTTTTCCCACTCGGTTTTTTTGGCCTCGTTGCCGCGGCGGGCGAAGAACGCGGCGACCTTGGCGGCGCGTTCGCGGGCGAGGTCGTTTTCCTTGGCGTCGCGTGCGTCGGTGTACGCGCGGACGAGGAGCGACTCGGCGCGGGGATGAGCGCCGGACTCTTCGAGCACGGTCACGAGAAAATCGGTGATGGCCAGGGTGTCGCCGTACACGGGGCCGCGGACGCTGCGGGTGCCCTCGAGGCCGATGGTGAGCTGGACGATGGCCTCGTCGTTTCGACCGGCCTTGCGGAGAGCGGCGCCGTAGCGGGCGGTGGTCTCGATGGTGCGCCAGTGGGCGAAGCCGAGATAACTTCGCATGGCCTCGACGGCCTGGGCGTAGGACTCGAGGGCCTCTTCGGGCTTGCCGGCTTCGGCGAGCAGGCCGCATTCTTCTCCCCAGGTTGCGAGCACCTGCGGATCGCCGGGCTTGAGCGCGGCGCGGGTGTCACGCGTGATCTGCTGGCGCTCCGCGAGGGCTGCGAGCATCAGCTGCTGCGACTTTTCCTTGTCCTGCGCGCGGAGCTGGCGCGCCATGCGGAGCGCGACCGTGTTGAGGTTGTGGCGGGCGATCAGTGTGTCGACGTCCTTGTCGCCGTAGACGGCGCGCCGGTCGATCACCGTCTGCTCGTAGACGGCCTTGGCTTCGTCGAGCTTTCCCGCCCACTTGAGCGCGCCGCCGAGCTGGTTGCGCAGGTTCATGGTGCGCCGGTCGCGCGGGCCGAACGCCTTTTCGGATTCCGCCAGCTTTTTGCGGGCGAGGTCGACGGCGGCATCGGCGGATTCGCCCGAGGCGACGCGGTACTTTGCCTCCGCGAGCTTGGCCCCGACTTCCACGCCGAAGCCTTCTTCCTGTGACTGTGCCGCGAGCTTCATCGCTTCTTCGAGCAGGGGCATCGCGGGCCCGGGCTCGCCGAGCGCGAGATAGGCCTCGCCGAGGGTGCGTGCGAGCCGGGCCTGCACGCGGGGTTTGTCGGCGAAGCGGTCACCGATCTTTTCGGTTGCGGGCTCGAGCAGATCGACGACCTTGGTATCGACGCCTCCGCGTTCGGGGTCGGCGGCCTGGAGAAGGTCTTCGTTCAGAAACCGGTTGACCGCCTCGGCGATTTCCCGTTCGCGCTCGGCTTCGAGCTTGGCGCGCTGCTCGGCGAGTCCGAAGCGGACGCTGACGATGGTCGCGGTCAGCAGGGTGCCGGCGAGAAGAACCGCGACGCCGACGCCGGCGCGGTGCTTGCGAACAAACTTGCGCACGCGATAGGAGCGAGACTCGGGGCCGGCCATGAGGGGCAGGTCGGCGAGGTAATTTCGGATGTCCTGCGCCATTTCCGAGGGCGTTGCGTACCGCCGGTCGCGTTCCTTGCGCATCGCCTTGAGCGGGATCCACTCGAGTTCGGAGCGGAGGGCGCGTTCGAGTTCGTTGGTGCGGATGCCGCGGCGCTCTGCGACGGTGCGGGCGGTGTCGTCGCCGGTGGCGATCATGGTCCCCAGACGCGTGCTGGGGTGGGGCGGCTCGACCTCGCGGATGATGCGCCGGATCTCGTCGTAGCCCTTGCTCCGCAGGTCTTTGGGGTCGAAGGGGAGCGCGCCGGTGAGCAGTTCGTAGAGCACGACGCCGAGCGAATAGACGTCGGTGCGGGTGTCGATATCGATGCCGGAAAGATCGGCCTGCTCTGGCGACATGTATTCGGGGGTGCCGATGATCTGCCCCATCTGGGTGAACAGCGTCTTGTCGGTCAGGGCGTGACTCACGGCCTTGGCGATGCCGAAGTCGATCACCTTGGGAAGACCGGGCTGGCCTTCGACCGAGGCGACCAGGACGTTGCTGGGCTTGAGATCGCGATGGATGATGCCCTTGCTGTGGGCGTGCTGAACGGCATCGAGGACCGGGAGGAACAGCTCCAGGCGCTGGCGGAGGGTCAGGCGGTTCTTGTCGCAGTAGGCGGTGATGGGATCGCCCTTGACGTACTCCATGACGAAGTACGGGCGGCCGCTGGTCGTCGCGCCGGCATCGAGCACCTTGGCGATGCAGGGATGATCCATCACCGCCAGGGCCTGGCGCTCCTGCTCGAAGCGGGCGACCACTTCGCGGGAGTCCATGCCCGGCTTGATGACCTTGACCGCGACTCGCTGGACGATGGGCTCGCGGCGCTCGGCCAACCAGACCACGCCGAAACCGCCCTCGCCCAGAATGCTGATCAGCTTGAACGGCCCGATCGAATCCCCGGGCTTCTCGCCCAGGTATTCGATCGTCTGCGATCGCGGGGATGCCAGCGTCTCACCGGCGCCGATCGACGCGGTGGGAAAGTCGGGCTTGGTCGTGTCGCCTTCCGCCATAAACCCCCTCCACCCCCCACCCCCACCCTCGCCCTCACCCCCACTCCCACCCCCCCACTCTTCAAACAAATCCCGCCAAACCAGTTTCTACGGCACGGAATGGTTGGCGAGAGGTTCGCCACGATCGACTGCGGCAGGCAGCGTATCACGGCGCGGAAAGTATCGGTCGATGCTCTACGGTTGCCCGTGCAGCAAACGTCGGCCGCTCCCAACCTGACCAGTTCGCTCCTGGCTTCCATCGGCGTGGCGCATGGATTCTCGACGCGCTGCGGCGGCGTTTCGCGGGGCGTGTTTGACTCGCTGAACTTCGGAAACCCGGGGGAACTGGCCGCGGAAGAGCGCGACGCGGGCGCCAACATCGCTCGCAATTTCCGCGTTCTGCTGGAGGCTTGCGGTGTGGAGGAGCCGGAGCGCAAGGAGCTCGTGCAGGTCTACCAGGTGCACGGAGGGAAGACGCACATCGTGCGACGCGGCGCTGTGACGCATCCGGGCTCTCCGGATCCCGAGACGAATGAGACGCGCGATACCAAGGCCGATGCGATCGTGACGGACGATCCACATCGCGTGCTGTGCATCCGGACGGCGGACTGCACGCCAGTCCTGCTTGCGAGCGGGGACGGGCGCGTGGTCGGCGCCGTGCACGCGGGGTGGCGGGGTGTGATCGCGGGGATTGCGCGCTCGGCGGTGGAAGCGATGCGCTCGCTCGGTGCACGCGACATCGCGGCGTGCATCGGGCCGTGCATCTCGGCGCGGCATTTCGAGGTGGGGCCGGAAGTTGTTGCGGAGTTCCGCCGGGTCTTTGGTGATGCGGGTCCGTGGCGCGTCGTCGATCCGGCGAATCCGGTTTCAAATGGGTTCGTGGATTTGCAGGCGGCGCTGGCGCTGCAACTGCGGGAGGCGGGCGTCGCGTCGATTGAGACGCTGGCGCTGTGCACGGTGGAGCGGGGCGATCTGTTTTTCAGCCACCGGCGGGACAAGGGGCGCACGGGGCGCATGGCGGCGATCATCGGTCCGCGCTGAGGCCAACAGGGTGCAAAAAGAAACACGCCCATCGGAGCGGTCGATGGGCGTGTTGATTTGGTGCGGTTGCTCAGCCCAGGCGGATGACGTGGATGAGCTTGAAGAAGCCCTGAAAGATGAAGTCGATCACGAAGATGAGGGCGGCGATCAGGAAGAAGGCGACGATGACGACCTGCGTCTGGATCGTGATTTCGCGGCGGGTGGACCAGTTGACCTTCTTCATCTCCGCATCGGTGGCGATGAGGAAATCGACGGTGCGGGGCTTGAGGCCCACGTACCAGTAGATCATGAACGCGCCGGCCATGAGCATGAGGCCTGCGCCCGCGGCCTGGAGATAGACGCGCTGGAAGATCGGGATGCCGCCGGGCTTGCCCTCGAGCAGCCCCATTGCATCGGCCTTGTCGGCGGGGCGGACACCCTGCGTGTCGGAGGGCGAGTGGGTGCCTTCCATGGTGACATCGCCGACGACGAGCTGGTGCTGATTACGGGTGAGTTCTTCCCAGGAGCGGGCCGTGGCGGCGCCGATCTTGACGAATTCGCCTTCCTGCGCGCCCTTGGCGAGCAGTTCGACCTGCTGGTTGGGCTGGAAGGCTGCGCCGCCGTCGCGCACGGTCATGCGCCAGGTGGGCGTGGGAAGGCTGACGATGCCCAGCTGCTGCCAGAGCCAGCCGGCGCCGGCGGCGATGAGCAGACCCGAGAGCGCGGCGGTCATCCACCGCACCCAGAAACCCTGCCCGGCCTTGTAAAAGGGAGATGAGCTGGTTTCGGCTTCCATAACACGGCGGGAGGGACTTGAACCCGCAACCTGCGGATTTGGAATCCGCTGCTCTACCAGTTGAGCTACCGCCGTACTACCCGAGGCATCGCCGTTGCGCGAGGCGCCCGGCGTGCCGTTCTGGTTGTTCGCGTTCGTTGCCACGATGGCCTTGTGTTCGGAGCTTTGCTGCACAAACCGCGGCGGGGCCGCCGCACGATCGGGTCTTGGGCGGATTACTTCCGCTTGACCTTGTGCAGCGTGTGCTTCCGCAGGCGGGGCGAGTACTTCATGAGGCCTTCCTTGAGGCCTTCGGGCATGCCGCCCTTGGTGTTGACGCTGGTGCGGTAGTTGAGGTCGCCGGTCTCTTTGCACTGGAGCCAGAGAAACTCGCGGGCCATTGATTTCTTCTTCGCCATGACGCAATCTGCCTTTCTGTTCCGGACAAGCCGCGGCAGAGGTGTTTCGCCTCCGCCGCAGGGGTGATTCTAGGTTTGCATTTGGGGCACTCGAGCCGAAGCCCTTGTGCTCAATGCGTTTGCTTACTCGATGATCTCGGTGACGACGCCCGAGCCGATGGTCTTGCCGCCTTCACGGACGGCGAAGCGAACACCCTTTTCCATGGCGACGGGCTTGCCCATCAGGTCGATTTCCATGGTGATGTTGTCGCCGGGCATGCACATTTCGGCGCCGCCGAGGAGCTTGGTGGTGCCGGTGACGTCGGTGGTGCGGAAGTAGAACTGGGGGCGGTAACCCGAGAAGAACGGGGTGTGGCGGCCGCCTTCTTCCTTGGTGAGGACGTAGACCTCGCCCTTGAACTTGGTGTGGGGCTTGATGGAGCCGGGCTTGCAGAGAACCTGGCCGCGCTCGATGTCGTTCTTTTCAACGCCGCGGAGCAGGGCGCCGACGTTGTCGCCGGCCTGGCCGCTGTCGAGGGTCTTGTTGAACATTTCGACGCCGGTGACGACGGTGCTCTTGGTATCGGGGCGGAGGCCGACGATCTCGACGGTGTCACCGACCTTGACGACGCCGCGCTCGATACGGCCGGTGGCGACGGTGCCGCGGCCCTTGATCGAGAAGACGTCTTCGACGCTCATGAGGAAGGGCTTGTCGACTTCGCGCTGGGGCTCGGGGATGAAGGTGTCGATGGCATCGAACAGGTCGTCGATGGGCTTGCAGGCCTTGTCGTCCTTGGGGTTTTCGAGAGCGAGCTTCGACTGGCCGCGGATCACGGGGGTCTTGTCGCCCGGGAAGCCGTACTTCTTCAGGAGCTCACGCACCTCGAGCTCGACGAGGTCGAGCAGTTCGGGATCGTCGACGAGGTCGACCTTGTTCAGGAAGACGACGATGTGGGGCACACCGACCTGGCGGGCGAGCAGGACGTGCTCGCGGGTCTGGGGCATGGGGCCGTCGGCGGCGGAGACGACGAGGATGGCGCCGTCCATCTGGGCGGCACCGGTGATCATGTTCTTGACGAAGTCGGCGTGGCCCGGACAGTCCACGTGCGCGTAGTGGCGCTTGGGGGTCTCGTACTCGGTGTGAGACGAGGCGATGGTGACGGTCTTGTTCGCGTCGCGAACGGTGCCGCCCTTGGTGATGTCCGCGTAGGACTTGATTTCGCCGCCGAACTTGGCCGCCGAGCGGGCCGAGAGAGCAGCGGTGAGGGTCGACTTACCGTGGTCGATGTGACCGATGGTGCCGACGTTCACGTGAGGTTTGGTACGAGTAAAGACGCCCTTTGCCATGACAGAGACTCCACCCACGGGCTTGCACGCGAAGAGCGTGTTCCGTGGACTTTCGCGGGAGAGCTCACGCCGCCGTTGTCGAACACTCTCCAGCCAAGGCCCTGAGCCGAGGCGAGCGTCAGACGGCGCACAACGCACCCGCGATCAAACCATCCCGCGTCGACCGTGCTTCTCGCGAAGCCCGATCTCCCAATGACGCGTTCCGGCACGAATCAAGCCGATCGCCCTTTCGGGCCACCGCTTCACCTGCTGTCAAAGCCACCAATGGGACTTGAACCCATGACCTCTCCCTTACCAAGGGAGTGCTCTACCACTGAGCTACGGTGGCGCGCACGCCGACGCCCAGCTCAGGGGCAACCGACGCCCTCATGCCGCCGGGGCGGAATGAAGGGGGGAATGATAGCCGTGAGGAAACCGCGGCTCTTGTTCGACAGCGCCGTTTCAATGCCGAACAAAGTATAAACAATCACGTTCGCGGTGTCAACGACCGTTTCCCGGCCAACCCATGCAATGTTGGGAAGCCAGACCGTGGGGCCTCGGGAATTCGTCGAAAAACAATGGCGCCTTTAAGTGCTTTTGCCAGAAGCACTTGACGGAAACTACGGGCAGACCATTTCCGCATACCCCGACGCGAAGATCGCGAAGTCGGCGTCATCCACCACGCCGTCGCGATTGAAGTCGGCCGGGCACTGGTTCCACGGATCGCAGTTGAACACGTCGTAGGTCGGCATGAACAGGGCGAAGTCCGCATCGTCCACGATGCCGTTGCCCGAGAGGTCGGCGGGGCAGCAATTGGGGGTGAGCTGAGCGGTCTGGCTGAAAATGGTGCCGCAGGTGCTTTCAATGGCGACGTCGTAGGAGCCGGCGTCGGCGGCGCCGACATTGTCAATGGACAGTTCCGGTCCGTGTGCGCCGGAGATAGTCGAGCCGCTCCCAGTTGGGCCGTCCGCGAGTTCCTCCCCGTTCTTCCGCCAGCGGTAGGTCGGCGTGTTGGAACCGACATTGTCGACGACCACGGAGATGATCGCGGGTGTGCCGCAGTACGCGATCGGATCGACGGGCTGTGTTGGGAGCGTCGGCGCGCCGCTCACGTAGCGCGGGAGCGCCCCGATTTTCCTTCATTTCCGTCAAATTTTTGACCCAGATCTCCTACGGCTTTCGCAAACTCGTCCTTTATCAGCCGTGTTCAGATCACCCGGGTTGCTCAGCTGGGGTAGCATGGCGAACCAACTTCAAGGGGCCGCCATGACATACAAATCTTCGCTCCGCTACGACCCTTCTCGAATTCATGCCGCGGCTCTCTACTGCTCGGACGGGCGTATCGGTGAGCACTGCGACGATTTCCTGCAGAACGGGCTCAACCTTCCCCGTTACGACCGCGTGTGCCTTCCCGGCGGACCGGCGTGCCTGGCGGGGCATCCGCAGGCCACCTTGGAAGAGGGCGGCGTGGTTGATGAACTCCAGTTCCTGGTGCAGGTGCACAAGCTGAAGCGCGTGGTGCTGATCGCGCACGACGCGTGCGCGTTCTACGCGTCGCGCCTCGAGCTGAAGGAACCGCGGCTTGAACTGGTGCAGCGGGCCGACCTGGTACGTGCCGCGGCGTACGTGCACCGTGTGACGGGGCTTGATGCGATCGAGGGTTACTACGCGCGGCTGCACAGCGGCGAGATCGCGTTCGAGAAGGTGCCGGTGCAATAGTCTCGATGTGCCACCGACCGGAACCCGGTCTTCTATGGACAGAGCAGCGCGTTGTAAGCCGCGACGAAGACCGTAAAGTCGGAATCGTCGACCAGCGCATCCCCGTTGAAATCCGCCGGGCAACCGGGCGTCATCGCGGGGTCGGCACAATCCAGAATGTTGTACGCCGCGACGAAGATGGTGAAATCGGAATCTTCCACCATGCCGTCGCCGTTCAGATCGCACGGGCACGCGGCGCCGAGTGAAAACGAGAGATCGTCGGCGTAGCCGTCGTTGTACGTCCCGGCCTCGCGCGTCATCGTGACGATCACGAGCGCCTGGCGGGTTCCCGGCGGGACAGCGCCGGATATGGAACGGAACAGCATGCCGGTTTTGGAGTTTCGCTGCAGGGCCAGTACGTTGCCGATCGAAGCCGAGCCCAACGGCGAGAGGCCCGCGTTGTCATAGAACGTGACCGAGACGTCGCAGTGATCGTTCTGCGAGGAGAATCCGCCAAGCCATCCCGAGAGCGTGAACGCGGTCGAACCCGTATCGATCTCGGCCGCGAATTGCCCGAGCAGAACAGTCTGGAGCGCGGTCGATGTCGGCGCGGACGAGCCGCCGGCGAAGAACTTGGCCCCACGATTGGGCGAGCCCGGATCGGTCGCGAGCGGGAAACCTCCGCCTGCGGTGTAGGAAACCACCTCGAACGTTCCCGTCGTGTTCCAACCGGGCACCACGCTGCCGGTGGCCCCGGCCTCTGCTCCGGGGTTGTTGAGAAGGTTTGGCCCAGCGCTGGCGCTGCTCGCGCAACCGACCCCGAGAACAGCGAGCAATCCGGCGATTCGAACGTCTGCAGCGCGCATGGCAACCTCCGGGGCAAAGCCCGATTCTCCTTCAACCGTACACCCAACAGGAGAAAAAGCCCGCGCCATCCGCAAAGACGGCACGGTTCCGCTGCCGCGTCCGAGAATCATGCTCGCATTTGGCCGGAGCCACGCTGGGGCAGGGGACCTCGCTTGTAGATTCCCGGCTTTTCACCGGTCTTGAGGCGATAAAGCGTTTGGACGCGCGCGGCCGCGGCGGCGTGATCACTTGGCGGGGGCCATCTGCTGCAGCACGAGCAGCATCGAATCCTTCTGAATCTGGATCAGTCCATCGAACGGGCGGCTGAGTTCGAGCACCAGAAGCAGCGCGCACGCCACCGAGAGCGCGCAGAGGAGCAGGGTGGCGACAACGGTCAGGTTGGCGGGGGCGAACAGGCCGTAGCTGGCGAACGTGACCGTGAGCCATGCGGTGATGCACACAAGAAACGTGAGCGAGATTCGCACGCTGCCCTGCGCGTGCAGGAGCGCACGCAACTGGGCGATATCGGTCGCGATGCTAATGGCCTCGGACTTGACGTACTTCTGCAGCTCGTTCTGTGGTTCAAGTTTCTGGATCAGGATCATGACCTGGGCGCCGCCCGCCTTCACCGGATTCAGGTCCACGGGCGCGGAGCCTTCGGGCCACATCTGCGCGATCATCTTCTCGGTCGATTCGCGCAGAGCACCGCGGACCGGCGCGGCGTCCGGGCCGAACCCCGTGAGAAGGCGATCGAGAAACTCGAGCTTCGCCGAGATCTGCAGCACCTGGGTCGCGTTGGTGTCATAGGTCGCCTTGGCGGACGCGACCAGCAATCCCAGCAGCAGCGCGGTCATCGTTCCAACAAGGCCGACGCCCAGCCGCACGACTTCCTTTGACTCGTTGCTCAGGTGGTGCGAGGGAAGCAGTCGCTTCAGTCCGACGCCCAGTACGGCGCCGCCGAAAACGCAACCGAAGATAACCGCGCTCGATTCCAGCGACGTCATGTGCAATCTCCCGGAGTGAGCGGGAGTGTACAGGCCCGGGCGCTTGCGTCTCAAGAAAAACGCCGCACCGAGGGGTGCGGCGGCCTGCGTTGGCTGCGATTTGCCGAGGACGATCAGTTGCACATCAGCGCGTCGTAGGCCACGCTGAAGATCGCAAAGTCTCCGTCGTCCACAACAGCATCGGCGTTGAGGTCGGCGACAACATCGGCCAGCGGGACCTCGAAGGCGTCGTACGCCCCGGCGAAGATCACGAAGTCGTGATCGTCCACGAAGCCGTCGCCGTTGAGGTCCGACATCGAGCAGGTGCTCGGGCAGCCGGCGCTGCCGCAGAAGATCGGGATGCGCACCACCGAGGAGAGGGCCTGTCCGCCGACAGCGGCGGCGTCGTCGACGAACCACTGGGCGAAGAGCACCTGCCCGCCGCTCACCCTGCCCGCGACCAGCGGCCAGAACTGCGTCGCCACGCCGAAGGTCGAGGTCGTGTTGCCGACGGTCACTTCCGAGAAGAACGACTGGGGCGTGATGCGACCGTTCTGCGGCGCGACGGTCGAGATGCCGAGACGCGCGGTCGCGCCCGAGCGCGCGTTATCCAGGCCGATCTTGAAATCGCGGTTGCCCACCATCGGCGCCGACTGCACGACGATGCGCGGCACGCCGGTGATGCCTGCGACGCCGGTGCCGTTGACGACCGAAGTCTGGTTCGCGGCGCGCCCGGGTGACTGGAACAGCGCCGGACGATCGAAGGGGAACGTCTGATCCCGCACGCGCGGATCAAGCAGACCATTGGCGATGAAGTCGGCCACCTGCCCGCCCACCTGGGGCGGCAGGTTGACGCCGTTCAGGGCCGGATCGCGGTTGTCCGGATTCGGATTCACGTTCCGGACGCCGCCGTAGAAGGCCATGACCGCGCCGAGATTGGGGAACTGGCCCGTGTGCATGAACGTGGATTTCAAGCCCGCGTTCCGCAGACCGGGCACTTTGAAACGCCCGCGGTCGCCGGGATTTCCCGTGACGGCTTGACGACCGTTGTCCTGCGCAATCGGGCGCAGCCCGAGGTTGCGGAAGGTGTTGTCGGTGAAAAGCGGCGGCACGTGGCACGCGGTGCAGTTGGTTCCCTGCGGCCCCACACTCAGAAACGCCTGCAGGCCCTGCTGCTGGTTCGGCGTCAGCGCGGTGGTCTCACCCGCCTGGAAGCGGTCCCACGGCGTCTGATCCGAGATCAGCGTGCGTTGATATGTGCCGAGTGCAAAGGCGATGCGCCTGGCGGTGATCGCCTCGTCGCCGAACGCGAGCCGGAACAGTTCGCGGTAGGAACGCGTCGTGTTCAGCACGCTCTGCACATCCGCCGGAATGTTCGTGGACAGATCGAGCGCTCGGACGCGCTGGAGCCGCTTCTCGATGCCCGCCCAGTTCATGCCGGCGTGGGCCATTTCGACGCTGCTTACCGGGGGATTGACGCACTGGCTCTCGAGCGCGCCCCCGGTGGCGATCGCGATCTGGTTGGTCTCCGGGTCGGTAAAGGTGGTACGAGCCCGCCCGTCCCAGAAGAGGTCCGGTGCGTATCCCGCGTTGATGTTGGAGTTGGCGGCACGGTTGGTCACCTGCGGACGCAGGGCGAACAACGTGTCGAGCTGGAAACTGTTGAAGCCGTCCGCCTTCACCACGCCGGGCGAGGCCTGGATGTCATCGGGCGAGTTGAAGACACCGTCGAGCCCGGGGAACACCGCCACCCGCGGATCGGCACCCGCCGTGGATGCAACGTGGCAGGTTGCGCACGACACCACCATGCTGGTCGAAATCTGCTCTTCGAAAAACAGGATCTTGCCAAGGACGCGCTTGCTCTCGGTGATCGGGTTCTCGGGCGGAACCGGCACGGGGGGGAGCGCAGCGCCCGCCGTCTGGAACACGGCGGCCGCCAGCACCGCACCCTTGAGGTTCACCGACGAAGACAGCCCGGCCCGGAAATGCGTCATCGCGCCCATGTGTGTTATCTCCGCTGTAGTTGGGAGATTCACGCGAGCGGGGGACGCGCATTGCACGCCAAAGCCGGAAATTTGGCGGATTGATGCCCCGGAACGGTCAGGAACCCGCCGGCGCTGCGGTCGCAACCCGCCCTCGCCAGGCTCGCTGATTGGTCTGGGAGAGGTACAGGCTGTACCACTGAATGACGGTCATAAAGAGCACGCCCACCGGGTGCAGCAGGACCGGGAGCACCCCCTGCCGGAAACGCCACGCCAGCAAGGTCCGCTGAACCAGGTGAATCACGACGCAGACCCCGGCAAGCCACATCGCTCGATCATCCACCATCGGCGTGCGAGTCCATCGCGAGACGAGCCCCACGGCCAGCACGGCCCAAGGCAGCACGTGCGCGACCAGATGCGCGAAGGTGAAAAAAAGCAGAAGGCCGAAGGATCCGATGCCCTCGTAGGCGTTCTTGGTGAAGCCGCGCCAGGTCTGCGCCAATCCCCGGTACATCCGCACGCTGACCAGGGCCGTGCCGTCGAAGAGGTCGGTATGGAATCCGGCCTTGCGGACTTCGCGCGGCATCTTGACCCCGTCGTGCATCGAATCTTTGAAGGCCGCGTGGCCGCCGGACTTGTCGTAGGCCTCGCGGGAAACGAACAGGAACTGGCCGCAGCCGGCGGAGGCCGACGGCGCCTGACCGCTGCGCATCATCGCCATGGGCAGGTACGAAAAGAGCACAAAGAAGATCATCGGGACCGCCAGGTCCTCGGCGAGCGAGCCGGTGAGCTGGCGCGGGAACGTCGACACGAGCGCTGCACGGCGCTGGTGCGCCGTCGCGAGCGCGCCCGCGAGCAACCCGGGTTCGAAGCGCACGTCCGCATCGGTGAAGACAAGCCAATCGCCGCGTGCCTGCTCGGCCATCCGCCAGCAGGCGTGCTGCTTGCCGTTCCAGCCTGCGGGAAGCGCAACCGTGGAGGCGGCCCGCACTCGAGGATCGGCCGCCAGCAGTTGCTTCACGATCTGCGGAGTGCGATCGGTGCTCTGATCGTCGTACACCAGCACCTCGAGGTTCACATCGCTGCTCGCGAGCACCGAACGAACACACGCCTCGATGTTCTCTTCCTCGTTGCGCGCCGGGATACAGACCGTGATCAGGCTCTTCTCCGGGGCCCCTCTCTTCGGGCGCTGGTAGATTCCGAGATTGGTGAACGTCAGCATCAGCGCCAGTGCGCTGAGGGCGAGGGAAGCAGTAAGGATGATCGAGAGGGTGGTCATCAGCCCGCGGAATTCCGTGATCGTGCGGCGTCCGGCGCGAAATGTCGGTCCTCCACGTGGACAGACCGTCCCCGCACCTTCAGCCACAGGTCGTACCACCAGTTCGTCGCCGCGGCCCCCGCAGAGTCAAACACCGGCACAAATTTCGCCGGGTCGCGGCTCATCACGGCTTCGGAAAGTCGGGCGTTGTTGTCGACCATGGCCTCCAGAATTGCCCGGTGCCAGGCCGCGGTTGACCGCTCGCGGCCGATCGGCACGGCGACGGGGTTCCATCGCAGGAACACTTCGGGGCGCTGGTCGGTCCAGAAGCCGTACTCGATGGCGAGGCAAAGCACGCGCATGCCCGGCGTGCGGGCGGCCATCGCGGCGCCGCCGGGACGGATGGTGATCGGCGAGCGCACGTCGGTGAACCGGCCCTGCGGCGTGATCCAGAGCGAGCAGCGCGGATTGGCCTGAAAGCGCTGCGCGGCGTACGCGCCCATTGCTTCCAGGCTCGCGGGCTGATCCGGGTCGATGCCGAAAATTCCGATGCGCTTGAGCACGCCGAACTTGCGGAGCTGCGACGCATCCATCGGCGCCATCGGCTCGCGCCGGGGCGAGAAATAGTCGTGCAGCGCCAGGCTGATGAGCGGGTCCCACCACGAGCTGTGGCTGAGCAGCACCAGCACCGGGCCGTCGTGGTCGGCGAGCGAGTTGAGTGCGTCGGCCTGCACCGGCATGATCCGCACGGCGTGGAAACTCTTGCGGATCATCCGGCGCACGTAGCGCGCGAAGTAATAGGTGAAGCGCGCGGAGTACGCGGCGGGGATGAAGTCGGCGGTCTTGGGATCGGAAATCGCGTCGCTCACCGGCACGATCCTTGCACGGCAAAGCCGCGCAAGCCCGCGTGCCGCGCCGCGAAACCCTTTGCGTCGATCCGGCTCAGACGCCCACTGCCTGCGGCTGCTTGGCCTCGACCATCGACACGACGGACCGGCCGTTTTCGGTCGGAAGCGGGATCTTCCAGTCCTCGAGCACACAGTTGGCCGCGGTGACGCCGCTCATGATGACCATCGGGGTGCCCGGACCCGGGTTGGCGCTGCCGCCGGCCAGGTAGAGGTTCTTGTACACGCGCGAGCGGTTCTTGGGCTTGAAGCCGCCGTGCATGCGACCGTGGCTGGCGAGCCCGTAGATCGCGCCGCCCTCGGCGTTGTACATCTTCTCGATGCCGGCCGGGCTGAGCGTGCGCTCCACGACGATGTGCCGGTCGATATCCGCGAAGCCCATCCGGCGCATCTTGTCCATGATGACGGGCTTGTACTGCTCCATCAGGCCGCCCGGGCCGTCCCACTTCTGCCCGTCGCGGATGTACGCGGTGTGGACCAGGATGTACAGCGCTTCGCCGCCCGGGGGCGCCTGCGTGGGATCGCTGCGGCTGGGCGCCGCGATGTACATCGTTGGGTCGCGGGCGGGAATGCCCTTGCGGTAGATGTCGTCGAACTCTTCGTGGCTGTTCTTGCTGAAGAAGAAGTTGTGGTGGCTGACGTGGTCGTACTGCTTGTTCAGGCCGAGGTAGAGAACCACGCCGCTGCAGGCCGGGGTGTACTTCCGGGCGATCGATTTCTGTTCGGAGCGGGCGGCGGGAGCGGAGAGCAGATCGCGGTTGGTGCGCTGCACGTCGCAGTTGGAGATGACCACGTCGGCCCCGATGAACTCGGCGGGCTTGCCGTTGGACGGACCCGACGCGCCCTCGAGTTCCACGCCGATGACCTTGCCGTCGCGTTCGACGATGCGCGTCACGCGGCGACCGGTGATGTAGGTCACGCCCTGCTCGCGGCCGATGCGCTCGAGCGAGCGGGCGACCACGCGGGTGCCGCCGTCGAGCGGCTCGCCCTGCTTCTTGGGCGCCATGGAATACCAGCAGCCGTGATCGACCTGTGCCGCGGCGATGAGGCTGAGGATGCTGGGCGCCATGAAGGGGCTGGAGCCCACGTACTGCAGGAAGTGCTCCATCACCTGGCGGAGGTGCGGCTCCGGAACGTGCTTCTCGATCTGAGCGGCGACGGTGGAATGGATGGTGCCGACCATCGCCATCAGATCGCCGCCGATGCCCTTGGCCTTGGGCGGGCTGAACATGAGGTCGGTCGCGGCGCCGAGATCCTTATAGAAGAACACCTTTTCGCTGAGGCGGTAGAGCTTGCGGCTGTACTCGATGAACTGCTTGTACCCCTCGCCCGGCCGGGTATTGGGGAACTGCTTGTCGAGCTGCGCGGCGAACGTGTTGACGTCCTTCCGCAGATCAATGACCGTCCCGTCTTCGAAGTGGCAGCGCCACTGGGGGTCGAGATCGACGAAGTCGATGTAGTCTTCCACGCGCCGGCCGCTGCGGCGGATGATGCCCTTGAGCACCTGGGGCATGGTCAGGATGGTCGGACCCATGTCGAACTTGAAGCCCTGCTCTTCGAGCAGGTTCATCTTGCCGCCGAGGTGCTTGTTGGCTTCGACGAGCGTGACCTTGACACCGGCGGTGGAGAGTTCGGCCGCTGCCGCGAGACCGGCGAGGCCGCCGCCGACGATGAGAACATGGGGAGTGGGCATAAGAAAGAACTCGATCGGGTGCGTGGAAAAGGCGGCCTGGATGGACCGCACGGGGATGGTATTTCATTCCAGACCGAAAAGTCTTCTATTCGGTCGTTTAATCGGCGACAGAAGTTGCGACGGGCTCGGGCGAGTTGCGAGGCTGAGACTGGGACGCAGCGGGCGACGCGGAACGCGGCGCGGGCGCGGAGCCGCCTCCGTACCAGAAGCGGATGAACCTGGACATGCCGCGCTCGATCGCGGGCGTGACGGCCTCCATGGAAAATCGCAGGAGCGGCGCCGTCTGCGTGGTGTAGATGGGCCGGGTCATGGCGAATAAGCCTTCTTCGCCCTTGGTGATTCCCCAGCCGGACATGCCGTGGCCGGCCAAGCCGACGGAAGGATGGATCGTGGGAAGCAGGCAGTCGTTCACCGTCACGAGCGTCGAGCGGAGGCGGTGACGGAAGGCATCCACGCGACCGGGGCTGCGGGTGAAGACGCTGGTGGTGAGCACCTGATCGACGCGGTCGTGGAGGCTCAGCGCATCCTCGAGATTTCGCACGGGGATGACGGTCAGGAGCGGACCGAAGTGGCGCCCCTCGACCAGGGCCGCGTCGCGGGGGCAATCGGCAAAGGCCATCGGCCGCAGGCAACGGAGGCGACCGTTCCTGTCGGCGCTGGGCGGCTCGATGACACCCGCCAGCGAGCGCCCGCCCTGCTGACGGCACTGCAGGGCAAGCTCGAAGCACTGGCGTGCCGCGGCTTCGTTGATGAGCGGTCGAGGGCGAGCGGCGCCGGCTCGGGATGCGAGGCGGCGGATGAACTCGGTGTAGACCTTGTCATCAACCAGGGCCCGGCGCGGGGCCATGCAGGTCTGGCCCGCGTTCATCTCGACGCCTTGCCAGATGGCGCTGGCCGCAAGCTCCGGGTCGGCATCATCGAGCACGAACGCGCTGTCGCGTCCGGACAGTTCGAGCGTGCTGGATGTGAGCGACGGAGCGAGGGTCTCGGCGATCGCCATGCCCACGCCGGTCGAACCGGTGAACACGACGTGGTCGAACCGCTGATCTCGCAGGAGCGTTGCGCCGGCCTCACGCGTCGGCGGGGTCCATGTGAGCTGACCTGCGGGCATGTTGGTGGCGGCCCCGGCCTCCTTCGCCAGTTCGAGCAGCCAGAGTTGCGACCCGGGCGCGTTCTCCGAAGGCTTGACCGTCACGCGATTTCCGGCGACGAGGGCCTGGAGCATTTCGATCCCCAGGAGCTGGGCCGGGTAGTTCCAGGTTGCGATGATGGCAACGTGGCCCAAGGGGGCCCGGGTGAGCAGGGCTCGATTGGCGAGCGAGAAAACGCCTCCGTGGCGCAGTCGGCGCGGGGCGAGCAGACCCGCGGCCCGCTTTTCGGCCCACTTGCAGGCCGACAGGAGCGGGAGGACATCGCCCATCAGCGCTTCGAACGGCGGCTTGTCCACATCGCGGCCAATCAAGTCGACCAGCTCCGACTGCCTGCCCGCGAGCAGGCGCCGGAAGGCAACAACCCAGGCGATGCGATCGGAAATGGGCCAATTTTCGGCTTTGATAGCTTGAACCTCTCTCACGCCGGAGTTTAGTGCGGAACAACCGAGCTTGGTGTGACGATAAGGTTGGACCGCCAACCGCCGCCCGGACGGCCGGCACGGACGACTCGACTCTTCTTTGCTCCCTTCGCCCGGAAGGGGCCCCTGGACGCATGAGCCACAGCCACTTCATCGTTGAACAGTTTCCCAAGCTTGCACAGCAGCTCCGGGGCCGGACCGCCCTCATCACCGGCGGAGCCGGCTTCATCGGCTCGCATCTTGCCTGGGCGCTGGTTGCCTGCGGTGCGAACGTCCGGGTGCTGGACGATCTCAGCGGCGGATTCGAAGCCAACCTCCCCAAGGTTCCGGGCCCCACCGACGGCGCCGCCAACACCGGCACGCTCGCCTTCACCAAGGCGAGCATTCTCGATGACCAGCTTCTGCGCCGGGCGATCTCGGGGTGCGACTTTGTATTTCATCAGGCCGCGCTGGTCAGCGTGCCCGAGAGCGTCGAGAAGCCGGAAAAATGTCTGCAGGTGAATGTTGAAGGAACACAGCGCGTTCTGCTGGCGAGCAAGGACGCGGGTGTGAAGCGTGTCATGTTTGCCGCGAGTGCCGCGGCGTACGGCAACACGCCCAGCCTTCCCAGCAAAGAGAGCGATCTGCCCGATGTCTGGTCGCCCTACGCGATGAGCAAGGTGGCGGGCGAGTTGCTGCTGCGGACGTTTGCACGCTGCTACGGCCTGTCGTGCATCAGCCTGCGGTACTTCAACATCTTCGGCCCGAGACAGGACCCCAAGAGCCCGTACGCCGCCGTGATCAGCGCCTTCGCCGACACCTTGAGCGCCGGCAAGCAGCCGCGGGTCCTGGGGGATGGAGAGCAGACGCGCGACTTCACCTACATCGACAACGTGGTGCTGGCGAACATGCTCGCGGCCACGAGCGAGAAACCGCTCGCGGGCGAGGTCGTGAACATCGGCACCGGTTCACGTATCCGGTTGCTCGATGTGCTGAAACACATGGGCGAGGCGCTGAGGGTAGATTCCACCCCGACGTTCGGTCCGCCCAGGGCGGGCGATGTGCGCCACTCTTCTGCTGATATCGCCGCGGCCCGCGCGCTGCTCGGCTATGAGCCGGTCGTGGATTTTGGTGAGGGCATCCGGCGGACGCTCGCCTGGGCGCGGCGGTAAGACGTTCCAGGCGGCCGGCGTCCGACCGGCTCGAAATACGCATCCGTTGTATGCTGTCGCGAACACTCGTCCGGCAACCAACGGAGCAAACGCATGATCAGGGCAATCGCGGCGGTGATCGTCGGGTACATCGTGCTGGCGGTGGTGGTGATGTGCCTGTTTGTCGGGCTGTGGGTTGTGCTCGGCGTCGACGGTGTGCTGCAGCCGGGAACGTTCAAGGGCACGATGGCGCTCAATGTCGGCGCGGTGGTTGTCAGCATCGTGGGTGCGCTGGTCGGGGGCGCCGTGTGCGCGCTGATTGCAAAATCGCTCACGCCGGTCAAAGTGCTCGCGGGCATGGTGCTGGTGCTCGGCGCTGCCGCGGCGGTCGTGGGCGTTCAAAGACCCGAGCCGGGTGAACGCAAGCCGGGCCTGACGGTGAGAGAGGCGCTCGAGCAGGGGC
>JAFEBN010000231.1 GCA_018242645.1 Planctomycetota bacterium | reverse complement strand
GCGAGCTCGAATCGGGTGTCGAAGATGCCGTAGACCAGCAGGCAGGCGAGGGCCGCGAGGAGGGACAGTTCAAGCCAGAAATCGAAGATCTCGAGCGTCATGCGAGGGGCAAACGGTATCGCGCATCACGGGCGGAGTTGGAACACTCGCGGGATCAGCGCGGTCCGTTGGCCTTCGTGCGTTCGAGCGTTTTCGTGAGGGCTTTTTTCAACGTCGCGGCGGCGGCATCGATGGCGGCGTAGTAGTCGGCCGCCTGTTCTTCGACGCGGAGCGTGGGCAGGCCGGGGGGCGTGACGACGATGGAGCACTGCTTGTCGACGCCTCCTTTGGGGCCGTTGAGATCGGAGAGGCGGACGTCGATGGTGCAGGGTGCGTCCTTGAGCCTGGATGCCGCGGCGGCGATTTTGGTGTTGACGTACTGCCGCTGGGCGTCGGTGGTTTTGATGCTTCCGTCGAACAGTTTGATTTCCACTGTGTGCTCCTTATGACGGGGTTGGCCCCAGTACGAGAGCTGCGGCGGATTGTTCGGACATGGCGTCGCGGTGTTGAGGTTGCTAGAATGGAGCCATACTTCCTGTTGGGGAGTAGCCTCCCGCCGATGCGGGTGGAACGGGTCGTCAGCACGGGTGACCGGTTTGCGGTTCACCCCGGCCCTTTCGGTGGCGTGATCCCGCGGCAAAAGCGTGGACCTGCCCCTGGCGAGACCAACATTCTGTCGAGCGATTTCGCGCACGCTCTCGGAGCGGGTGCGAGATCGCGGGAATCGGTCTGCCCATGAACGAACTGCTTCTGCTCGCGAACGCCGCGAACTCGAACCCCGGTGATCTGAAAATCTGGGCATATGTCGGGTTCATCGGGCTGGTCGTGTTGTTTCTGGCGCTGGACCTTGGGGTGTTTCACCGCGAGGCGCACGAAGTCTCCATGAAGGAGGCGGTGACGTGGTCGGTGATCTGGCTGGCGTGCGGCCTGGCGTTCAGCGGCTTTGTGTATCTCGCGTACGAGAAGCACTGGCTGGGGCTCGGACTGAACACGGCCATGTACAGCACGGCGGAGGCGATAAAGGGCGGCGCGCCGCTGATTGTCTCGGGCGAGGTGCAGGGGCTTGAAGCGGCGAAGCAGTACCTGGTGGGCTACGTCGTCGAGAAGTCGCTCGCGATGGACAACATCTTCGTCATCGCCCTGATCTTCTCGTTCTTTGCGGTGCCGGCGAAGTATCAGCACCGGGTGCTGTTCTGGGGGATCATCGGCGCGCTGGTGATGCGCGGGGGGATGATCTTCCTGGGCGCGGGACTGATCCTGAAATACCAGTGGATACTGATCATCTTCGGCGGATTTCTGATCCTCACGGCGCTGAAGATGGCGCTGATCAAGGGCAGCGACGACGTCTCGCAGAACCTGGCGGTGCGGCTTTGCCGCAGGTTCTTCCGCGTGACGGACTTTTATGACGGGCAGAAGTTCTTTACCAGACGCACGCTGAAGCCGACCTATTCGCCGGATTCGGCGGGCAAATTCGTGATGGATCCGCCCCCGCCGGGCAGCCTGAGCCTGCGCTGGGCGATAACGCCGCTGTTTCTCGCGCTGATCCTGGTGGAGATCACGGACCTGGTGTTCGCGGTGGACTCGATCCCGGCGATCTTTGCGATCACGCCGGATCCGTTCATTGTGTTCACCAGCAACATCTTCGCGATCCTGGGCCTGCGTGCGCTCTATTTCTGCCTTGCGGCGCTGATCCAGAGATTCCGGTTCCTGAAGCCGGCGCTGATTCTCATCCTGGCGTTTGTGGGCGTGAAGCTGCTGCTCTTGAGCGTGCCCCCCTACCTGGGCGTGATCGGCCTGCAGAAGTCGGACCCCATCAAGATCGATACGACGGTGTCGTTGCTGGTTGTCGTGGGGACGCTGGCGCTGGCGACGGTGCTGAGCGTGATGATCCCGGCGAGGACGCCGCGGGCCGAACTGGCGCGATGATCAACTGAAGATCGCTTGAGGAAGGACCCGCCATGAATACCCGAGGGCTTGTCCAATCTGCGCCGTTCAACAACTTCATCGTCGGGGTCATTCTGTTCAATGCGGTGCTGATCGGGCTGAGCACCTACCTGACGGATCCCTCGACGCTGGGGGTGATTGCCGCGGCGGAATGGGTGTGCGTTGCGATTTACTTTGTGGAGATCGCGCTGCGCTTTCACGCGCGGGAATCGACGTCGGCCTTCTTCCGGGACGGCTGGAATATTTTCGACCTGGTGATCGTGATCGCCGCGGTGATACCGGCGTCGAACGGCATCGGGCCTGTGCTTCGAATCCTGCGGGTTTTCCGGGTGCTCCGGCTGGTCAAGACAATTCCGGAACTGCGGCTCATCGTGACCGTGCTGCTGCGGTCGGTCGCGAGCATGAAGTATGTGACGCTGTTGGCGGCGATCCTGTTCTACGTCTACGCGGTCATCGGCGTGAAACTCTTCGGTGCCGCCGGGCACCCGATGCAGCCCTATTTCGCGAGCATCCACGAGGCCTGCTTCACGCTCTTCCGCATTCTGACAGGCGACGACTGGACCCAGATGCGATACGAACTGGCGGAGGCAGGAAAACCACTTGGCGTGTTTACGGCGTACCAGGTGACGTGGATTGTGGTGGCGACGTTCCTGCTGGTGAACCTGATCGTGGGCGCGGTGATAAACAACTATCAAAAGGTGCAGGAGATCGAGGAGCATCGCTCCCTGGCGCCGGACACGAGCGAACGCCGCGTGCGGGAACTGGTGAGTGAACTGGACGCGATCCTGCGATCGCGGGAACAGGCGGGCTCCACGGGCGCGGGAGGGGCGGTGGGCCGGTCGTGAGACTTGGGCCTTTCGAGATGCTGGAGATCAGAGCAAAACGCCAACGGCCCCGGGCGAACCCGAGGCCGTTTGGGAAGCTCCGTATCCGCAACCCTCTCGAACCGTTTCTCTCTGGCGGGGTACGGCCAATCGACTCAAATCCTCGGTTTACGCGCGAAGAAGTGATGCTTGGACGTGAGTAGAGAAACCGAATCTGGGGACAGCTTGGCGGGGATCACCAGAGTTTCGGGTCGCTAGCTGCGCCCGTCGACGTAGCAGTTCGCAACTCGTTATAGCCGCCCGCTTGGGCGACCTGAGTTGCCCAAACATTTGGCAAACTTCCGAATACCGCGATCCCGGCGTCCCGAAACGCCGATGTCCGAGTGAACCTTCTACACCCCCAGGGGGTATGATCTTCCAGATGGCCGTCGTGACCCGCATCATCCTCGCTCTCATGCTCGTCGTGCAATCCCTGCCATGGGTTGCGGTTGAACGGTGCGCGGAGATGGCGCGGGGCACGGGGATGTCGGCCGTTGATGCCGTCGCGACGGACGATTCCGCGTGCCCGTGCTGCTCCGGTCGTAAAGGCGAGTCGTCTGGATCTGCGTGCAGCAACAGCGATGCGGTCACCGCGTGCAAATGCGGCATGCCCCAGCCCGAGCAGCCGAAGGCTCCGCCGTCGGACTCGAAGACCGAACAAGTTCAACTCGCGGTCGCCATCCTTCCGGTGTTCCTTGGCTTCGATTTCGAAGCGGTGAACCGGCCAGCCCTTAGCGTGGGTTGGCTTGGCGCTCCACCGAAGCGCCCGGCGAACTCTGTTCAGTCCGTCTTGTGCGTGTGGGTGGTGTAGCGGCCTGACGCCTTAGAGGCATTGCGCGCTGAGGATGTCGCCGCGGTACACCCGTCGTGGAAGTGGCTCGTGAACTCGAGCCGCTTCTCAACCCACCTCACAACTCAGGACCACCACCATGTCTGCTCGATTGATGGGCCCGCGCCGGTTTGGCGCGAGGGCCGCTGTTGACGCCCGTAGAAATCCGCCTCCGGCTTCCCCCCGTCGCCGACCGCTTGCGACGATGGCCTTGACCATCCTCGGGTGTATCGCGCTCTCCGGGTGCGCACTCACGCCGGAAGGGACCAAAGAGGAGCAGGCCAAGCTTGAAGAGGCGGGCCGCCCGTACGAGCCGCCGGTGGGGCAGCGGGTGCTCCCGGAACTGCCGGTCTCCCCGACCTGGCGGGAAGTGTTGAGCCGCGCGTTCCTCGCCAACGGCGATCTTGAAGCCGCGTACTTCGAGTGGAAGGCGGCGGTGCAGCGTGTGGAGATGGCTTCGGCGTACCCGAACTCGAATGTCCAGGTCGGGTACTCGTACATGTTCTCATCGGAGAAGATGAAGACCTTCGACCGGCAGACGTTCGCGTTCGGGTTCGACCCTTCGATGAACCTGTCGTTCCCTACGAAGGTGCAGCAGAAGGGAAAAGTGGCGCTCGACAACGCCCGCGCCGCAGGAGAACGGTTCCGAACGGCCAAGTTCGATCTCCAGCGCCGGGTACTCAGCCAGTGGGCGGACCTGCGGATGCTGGAGGCCAAGCAACGGGTGCAGCTGGAGCAGGCGTCGCTCAGCCGGCTGTCGATCGAGGCGATCCGGGCCAAGGCCCAAGCCGGCGGGGTCCAGCGGGACCTGCTGCGGGCCGAGGCGATGCTCCGGACGCAGGAGAACAACCTGCAGAACACCCAGGCGGAACTCTCCGCGATGCGAGCGATGCTCAACGGCATGCTGGCGCGCGACCCGAACGCGGCGATCGACACGACGCGCGACACGCCGCGAGAGTTCGGTGCGTCCGATGCGCAGGTGCTGGCCGGGGCGGTGGAAGTGAACCCGGAGATTGCCTCCCTTGCCCGTCAAGCCGAGGGACGGTCCGATGCGCTCGAACTGGCCCGCATGCAGTGGATCCCGGACATCAATCCGTCGTTCATGTTTACGGGCAACGTCTCTCAAGCCTTTGGCGCGACCGTGATGCTGCCGACGACCATCGCGGAGATCCGCGGCGGCATCCGCGAAGCCGAGGCGATGCTCCGGGCGGGGGAGGCCATGCTCAGGCAGACCCGCAGCGACCGGACCGCGACGCTGGTGGCCACGCTTGTGGCGATGCGTAACAACGAGCGACAGGCGGCGCTGTTCGAGGACACGCTGGTCCCACTCGCGGACCGTGTGCTGGGCAACACCCGCCAGGCGTACGCCGCGGGTTCGGCGATGTACCTGGACCTCCTTGAAGCACAGGGGATGACGCTGGACACGCGTCTAATGGTGATCGAGGCTCGGGCGGCCCGCGACAAGCGACTCGCCGAGCTTGAGGCCCTCATGGGAACGGACGCCGAGATGCTCGCCAGCTCTCCCTCCGCGGTCCCGACGCTTTCTCAATCCACGACGACGGCCCGAGAGGAGGCCCCCCATGACCACTGAAACCCCGACCACAAACGTGCCCGCTCTCGCTCATCCATCCAGTCCTCGACGCGGCCGGCTCCCGATGGGCCTCGCACTGCTGGCGTTCACTGCTGGGGGGATCTATGTCGGGATGCGTTGGCACTCGACGTTCGAGCGCTGGCTCGTGCCGAGTGCAGGGAGCGCAGTGCCAGCAGCCTCCGATCAAGGCAGCACGGTGCCCGGCACCGCGAAGAAGCAGCTTTGGACCTGCGGCATGCACCCTCAGGTCATCCAAGACCACCCGGGCGACTGCCCGATCTGCCACATGAAGCTCACGCCGCTCGTGACTGGCGACGAGGCCAGCACGTCGGCAGGGTCACCGGGTGCGCCGGCAAGCAGCAACCGGGAGCGGAAGGTCAAGTACTGGCACGACCCGATGATGAACCCTCCGTACATCTCGGACCGTCCCGGCAAGAGCCCGATGGGGATGGACCTCGTGCCCGTGTACGAGGATGAGGCGAAGCCTGCTGGGGCGGCGGTGGTCATCGATCCCGCCGTGGTCCAGAATATGGGCGTGCGCACCGTCGCCGCAGCACGGGTGGCGCTGTCCCAGCGTGTGCGAGCGACCGCGACGGTGGTCGAGCCGGAATCGGCCCGCACCGACATCAACCTCCGCGTGTCGGGGTGGATTGAGAGGCTCTACGCGGACAAGGACGGCATGGCGGTCCGTCAGGGCGACCCCTTGTTCGATCTCTACAGCCCGGACCTGCGGTTGGCGATCGAGGAACTGATCGCTGCGAAGAAGGCAGGCACGTCGGGAGCGTCGGATGGAGCCATCCCGCTCAAAGCGACGGGTGATGCGCTCGTCGCCGCCGCGGAACTGCGGCTTCAGACGCTCGGTCTCTCGCAAGAGCAGATCCGGCAACTCGGAGACGCGGAGCACGCACCCGCAACCGTGACGTTCAACTCTCCCGTGAACGGGATCGTGGTGGACAAGGCAAACGTCTACAAGGGTGCATCGGTCATGTCGGGTCAGCTGGTCCTCCGACTCGCGGATCGCTCGACGATGTGGGTAGACGCCCGGGTGCCGGAGGGTTCGCTCGCGCGGGTGCGAATCGGCCAGCACGCATCGCTCACGGTCACCGGGCTCGCCGGCGGAGAGCTCGCGGGCGACGTCGCGTTCATTCACCCGAATCTGGACGAGATGACCCGCACCGCGCTGGTCCGGGTGGTGGTCGCGAATCCTGACGGGCTGCTGCGGGCCGGGATGTTCGCGATCGCCGCGATCGAGACTGCTCCAGGCGAACCGGTAACGGTTGTGCCGCGCGAGGCGGTGATCGATTCGGGAGAGTCTCAGTTGATCTTCGTCGCAACCGGCAAGGGGCGCTTCGAGCCTCGCCGGGTGGTCGTTGGGGCCTCCGGCGACGGCGGGCTGGTGCAGATCGTCTCTGGAGTGGAACCGGGCGAGACCGTCGTCGCCAGCGGGCAGTTCCTGCTTGATTCCGAGAGCCGCCTGCGCGAGGCAATCGCCAAGTTCCTCGGCCAGAGCGCGTCTGCGTCACCGGCCGCGGCAGCGCCGGCAACGGAGCACGCCGCACACATAGCCGTCGCCGACGCGAAGGCCCCTGCGGCGATCGTGGACCGGGTCGTCAGCGAGTACCTCTCGATTGCCGAGCCTCTTGGCCAGGAGAAGCCGGACACGCCGCCCGCGAGCGTGGATGGCCTGCTCGCCGCGATCGACGCTCTGGCCGAGAAGGCCGAGGGCGTTGATGCGACGCGTCTGGTGAGCGAGATGCGCCTGTCCGTTGCCGCGATGCGTTCCCAGCCCACCGACAAGCAGCGAGACCTCTTCAAGCGTGTCAGTGCCGCCGTGATCGCTCTGGTCGACGCGATGCCCCCGTCGGAGTCGGTCACCCACAACCTCTACGTCGCCAACTGCCCGATGGCCAAGGCCGAATGGCTGCAACGGTCCGAGGAACTCGCCAATCCCTACTACGCGGAGGACATGAAGGAGTGCGGGAGCATCGTCCGTCGGATCGGCGACAAGCCTGCCGGCGGGAAGCGGGGTGCGCCATGATCGCCCGCATCATCGAGCTCTCGATCCGCAACCGCTTCATGGTGCTGCTGCTGACGGCGGTGCTGGTGGGTTCGGGATTGTGGTCGGTCTTCCACATCCGGCTGGACGCCATCCCCGACCTCTCGGACGTGCAGGTCATCGTCACGACCGAGTACCCGGGGCAGAACCCCGAGGTCGTAGACCAGCAGGTGACGTACCCGCTGGCGAGCGCGATGCTCGCCGTGCCCGGCTCGACGGTCGTGCGCGGCTACAGCATGTTCGAGCAGTCGTTCGTGTACGTGCTCTTCGAGGACGGCACGGACATTTACTGGGCCCGCAGCCGCGTGCTGGAGTACCTGAACTTTGCCCGAGACCGCCTGCCCAAGGGCGTCGAGCCCAAACTCGGCCCGGATGCCACGGGCGTCGGCTGGGTGTATCAGTACATCCTGTTCCCGGGGTACTACAGCCCCGACCACCCCAAGGGTCTATGGCGTGACGCCGAGCGCGACCGCTGGTACGCCTCGATGGACGAAGCTCCAAAGGATCGCCGCGAAGGGCTGATCAAGGTTCGAGCGTTTGACAAGCCCGGAGTCGATCCGCTCACAGAGACGCCGCTCGTTTCGGCCAACCTCGATCTCGCCCAGCTCCGCAGCCTGCAGGACTGGTACCTGCGCTACCCGCTCACCTCGGTCGAGGATGTGTCCGAGGTGGCGTCGATCGGCGGGTTCGTGCGGCAGTACCAGGTGGTGCTCGACCCGCTCAAGCTCCAGGCGTACCGGCTGTCGATCCGCGACGTGATGATGGCGGTGCAGCGTTCGAACAACGACGTGGGCGGGGCCGTGGTGGAGCTCTCCGAGAACGAGTACATGGTCCGCAGCCGCGGATACCTCAAGGGGCTCGACGACCTCGCGAAGGTCCCCGTGGGGCTGGGTGACAAGGGCACGCCCATCATGCTCGGTGACATCGCGACGCTGCAGGTCGGCGGCGAGATGCGCCGTGGCGTGGGCGAGCTTGACGGCAGGGGCGAGGCCGTCGGCGGCGTCGTCGTTGCCCGCTTCGGGGCCAATGCGCACAAGGTCATTGCCGACGTGAAGGCAAAGTTGGCCTCGCTCGAGGACGGACTGCCGCCGGGTGTGACCATCAAGGCGACCTACGACCGCTCCAACCTCATCAACCGCTCCGTCGCAACCCTGCGCAACACCCTCGTGGAGGAGATCATCGTCGTCGGGCTGGTGTGCATCCTGTTCCTGCTGCACATGCGGAGCGAGCTGGTTGCCGTGTTCGTCGTGCCATCGAGTGTGATCGCGGCGCTACTCGTCATGCACCTGCTTGGGATCAACGCGAACATCATGTCGCTCGGCGGTATCGCCATCTCGATCGGCGTGGTCGTGGATTCCGCGGTCATCATGGTTGAGAACGGTCACAAGCACCTGGATCGCGAGGAGGAGCGGCTCGCCGCGGGCCATCCGCCGACACCCCGCATCGAAACTATGACTGCCGCGGCCAAGGAGGTCGGGCCGCAGCTGTTTTTCTCCCTGCTCATCATCACCGTCTCGTTCCTGCCCGTGTTCGTGCTCGGTGGCGAGGCGGGACGGCTCTTCAAGCCGCTGGCGTTCACAAAGACGTTCGCGATGGGGGCGGCGGCCTTCCTGTCGATCACCATCATTCCCGTGCTCATGTACTACTTCATCACGGGACGCGTGCTGCCCAAGCGTTGGGGAATCGCGACCAACACGGCCATCACGCTGGCCGCGATGCTGCTCCCTGCTCTGGCGCTCTACATGATCGCTTCCGGCCTGCCGCATCTGGAGCATTTCCGCTGGTGGATCGCTGGCGGGTGGGCGGTGCTGTCGGCGATGCTCTTGCTCCCGCAGAAGATCATCCACGAGCACCACAGCCCAATCAGCCGCGTGCTGCAGTGGATCTATGAGCCGGTGTTCCGGGCCGCGATGGCGCGGCCCGGTGTCATCCTCGTCCTGGCGGCCGTCGCTCTGGCCTCGACCTGGTACCCGATCTCGAAGATGGGTACGGAGTTCATGCCGCCGCTCGATGAGGGCGACCTGCTTTACATGCCCACGACGGACCCCTCGATCAGCATCACCAAGAGCAAGGAACTCCTGCAGCAGACCGACAAGCTCATCAAGACCTTCCCGGAAGTGCTGAGCGTGCACGGCAAGATCGGTCGCGCCGAGACAGCGACCGACCCGGCCCCGCTCTCGATGATCGAGACGGTCGTTCAGCTGAACCCCGACCACACACAGTGGCGCACTCGGAAGCCGGAGTACTTCTTCGGTTCATGGCCCAGTTGGCTTCAGAGGCCGTTCCACGCCACGTTCTGGCCCGCCGAGCGTCCGATCACGACCGAGGAACTGAAGTTCGGCTGGTCGGACCCGGACGGGACCATGCACGCCGGGCTGAACTCGGTGGTGTCGTTCCCGGGCATGGCCAACGCTTGGCCGTTCCCCATCGAGAACCGTATCAACATGCTCGCCACCGGCATCAAGACGCCGGTGGGCATCAAGATCATGGGCCCGGACCTGAAGGTGCTTTCTGATCTCGCAGAGAAGGCTGCCTCGGCGGTGCGAACCATCGACGGCACGGTGTCGGCCTATGCCGAGCGGACCTTCGGCGGGAACTACCTGGACATCGACATCGACCGCGAGGCCGCGGCCCGCTACGGCCTGACGATTGCCGACGTGCAGGACGTGATCCAGTCGGCCATCGGTGGAATGAACGTGACAACGACGGTCGAGGGCGTTGAGCGCTACCCGCTCAACATCCGCTACCACCGCGACTACCGGGACGATATCCCTGCGCTGGAGCAGGTGCTTGTGACGGGGGCGATGGCGGGGCCCAAGGGCGAGCGGGCACAGGTGCCGCTGGGCCAGATCGCCAAAATCAAGCTGACGCCCGGGGCCCCGATGATCCGCTCTGAGAACGCCCAGCGCACCGCGTGGATCTTCGTGGACATCGCCGGGCGTGACCTCGGTGGCTACATCGCTGAGGCGCGGCGGGTCGTGGCGCGGGATGTCGCACTACCGCCCGGCTACACGCTGGTCTTCTCCGGTCAGTTCGAGTTCTGGGAGAAGACTCTGCCACGCTTGATCGCCGCGAGTGCTCTTGCAATGGTCGCGATCGTCTTCCTGCTCTACGTCAGCAGCCGTTCATGGTTCCGCGTCGGCGTGGTGATGCTCGCGGTGCCGTTCAGTCTGATTGGCGCGTTCTGGTTCATGCACGCGCTGGACTTCAACCTCTCGCTCGCGGTCGTTATCGGCATCATCGCCCTGGCCGGGCTCGACGCCGAGACGGGCATGGTCATGCTCCTCTATCTCGACAACAGCTTCGATCGCTTCCGCGAGCAGGGGCGGATGGCCTCGGTCTCAGACCTGTACGCTGCCGTGCATGACGGGGCGGTCAAGCGCATCCGTCCCAAGGCCATGACCGTCGCGGCTGCGTTCATAGGACTCGTGCCGCTGCTATGGGCCCAGGGAACCGGCGCTGACACCATGCGCCGCATCGCCGCGCCCATGATCGGCGGCCTGCTCATCAGCTTCGTCATGGAGCTGCTTGTGTACCCAATCGTGTTCTACCTCGCCAAGCGGTGGCAGCACCGCCGCGAGTTCCGCCAGCATCAGCCCGATCGTGTCGGGCTCTCGTGACCATTGAAAGGAACAGCCATGAAGACTCTCTGCCGTGTTCTCCCCGTCGTTCTCCTCGCATCCCTGCTCTCGGCATGCGCCAGCGACAAGCACACCATGACCCAGACGACCGACGGCAAGGTTGCGGTCTGCCGCGCCTGCTACGACGAGATCTCCAAGGTGCGGAGCACCCAGCCGCGGACAGGCATCACCACCACGAGGACCCTAAGCACGCATATGTGCCCGGACTGCAAGTCCGAACTGTCAATCTACACCGAGGGCTCGAACCTCAAGGCCAAGTGCGCGAGCTGTGCCCCCGAGGGCGTGGACTGCGACCGCTGCGTCCCCAAGCAGGACGCCAAGTAAACCGTCGATCCCCGTCCCCATCACCCGTCATCGATCAAAGGAGTACCCATGAACACCTGTTCGACACTCGTTCTCTCGCTCACGCTATTCGCCGGTCTGGCGACTTCGCCCGCGCTGGCCCAGCCCGCCGGGCATGACCACCAGCAGCACGCCCCGGCCAAGACCGAAGCGCCCCAGGATGGCAAGGACCAGAAGCCCGAGAAGGCCGCCGTCGACAAGCGCGTCGGCGATCCGTACCCACTGACCACCTGCCCGATCACCGGCGAGAAGCTCGGCTCGATGGGCGAACCGGTGGTCAAGCTCTACGAGGGGCGCGAGGTGCGATTCTGCTGCAAGTCGTGCCCGCCCAAGTTCGAGAAGGACCTCGCCAAGAGCCTGGAAACCCTCGACGCCGCCATCATCAAGGACCAGGGCCCGATCTACCCGCTCACGACCTCCGTGGTCACCGGCAAAGATCTTCCCGCCACCCCGTCGAAGCCCTACGACTTCGTCTACGGCAACCGTCTCATTCGCCTCGGTGCGGAGAGCGAGAAGGCCGACTTCCTCAAGGATCCGAAGAAGTACCTTGCCAAGCTCGACGATGCGGCGATCGCGGCCCAAGACAAGGACTACCCGCTCAAGACCTGCCCGGTGAGCAAGGAAGACCTTGGCGGTATGGGCGAACCGGTCAACGTCGTGGTAGCCGGCCGCCTGGTGCGGCTGTGCTGCAACGGGTGCAAGAAGGATCTCATGAAAGACCCGCTCAAGTACATCGCGTCGGTGGATGCGGCCAAGAAGGACAAGCCCGCATCGCCAGCAGCGGACGCTCCTCACAAGGAGGGTGGACACGACCACGGCAAGTGATCCGTACGAGGATATAGATCATCAACCGGGTCTTGCGGGCACGGCAGTGCCGTCCGCAAGCCCCGGTTGTGTGTTCCAGAACTTCGCTGTTTCAGAACGACCACTGTGCGCCGAAAGTGAGCCGGGCATCGGGTGAGTCGTCGCCGATGCCGAAGCCCACGCCGCCCGAGAGCACCCAGCGGGGGCTGAGCTGATAGCGGGCGCCCACCTCGACGTTGTTGGATTCCCTTCCGCGCTCCATCTCCCACTCGCGGATGAAATCGGCGACGACGATCGTGTCGGCGTTCAGGCGGAACGAGTAACCGGGGATGATCGCAAAGGTGTTGTCTCGCTCGTCCTCGTGCGCACCGAAGTTGTGGCCCCACTCCAGGTTCAGATGGATGCGGCCCAGGTGGTCGTCGTCGACCGTCTTGGTCATGATGAACTTGAGGGTGGTGTCCACGCCCTCGCTGTCCTTTCCGGTGGGAATGTCGATCTTGCCGGAGAGCGCGAAGGCCGGGAGCGACAGTGACTCCTGATTGAAGTTGTAGAGCGCGCCGAGTTGGAGGTCGCCGCTGCCCCGGCGGTCGGCGTCTCCGAGGTAGAACGGAGCGCCGAGCGTGAACTGCCAGTTGGGCGCGAGCCCGAGTTCGACCTGCGGCTGGAGCGTGAAACGGTCCTTGTGATCGCCTGTGCGGTCCCATGAGAAACGTATCTGCAGTTCGCGGTCGCGGAACGACAGCGGGTACGCGTCCTCCAGCCGGGTGGGAAAGCCCTCTTCGAGATTGGTGTGGTCCGTCTGAGCGAGTGCGCGCGGCGCGCCCGCGAGCAGCACGGCAACGACCACGGAGATCACGAGAGGCGTGGCGGAGCGCATGCGTCAATGCCCCTTTCCGTGGACAGGCGGGACCGCGGGGGGCGAGACCGCGCCGGGCGCGGCGGGTGCCGGTAGGGCGACGTCGACCAGCGAGGGCTCGGTGTCCATCGGCATGGGCGGAGCGTCGGGCATGTCGCCGTGCTTCGCCTGCCAGCCCTTGAGCATCGCGTCGATCATCTTCTGCGGTGTGCCGCCGGGTGCCATTGAAGCGGGGTCCATCCGCATGTCCGGCATCAGTGCCATCATCGCGTCGTGCAGCGAGCCGGGCGTCTCACCCTCCTGCATCCCGGGGGCGAGCTTCATCTTCATCGCCGCCATCATTCGCTCGTGCATCTCGGGCGTCATCGACGTTCCGCCGGGCATCATCAGCGGCATCATCTCGTCGTGCATCTCCATCATGATGCGGCTCATCTCTCCTTCGGCGCCCTTCATCCAATCGGCGAACACGCGCGGGTCCACATCCGGATGAGGCAGCGGGAACTTGCGCGCAAGGGCCTCATCGCCCGGCTGGTAGCTCATCGCCTTGATGACCCGGTACAGCTCGTCGCGCTTCTGTTCGATGGTCCACTCGGGGTACGCGCAGATGTCATACACGATCCCGTGGAACATGTGCAGGTTGTCGAAGGCGTTGGAGACACCGGGGGCCATCCGCGAGTAGCGCGGCGCGGCCTCGCGGAGCAGGATCATCCGCTGCGGCCGTTGGCTCAGCACCTCACGGTAGAAGGTCTCGTCCGTCTGCCGCACGGCCTCGTCCTGGCCGGGCCCGTTCCCCCCGATCATCTGTGCCTCGTAGATGACCGGGTGCCACCAGTGGGCGGCGTAGAAGAAGTTGTTGCTCTTGGGGTAGTAGTTGCGGAAATACGTGAAGTACGGCTTCATCATGACCGCGGCCCGCCGCATGGTCACGTCCAGCGGGGCGCAGCTGAATCCGACGTCGTTCTTGTGAAGGTAGTAGTCCAGCGACCGCTCGGTCCACGACGCCTTATCCGCCCACGCGATTCGGCGCGAGGCCATGATGTCGTAGGTCTGCTCGTGAAGCTGATGCGTCCAATCGATGGCGCGGAACACCCGCCACGCGGCGCGAGCCGTGTACGGCGCGTACAACTCCATGCTCGGCTCCGTGCGGGCACGGAGATTCCGCACGAAGTCCATCGACTCTGCGTCGAACTCTGCATCGGTTCGCTCGTGCTCGGAAAACGGCCGCCTCAGGAGCACGTCGTGCTGCTTCCCGTGCGAGAAGTGAATGGCGGCCCCGATTCGAAAGGCCTCGTTCTCGCGATCGTAGAACGCGGTGTTGTACGGGCCGCGGAGGTACGAGACCTCGTCGCGCTGTTCGGCCAGCGGCGCGTGCGTCTGGGCCATCGCCGCTCGCGCGACCAAGGTCATTAGCAACGCACACAGGTTTAATCGGCGCGAGAGCACCATGGCGGATCCTCCGGGTGCGCCCGCAGTGCTATGCACACCCGGCAACCCTTATGAGCGGTGCCGTTACGCGGCCGCGCCGGCCATCTTCTCGCATGACTGGGCGCACTGTCGACAGACCTTGGCGCACTGGGTCATCATCTGGTCGTGCTGGCCCAAGCGTTCGCAGGACTCGGCGCAGGCGTTGCAGATCTCGGCGCACTCGCGGCAGATGTGGCCGCTGTGGTGCGATGAGCGACCCATGAAGCATGCGGCCAGCCCGCAAATCTCGGCGCAGTCGCGCATGAGGCCTTGATGCTCCGGCCCGGCGTGCTCGCCGCCCATGTGAAGACAGTGGTGCGAGCACTGGTTGCAGAGGCTGGCGCACTCGCCGCAGGTCTTCATGCAGTCGAGCATCTCTTTGGAGGGCATGGAATGAGGCATGGTCGGTCCTTTCGAGAAGGTCAGAACGTGAGCATCGCCGCATCCATCGCAGCCGTAGCGATCTATGCCCGAGTCATCCCTCCCCGTCGTGAGATGCGCAGGTAATAGAGAGTGTGCGATCCAAGAGCATGGGCAACGTGAACTCCGGCTCCAATTTATTTCACGTTGCGTGCGAGGGGCGGGGGGCGCGCGGGGGCGGCAACCGGAAAGGGCCCTTCGATTTTCAAAGAGCGGTCGAACCTCGCGACGATAGACGCCGTATACCCCATGGGGGTATAATGCCCCGACCACGAAAGGAAGTGCCCATGACCACCCCGCCATCACCTGAACGATTCAGCCCCGCCCGCGCTCCGACCGTCACCTTCGCTATCGACGGGATGTCCTGCGGCCACTGCGTCGGGGCCGTGACCCGTGCCCTGCAGGCGACGCCGGGGGTTTCCGTCCGATCTGTGGTGGTCGGCACCGCGGAGGTCGAGGCCGACAGCCCGGCTGCCACCGCGGCCGCGCTGGCCGCGATCGAAGCCGCCGGGTACACCGCCGAGGTCGTCGCATCCGCGCCGTCACAGGCCCGTTCAGGGTGCGGCTGCTGTAGGACATCCAGGGCCGCGGGACCGTGCGACTGAGTCGCCAGACCACTGAGACACAGCACAGGAGATCATCGCATCATGGCCAAGCGCACCAAGACATCGACCCAGAGCACGGCGATCAGCCCGCGTGCGTCCGCCGCCGCATCGTGCGGGTGCGCGGCATCTGGATCGGGCCAGATGGAAGCCGGCGCCGGCGTCGGACCAGGCGCGCACGCCGCGGGCGTGGACCCGGAACTCAAGGTCGCCAACCTCAAGCACCTGCGACGCATCGAGGGGCAGGTGCGGGGCATCGCCGCGATGGTCGATGAGGACCGCTACTGCGCCGACATCATCACCCAGATTTCGGCGGTGCGAGAGTCGCTTCACGCGGTGGCGCGGAACCTGCTCCGCAATCACCTGACGCACTGCGCATCGGTGGCGATGCGGGAGGGCGCGTCCAAAGGCGACGAGATGACCGAGGAGCTGGTGGACCTTGTGGGAAAACTCGCGAGGTAGAGGATGCCCTGTCACGCAGCGTGACGGGCTGAAAGGACGACCGACATGACAGGGTACGAACACCACCAGCCCGGCGCGGGTGCGCGGGGTGAAGACGCCGCACGTACCGAGCCGACCGATGCGGAGCGGGCTCACACGGAGCGGGCCGACCTGCCGATCGAGGGCATGACCTGCGCATCGTGCGCCAGCCGGATCGAGAAGCGCCTGGGCAAGCAGCCGGGCGTCACGTCGGCCAGCGTGAACTTTGCCACCAAGGTGGCCACCGTGAAGTACGACCCGGCGGCGACCGGGCCGGAGACACTGGCCAAGGCCGTGGACGACATCGGCTACAAGGCGGTCGTGCCCGTGGCGCGGCACAGCGCGGCCAATCCTGCGCACGGGCACGCGGGCCACGATCACGCGGCCATGCTCGCGGCGCAGACGACGGCGGAGCACGCCGGGCACGCGATCAGCGGCGGCGCCGAGGGTGAAGATCACTCGGCCCACATGAACGTGGGCGAGGCCGAGTCGCGTCGGCTGCTCAGCAAGATGATCGTCGGCGCGGCGTTGTCGCTGCCGGTATTGGTCATCGCCATGTCACACGGGAAGATCGAGGCTTTCAACGTTCCGCCCCTTTCTCACTGGATCAACTGGATTCAACTCGCGCTCACGACGCCCGTCATGTTCTGGTGCGGCTGGCAGTTCTTCCGCTCGGCATGGAAGGGCTTGCGGCACTTCAGCGCGAACATGGACACGCTTGTCGCGATGGGGACCGGCGCAGCGTATCTCTACTCGCTGGCGGCGACGGTCTGGCCGGGGTTCTTCGCGGAAGTGACCGGAAACGCGGCCCGTGCCGCGCACACCGAAGGCACGATGGGCGGCATAGACATGGTCCCCGTGTACTACGAGGCCGCCGCGGTCATCATCGTCCTGATCCTGCTGGGCAAGTACTTTGAGGCCCGGGCCACGGGGCGGACGAGTGCGGCCATCAAGCGGCTGATCGGCATGCAGGCCAGGACCGCGCGTGTCATTCGAGACGGCAGCGAGCAGGACGTACCGATCGAATCGGTGGTCGTGGGCGACCGTGTGCTGGTGCGCCCCGGCGAGAAGATCCCCGTGGATGGACGTGTTGAGAGCGGTCAGTCCGCCGTGGACGAGTCGATGCTCACCGGCGAGAGCGTGCCGGTGGAGAAGGCGGCCGGCGACAGCGTCTTTGGTGCGACGATGAACACCACCGGCGCATTGCGGCTGGTTGCTACGAAGGTCGGTGCCGACTCGGCTCTGCAGCAGATCGTGCGCCTCGTGCAGGAGGCTCAGGGAAGCAAGGCCCCGATCGCTCGCTTGGCCGACAAGATCAGCGGCGTATTTGTTCCCATCGTCATCGCCATCGCCCTCGTGACATTCGTGGTCTGGTGGTTTGCATCGCCGGGGGGAATGGACTCGCGCCTCAGCATGGCGCTGGTCACGGCCGTCTCCGTGCTCATCATCGCGTGCCCGTGTGCCTTGGGGCTGGCAACGCCGACGGCGATCATGGTGGGCACGGGACGCGGCGCGGAGAAGGGCATCCTCATCAAGGGCGGCGAGGCCTTGGAGACCGCCCACAAGCTCACGGCCATCGTGCTCGACAAGACGGGCACTATCACGCACGGCAAGCCCGCCGTGACCGATATCGCCCTGGCATCTGGAGGGACGCTCGATGAACGCGAGTTGCTGCGGTTGGCCGCTTCAGCGGAGCAGCACAGCGAGCACCCGCTCGCCGCCGCGATCGTGCGCGAGGCCACGGCACGCGGGCTACCCCTTACCGAGCCTGTCGGTTTCCAGGCCGTAGTCGGGCATGGCGTCGAAGCCACGGTGGACGGGCGGGGTGTACTCGTCGGCAAGGCGGCGTTGCTCGAGCAGCGCGGTATCCGATCCACTCTGGCCGAGAAGGCCGCGGCTTTGGCGGCGATGGGGCGCACACCCATGTTTGTCGCCTTAGACGGTCGCGAAGCGGGGCTCATTGCGGTTGCCGACACGGTGCGACCAGAATCGAAGGAGGCCATCACCACGATGCATGCGCTGGGTCTCCGCGTGGTCATGATGACCGGCGACAACAAACGTACTGCCGAGGCGGTCGCCTCACAGGTCGGCGTCGATTTGGTCTTCGCTGACGTCCTGCCCAAGGACAAGGCGGACAAGGTCAAGGCCCTTCAGGCCGAGGGGCACGTCGTGGGCATGGTCGGCGACGGCATCAACGATGCCCCTGCGCTCGCGCAGGCCAATGTCGGTCTCGCGGTCGGCTCCGGCACCGACGTCGCGATGGAGTCCGCGGACATCACGCTCATGCGCGGCGATCTGCGGGCCGTGCCCCAGGCGATCGCCCTCTCGCACGCCACGATGCGGACGATCAAGCAGAACCTGTTCTGGGCGTTCATCTACAACATAGTCGGGATTCCGATCGCGGCGGGCGTGCTTTTCCCGTTCACCCCTTGGTTGCTCTCGCCGATTATCGCGAGTGCCGCGATGGCGTTCAGTAGCGTCAGCGTGGTGCTTAATAGCCTGAGGTTGAAAGCTCGCTCAACGAGGTGAGACGTTCGCACGCCACATTTCCGAGTAGCGTTGCCGGTTCTCCTCCACCCAGGTTCCCGCAAAGAGATGCGCCGCCTTTAGAAAGACCGGCGCGTCTGGATTGGACTTCGACTCTCCGACAGTCGGGTGGAAGTACGCCGGCGGATAGAGCGCCACGTCCTCGTACTGGGTAACCACGCGAGCGACCAGCCCAGGGCCTGCCTGATCGCCGACGTACCGGCGCTCGAAGAACGACTCTTCGATCATCGCCACCGCGTGCCACATTGCCGGGTGGTTGGGCGGGAATCCCATCGCCGCGTTGGAGATGATGTCAAGTTGCTCGCAGGCGGCCCACGCACGCATCTCGGGCGGGCACATCTCGTCGAGCGGCCGCACGGGCTTCACGTCGGTGTCGAGGTAGACGCCGCCGAAGCGGGCCAGGATCTCTAGGCGCAGGATGTCCGACCGCATCACGCATCCGGGCGTGCCACCGACGTTGCCGCAGGCGTCCCAGGCGTTGCGGTTCAGGATCGGCGGCAGGTTGTCGTCGGTCCACAGCCGCATCTCCCAGTGCGGGTTCATCTCGGCGAATCGCCGCCGCCAGCGCCGCTGGTGCAGGGGCATCTCACCCTTGCCCAGCCAGATCTGGTGGAGGACCCGCGGGATCAAGGTCGAGGCAGTGTTCAAGTTCCAATCTCCGCCGTCTTGCCGATCACGAACCCGAACGCGTCGCCGTGGGCCTTGGCGGCTTCCTCGCCCTGCTCGAACAGAGCCCAGTGGAACGGCACCGCGTCGCGGAAGTGTCCGTGGTCGCGGACCACACGCGTGAGGAACCCCGGCCCGCTCTGGTCCCACACGCCGCGATAGACCAGCACCGAGTGCGGCAGGTCGCGGATCGCATGCCAGAGCATCGGATGGTTCCGCGTCGCACCGAGCACCGAGGGCGAGAGCATGTGCGGGCGGCTCGCGCCGTGGCTGGCGATCGTGGAACAGAACGCGCCGACCTCGGCGACGAGTTCATCGAGCGGACGCAGCGGCAGGCGGTCCGGATCGACAAAGACGCCGCCCTCGCGGGCCAGCACCTCGTAGCGAAGCAGGTTCAGCCGTGCCGCCGAGGCTGCGGGCTCGCTGAGCCCGAAGGTCTGCTGCCACTGGTCGTAGTTCAGGATCGGCGGCTTTGTGTCCAGCGTGAGCGTCACCACGTCCCACTCGGGATGCATGATCTGCCACGCGTGCCGCCAGGCCGTGAGCCGCTGCTTGTCGGGAGTCTCGCTGAGGTCCGCCGTGTAGATGACCTTTGGAATCACGCCTTTGCCTCCTCTTCGATGCCGCTACTGAGACTGCCGAGACCGCTCTGCTGCCACTTCGCCGGTGGCACGCCCTCCATGCCGCCGTCGATGAACGACGACGCGCCTTCGCCCAGCGCCACTGACTGCTGAGCGCTGCCGGAGCCCGAGCCGGAGCCGGGCGGGCCGGAGCCGCTGTCGCTGCCGCTCGATGAGCCCGACGAAATGCCGGAACTCGACCCGGAGCTCGACCCCGAACTCGACATGGACGAGCCGCTGGACTTGCCGCTACCGGAGCCGCTCCCGCTCGACGACCCGGACCCAGATCCAGAACTCGACCCTGAACCCGACGACGATCCGGACCCGCTCTGCTGCGTGGCGGGCATGTCGTTGTGAATCCACACGCCGCCAGCCAGGAACACGTTGAGGCCGGGCACATGCACGGCCACGGTCGTCACGCGCTCGCCCGACCGATCAACTGACTCGACGAGTTCCTCGCTGAGGTCCTGGCGCACGAGCGCATCGCCGACCTGCACCAACTCCGCCGACGCGAAGCCGATCTCCTCGTTGCGCTTCAGCAGCACCGGGTGCTCGGGCGTGAGGCGCAGGCGGCCGTTGATGGTGACGAAACCAGCGTGCGTGCCGAGTTTCACGCTGCCGACGGTGCCGGTGACGGGCGTGAGCGCCGCTTCGGCCCATGGCCGGAGCCACTGGTACTGGGCACGCCACGGCACATCGCGGTCCAGGCCCGCCACGTCGAGCGCCGCGACACGGTCGCCCGGCTGGAGCGCCTCGACCGGCTTGATCGATCCGTCCGCCAGCACCACGGTCGTGCCCGCAAGGACGCAGTTGGAGCCGGGTCCGGAGCCACCGGGACCGCTGCCGCCCGGGCCAGAACCACCAGGCCCCGAGCCGCCAGGCCCGGACCCGCCCGGACCCGACCCACCGGGGCCGCTGCCACCACCACTCGATCCGCCGCCGCCCGACGATCCTCCTCCGGACGAGCCGCCGCCCGATGAGCCGCCGGACGACCCGCCCGACGACATTCCAGAGGACATGCCGGAACTGCCACCGGAGGACATTCCCGACGATGCGCCCGACGACATGCCGCTCGACGCGCCAGAAGAACTCCCGCCACCGGAACTGCTCATGCCCGATGAGCCCGTGCTCGACGGGGTCTGCGAACTCGTCGGCGTCTGCGACGAGTCGGTGGTCATGGCGCTTGATGACATCGAGCCACTGCTCGACGGCGTGTGCGTCGTCCCCGGCGTGTTGCTGGTGAACGCGCCGGTAGTGTAGAACGTGAGCGTGGGCGTGCCGCCCGGCCCGGTCGTGTAGATCACGTCGCCGGTCGTCGAGTAGCTCGACGGCATGCTCGGCGTGCTGGTCGGGGTCGAGTACGTGCTCTCCGGGGTCGAGCCTGACGGCGTCGAGTAGTTGCTCGACCCGCCGCCCTGGGGAGCGCGTCCCGTCGCCCAGACGGGGATGTAGAGGTAGTACCGCGTGGGGCCGTCGCTCATCGTGCGGCCTCCTGTTGCGGGGCGCTCGCCTTGGGATTGGGCTCGTACCACCCGTCGGTGCGGATGGGCTTGCCGCACTCGGAAGCGGCTGCCTTCACCGCGTCCTCAAAGGCCATCTTCTCGAAGACCTCCAGGGCGCTTGCGGGCGAGCAATTGACCACGCGGAAGCGGTGCTTCTCGAAGTGGGGCTTCAGCGCCTCGAACCGTCTGGTCAGCGAGTCATACAGCACGTTGTTGTGCCGGATCGCGTTGGCCGCGCGGTGCTCGTCGAACGCGTACTTGCGCTCGGCGTCCATCTTGAAGTCGCAGCCGAGCAGGTACACCGTCGAGAAGCCGAGGTAGTGGAGCAGCCGCAGGGCGACGAGCATGACCGAGCGCTTGCCGGTGATGCCCAGCGAGTCGGGGTTCTTCGCGTCGTTGCCCCATGAGACCGTGTCTCCCGTGAGGAATCGCTCGTGGTCGAAGTGATCGCTGCGCCGGAAGAACAGCACGCCGGGCATCTGGTGGACCTTGAAGGCGCTGTTCCGCAGCGTGCCGTCTGGGTTCATCACCTTCAGCCGCTTGTCCCACATGCATGTGGGCACGAACTTCAGGATGCCCGGGTCCTTCCAGCCCACATCGATGAAGCGCCCGGGGTCATCAACGCAGGTCCACAGCGTCGGACGCCGCACGGACCAGGCGTTGTTGACGGCCATCGTGACGATGCCGCGGGCATCCAGCAGCGACAGGTCGATCTGCTTGAGCGACGGCCCGGAGAGCATGAGGAACGCGGACCGGCCCCGGTAGAACCCGCTCAGGGACACCGACTCGAACGTCGGCGGGGCGGTGTAGAGGCGCAGGCCATCCCGGGCGGGCTTGCGCGCCTTGAGCCCAGCCTGCAATGCCGCGATGTCGGACTGGTTCTCACGCACCGCAGCACCCCCCATCACTCTTGAACCGCCCGATGATGTAGCGGGACCCCGCCTGGGGCCTGCCAGCGACGCCGACGCGGGCGATGCGCTCCAGCCACCAGTCCAGCGGCCGCACCGTCGGGTGCAGACCTTCGCCGGCGACGGTGGTCGTGCTCGGCCGCGTGCAGATCGAGAAGATGAACCGCCCGCGCGCCACCGCGACGCGGCGCATCTCCGCGAGCGTGAGATCCACATCCTCGGGGAGCAGATGCTCGAGGGCGTCGAAGCTCGTCACCACGTCGGCGATCCCCGCCTGCAGGGCGGTCGCGTGCATGGGTCGCACGAGGTCCGCCTCGGAGAAGGCAAAGTCGACGCCCAGCCCGTCGATGCCGAGGCGCCGCAGCTCGCGCACAAGGTCGTTGCGGCCGCAGCCGAAGTCCACCACGAACCTCGGCTTGCCCTCCTGGATGAGCGGGATCGCCGCCCGGCCGTGGTTGGACGAGCCGTACGTTGAGCCGGGCTTGTTCGCCAGTGCCAGGTACTTGGCCCGCTCCTTGGCACGCTTGGCCTCGAGCGGCGTTGGGGTAGTCGGAGTGGTTGTCATTCGGCACCTCGGATGTAGAGGTTGAACTTGCGGTCCTCGTCGGCGGGGTCGGCGATCTCGATCAGGCTCATGGCCTCGAAGACCCACACGGGCTTGCCCCGGCTGTTGCGCTCACAGGTCATCTGCACGCACACGCCTTCGGGGATCGGCACGAGCTTGGGATTGAGCGACCGCGCGGGCGGGCACTTGGGCAGCACGCCCGGGAGCTCGCACACCGGGCCCAGTCCGAGCAGGCCGCCGAACCCGGAGCCGGGCTCGGAGTCGTTCATGTGGTGGGCCTCGAAGCGGTTGATCGCCAGGCGCGTAGGGTCCTCGCCGCCGCTGGGGGCCTGCGAGGTCAGGCCGTTCTCCACCGGCACGTAGCGCAGGTAGTCCGGGCTTCCCGGGTTACCGTCGATCTGAGCCTCGACCCACGGGTAGCGCCAGCGGTTGCGCTCGGTGGGGATCGGCTGGGCCGCGCCGAGGATCGCGGTGATACGTCCGGGAGACGGGCGGCCGAGCTCGATCACGGCCCACTTCTCGCCGGTGCCATCTTCCTTCCACAGGATCGGGATGCCGCCCATAGGCGTGCTCGCCAGGACTGTCTCGTCGGCGGCGAGCTCGCAGGTGGTGTCAGTCTCGTTGGTGATGTAGACCCGCGCGGTCGTCACTCCGGTGAGCACGCAGTGACCGAGTGCATTGGGCTTGATCGGCTGGAGCGCCACCGCGAAGGCGAGCGTGTCGGACTCTTCGGTGGCCACGTCGCCCGTCAGGGGCGTACGGCTGTGGAAGGTTCGCTCCTGATCGTCCTCACCGGGCTCGACAAGCACGCCGGTGATCGCCAGCGCGTGGTGCGGCTCGATCAGTTCGTCCGAGTCGTTGCGGACCAGCACCACGCCGATGCCACGCTGGGCGGATTCGACGAGAGGACCGGCGACGGCTTGGCCGCGACCCTGACGCGTGCGCAGATCGACCGCCGCATCGACGAACGCGTTGTACGCGCCCGCGGGGATGCGGAGCGGCTGGCCGGAGCGGACTTTGCGGAGGTCGTCGGGCATGATGTGTGGCGGTCAGATTCCCAGTGCTCCAAAGTTGGCCTGGTCGTACACGCGCTCCACGTACGCGGCGATGGGTTTCTTGATGATCGCGCCGGACCCAGAGTCCTCCGCGTCGGCGTAGCGGACCCACAGGTATTCCCACCCCTTCTTGTTGATCCCGGTAACCGGGCCGACGGTCAGGTTGGTCTGGTTGGGGCTTGCGGCGAACCGGAACGTGATCTCCCAGTCGTCGTCGGGACCGTCGCCGCGCTTGGAGCCTGTGGCACCAATAAAGAGCACCTCGCCGGCCGCGAACCCGCGGAACGAGCCCGCGTTGGTCTTGCCCGTGCAGGAGAAGATCGCGCCCTTGTACGAGGCGGTGACCTGCGCGTCCGTGAAGTAGTGCGTCTCGGAGAACTGGTAGACCGGGACCGTGATGTCCACGCCCTCGACGCCGTCGGCGGTGACGCCGATCGCGCCGCCGAAGTCGGGCGCGGTGGTGCCGGGTGCGGGGCGGCGCTGCATGGTCTGCAGGCTCTGGGTGATGTGCTGCGCGCCGCCGCCGGTCTCGAAGGTGAACGAGGACTCGCTCGGGGTGCTCGTGCCGGTGGAGGCGTTCTGGCTGTAGCGGACGGTGACATCCCACAGCTGCGGGCCGATGGGCTCGATCTGGATGGTCTGGCGAGGGAGCGTGTCGTAGGTCGCCGGGGAGGCCGCCTGCGCTGCGGTGCGGGCCGCGAGGTCGTCGGCCGTGCCGCGCACGATGTATCCGAGCTCCGCAGACGACTGCGATGCTTGGTTCGCCTTGGTGGAGCGGCGGCTCTCGAACTTCTCAAACACCTCGACCGGCACGAGCGATGAACTCCTTCCTGTGGGATGGGGTCAGGCGAACCGCAGCCCGTTGTCGACGCTGGCATCCAGTAAACGCTTGGTGTTGCGGGCGGTCTGCTCGGTGGCGCTGGCGGTGCGCTCGGCGGCGTCGCCGCCCGTGCCCAGACCTGAGACGGCCGCCGCACTGAACGTCCCGGTGACGCTGATGCCCTTGCCGATGGCGGCACCGAGGCCGGACAGGCGCTCCTCGAAGTCCGCGAGGAGGTCCCGCTGGGGACGACCAGGTCCCTTCTCCGCGTCGGCGGCCTCGCGCTTCTTGCGGCCCTCCTCGATCGCGGCCGCGAGCTTCTGCTTTGCGGCATCGAGCGCTGCCTGCGACTCGGCGAGCCCGGCTTCCGTGTCCTTGCGCAGGGCCTGTTGGGCGTTCTCGAAGTCCTGACCGATCGCGGCCAGCGTCGCTTCGTGCATCGCCGCCGCGTCGCGGCGCTGCTGCTCCCGCTGATTCTCGCGGGCGGACACGGACTGCTGAGCGGCGTTCTCCAGTTCGACCAGTCGGGACTCGAGCTGCTGGTCCACCGCCTTCTTGGCGGCTTCAACATCGAGCCCGTCATCGAACAGTCCCTGGATCTCCAGCATCCGCTTGGCGACCCACGACGACGCCTCCTCCCAGATCATCTGGAAGCCGGTGGCGAAGTTGGTCCAGGTCTTTGACAGGAAGGCGGTGGTCTCGATCCACGCGACCTCGAGGGCGTGGAAGACGATCTCGGCGGCAGCCAGCGCCCCGTACCACATCGAGTACGCGGTCGAGACGAAGAACTCCTTCGCCCCCAGCCACGCCTTGTTGAGCGCCGCCACACCCTGCTGCCAGATGACCTTGAGCGACAGCCACAGGATCTCGGCGGCCAGCGCGATGTCGCCAGCGGCGAGCGCGTCGGAGATGCCGCCAACCACCTTGCCGACCCAGTCACGCAGCTCGGTGAACTTCTCCGCGAGCCACGACAGCGCCTCGCCACCCGCGCCGGTGACGACCAGCAGCGTGCCGCCCAGCGCCACGATCGCGGCGATCGTCAGTCCGACCGGCGTGAGGATCGCGCCGATGGCGGCCCCGATCAGACTGAACGCCGTGCCAATCCCGCCGATGACGGCGGCCACGATGCCAAGCGCCGCGCCGATGCCGGAGATGATGTAGCCCAGGCCGACGATCGCGATCCCCGCGACGGCGACGGCCGCCGCGACCTTGAGCGCCCAGACCACCGTTTCCTTGTTCGCCTTCACCCACGCGGTGGCGCTCACGACGATGCGTGTGATCCGCTCGGTCAGGTCCTTGATGGTGGGTGCCAGTGCCCCACCGATGGTGAAGACGCCCTGCTTGAGGACTTTCCAGAGCGTGCCGAGGGCATCGTTGAGTTCGGCGGCATCCCGGGCGGTCTCCGTGCTCACCGTCAGCCCAAGTTTGCGGGCCTGCTCCTGCATCTCGTTGATGCCCGCGGCCCCGTCGGCCATGAGCGGCAGGAGCTTGGTTCCCGCCTTGCCAAAGAGTTCCATCGCCATCGCGGCGCGGGCTGCGGGGTCCTGGATGCGGGAAATGCGATCGGCCAGGAGCTTGAACTGCTCGTCGGGGGAGAGCTTGGCCAGGTGCTGCACCGTCAGCCCGAGCCGACCGAGGGCCTCGTTCGCCCCCTTGGACCCTTGTGATGCTTCGACAAGCGTCTTCTGCATGACGCGGAGGCCGTTCTCCAGCGTCTCCATGTCTGTGCCCGAGAGGTCGGCCGCATAGCCCAGCTCACTGAGGGCCTCGACACTCACGCCCGTGCGGGCGCTCATCTTGTCGAGCGCATCGCCCGAGTCGGAGAAGGCCTTCGCGGTGCCGAGCAGTGCGGTGATCGCCGCGACCCCGATGCCTGCCATCTTCGTGCCGATGGACCGCAGCCCCGCGCCGAAGGCTTCGAGTTTCTTCTGGGCCGCCTTGAGCCCGGCGGACACCTTGTCGCTGACGCCCAGCTCAACGAAGGCTCGCCCGGCTCGGATGCCCCGCGTATCGGCCACGTTCAATTACCCTTTCTTGATCGAGTGCCGCCACAGGAGCGGCAGGTGTGGCCGCTCCTTCTCCAGCGCCGGGGCCATGTAGGGCCGCGGCGCGATCTTGACCTTCTGCGATGTGAGCTTGCCGCCGCGTCTGCGGAACACGACGGTGTCGCCGCCGTACTCGAGCACACTCGGTGCCTCGCTCTTCTTGAATCCCACCGGCCCGACGACGACCGAGTCGTTGGGCTTGTCGTACCCAAAGAGGATCAGCCGACGCAGGCTGCCCTCGTGCGAATGGGGCGGGGCCCCGGGAGGAGCCGACCCCTTGCGTTTGCGGATGCTCGTCTTGGCAGCCGTGCGGATGAATGCGCCGGCCTTGCTGAGCACCTTCCGCTTGGCGTTGTCGACCGCCGCGATGACGACGTGGCGGTCGAAGAACATGTCCTTGATCCGCATGGTGATCACACGCCGCTGCTCCCAGCGTTCCCGACCTGACCACCGCCGGTGCCGGCGATGGTGCTGCCCTTCTCCAGGCCCTTGTTGAACGAAGCCTCCTTCTCCTTGCGGAGACGGCCGGACCCGATGAACAGACCAACGATGCCGGTGAGCGCGGGCAGCGCCGGCCCGAGCACGGGCAGGCCCGCGACGGTCGGGCCCACGGTGTCGAGGGCCGAGAGCGTGAGTTGGCCGAGCAGCCCTCGGATCTCGCCGGCCTTCTCGATGTTGCCTTTCCATTGCGCCCCGGTCGTCTGTGTGAGGTTGAACCAGTTCTGGTACTCAACCTCGGCCTCGTTGAGGCTCAGCGTCGACGGCAGGCCGGTGGTCTGCTGGATCGTGTTGGGCGTCTTGACCTTGACGATGTCGCCAAGGTCGAGGCCGGCGCATGACGCGAGCACGAGCGCCAGCAGGATCAAGGCACCGATGTAGACGTAGTGGCGGGTCGAAAGGCTCTTCATGCGCGAGTCTCCTTGGCGACCTCCGGCATGCGGCGGTCGATGAACACGTCTTTGAGGACCGACACGTCAACCTTGACGGGTCGCTGGGGCTTGTTGAAGGGGTCGAAGTCGGCGGGCTTGAGCAGGCGGGATCGCTTGGGATCGCGGGCGGTGTTGGCCACCACGGACATGACGGCGGCGGCGATCGACCAGTCGTGGCGCTGGCGACCGTCGAGCATGGCGACCAGTTCCCGCAGCGTCAGGGGCCCGGGGTCGATGCCAAGGGCTCCGGCACACTGGTAGATGAACTTCCAGGCGTCGGCGGCTCTTGGAGCGGCGGAACCATCCGGTTCACGAGCTTGTCCAGCTCGCTCTCGCTGGTCAGCGTCTGGATCCGCTTCTCCGTCAGGTCGCGGGCCTTGTCCAGTACCCGGTTGGTGGCCTGGAGCACCCGCCCGAGGTTGGCCCGGTCCCTCGGGCTCGGGCAGAAACTGATGAGTTCATCCAGCACCGC
>JAFEBN010000230.1 GCA_018242645.1 Planctomycetota bacterium | reverse complement strand
ACGACCTGCTCGACTGCGCCGATCCCGCCATGCCCGCGGGATGCCCCGCCGACCTCACCGGCGACGGCATCGTCGAAGACGCCGACTTCGTGGTCTTTGCCGCGGCATACAACGAGCTGCTCTGCCCGTAACTGTTTCCCCGACCTGATCTCCCCCCAAGCCCGGCCCGCGCCGGGCTTTTTTTATGGTCCGGTTTCGCACCGCCTCCTCTCGGGCCCTGGTCCTTGCATCGCCCCTTCTCTTCCTACACTCCCCGCATGTCCTGGATCGCCAAAAACTCCGCCGGCGCGACCGTCGAAAAACGGGCCGAGCCCTACCTCACCTCCCAGATGCGCTCCCATCTCTCGCAGCACATCCTGCCGCGATACGAGCAGAAGAAGGGCGCGCTGCTCCCCTGCCTCCACGAGGTCCAGCACACCTACGGCTGGATCCCCGGCCAGGCCATGCTCGAGATCGCCGACTTCCTCGCGATCAAGCCCGCCGAGGTGATCGACACCGCTTCCTTCTATGAGGAATACTGGCTCAAGCGCAAGGGCAAGCACCTGGTCAGCGTCTGCCGCTCCATCGCCTGCGAGTTCTGCGGCCAGCCCGGCATCACCCAAGCCGTCAAGGACGCCCTGGGCATCGACGTCGGCGAAACCACCGACGATAACGAGTTCACCTTCATCGAGCTCGAATGCCTCGGTTCCTGCGGCACCGCGCCCGCCCTGCTGATCGACGAAACGCTCCACGAGAACGTCAAGCCCGAACAGGTCGCCGGCCTGCTGCAGGCCGCGCGTCAGAACAGCGCCCACCACTGACCGTTGCAGCCGGAGCCCGCTCATATGCAACGCACCGCCGCTCGCTTGTCACGCCTGGCCGCTCGCACGCTCTTGGCCGTCGCGCTCGCCGCGGCCGGAACCCTCGCGGCCTGCGCCTCCGATTCGTCTTCCGACTCCCAGTGGAAGGGCGATGACGGCGGCTACGGCGGCACCGGCAAGTTCAACCCCGTGGGTGCCGAGGCCGGGTCCAGCGACCAGTTCAAGTCGAACAAGTCCAGCTGGTGAGAGACGGCTTTTGTGCGCCATCCGTGCGCACGAAAACGCCCTTCCCGGAAGAAATCCGAAAAATCACGCAAACGCCTGATCGACCGGCGTTTGTCGCGGCTTTGGTGGTCTCCAGAGACGCCCTTTGTGCACCATTGGCGCTTTTCCGCCCCCTTGTGAAGGCCCGCTCGTTTCGGCCTCTTTCTTCACGAGGTGGTCATGGCGTACCGGCTCCAGGCATTTTCTGACGTCGGCCTCACCGAGGCATCTTTCAAACTCGCCCTTGGCGAGCACGAGACGCGAACTCTCCCGCGCCTCGACAAACTCTGGACGTATTACAGAAATGCTCTGGAGCCGGTCGCCGGGGCGGGCGCAGGTTCCCGCGCGCACTGGTACGCGCAGCCGCAGGAAGTCGGCCTGCCCACCCGCCTCACGCGCCCCGCCACATCCGACGACCGCCTCCGCACCCCGCGCGAACTCGTCATCGAAAACGACATCGCCTGGCGCATCCACGCCATGGTCGACTTCCTGTTCGCCAAGCCCATCCGATTTGTCAGCACCGCCCGCACGCAGGCGGTCCGCCAAGCCGTCCAGTCCGCGCTCGATGCCATCTGGGAATCCAGCGGCGGCATCGCCCTGCTCACCGATCTCGCGCTGCTCGGCCATGTCTTCGGCCACGCCGACCTGCTGGTGCGAGTGACCGACACCGCGCACGACTTCCGCCGCAGCGCCCAGCGTTGCGGCGTGCAAGCACTCGAGATGCTCCGGCTCTCCCCGCCCGTGCGCATCGAGCTGATCGACCCCCGGCGCGCCGTCCCGTTCGCCGATACCGCCGACTTCCGGCGCCTCTCGGCCTACGCGATCCACTTCGAGCGCGAGGGCCACGCCCCCGAACAAACCGGTTTTCTCCGCTCGCTCCTGCCGGGCGCCCGCCGCAAACGAACGACGCACACCGAGTTCATCTCCGCCGATTTCCACCAGACGTACGAGGACGAACGGCTCCTTTCCGCCGAGGAAACGCCCTGGACGCAAGGCCGACTGCCCGTCGTGCACATCCAGAATGTCAGCCAGCCCTTCCACTACGCGGGCGTGAGCGAGGTCGAGCCGCTCATCCCTCTGCAGGACGAACTCAACACCCGCCTCAGCGATCGCGCCTACCGGCTCGCGATGCAGAGTTTCAAGATGTACCTGATCAAGGGATTTGGCTCGACCGACGAACTCTCGATCGGCCCGGGCATCATGCTCTCGACCGACAACCCCGACGCCTCCGTCCAGACCTTCGGTGGTGATGCGGAAGCGCCCTCAGAGGACGCCCATTTCGAAGCCGTCCGCAATGCGCTCGACAAGCTCAGCGGCGTGCCGCCCCTGGCGACCGGCGTCGTCCAGGGCAAGGTCGGCAATCTCTCGAGCGCAATGGCGCTCAAGGTCACGCTTATGGGTCTGCTCAGCCGCACCGCGCGCAAGCAGGTCACCTACGGCCGCGGCCTCGCCGAAGCCTCCCGCCTCATCCTCGCCGCGCTCCACCACCTCGACATCCTTAAGACCGACGAGATCGACCGCGGCATTCGCATCGACTGGCCCGACCCGCTCCCCACCGACGATCGCGAACAAGTCCAGACCGCGGAAACCAAGATCCGCATCGGCGTGGAAAAGTCCCGCGTGCTCGAAGAACTCGGCTACGCGACGACCGACGACGGAGTTGTGTGAAGAGCGAGGTTCCAAGGTGTCGAGGCGCCAGGCGCCCTCGGCATCAATCGTGCCTCCACCACTCCAGTTGAACTTGCCCGTTCCGCCTTGTGGCGCGCCTTCCCCGAACCCCCCGTCTTCCCTCCACACCTCGTCAGCTTGACACCTTTCCCCGGAGCCCTCCATGTCCGACGAAAACAACACGCCTCCCGAAGACAGCGGCACACCCGCGGCCGAGACGACCCGGCCACCCACTTCCGAGGAGATCGACTGGCGTGCCCGTGCGCTCGCCGCGGAATCTCGCCTCAGCCAGCTCGAATCCGAGGCAACCAAACTCCGCGACCAGCTCGCAGCCGCCGGCGTGGCGATCCAGAAGGAGCAGCAGGCACGCGCGATCGATCGCGCCCTCACCGACTCCGGCGTCATCGATGCCGAAGTCGCGGCCCTCATGCTCGATGCGATGCTCGCGGCTTCGCCCGAACCGCCCGACATCCCCAATCTGGTGCAGTCGCTCCGCACCCAAAAGCCCTTTCTCTTCCAATCCGCGCTCCCGCGCCCGCTGTCGCCATCCGCGATGAGCCCGGCGATCACGACGACGCCTTCCGAGGAACTCGACACCCTCGCAACTCAAGCCCGCACCGGCGATCGCCGCTCGCTCCTCGCCTACCTGCGCGCCCGGAGGCCAGCCCGCGGCATCTAGCCCTGCCACCCCTCCCACCCCTCCGCCCCCGCCTCCCTCCTCGCCCCTCCGCACTCTCCGCTTCCTCCGCGTTCTCTCGTCTGTCTTTCCTTGGAGCAACTCATGTCCTATTCCGGAAAAACCACGTTCGCCGCCGGCGCCGATCTTCCCGAACTCATGGAGGACGTGTCCGACATCGTCGGCATTGTCTCGCCCCACGAAACGCCGCTGCTGGATTACTTGGGCGACGCCAAGCGCCCCGCCTTCAGCACCATTCACGAATGGATCGAGGATGCGCTCGTTTCCCGTCTGACAAACGCTGCTTGCAGGGCGCTGCACGCGTCGCGCGGCAGGTAGAGCGTACCCACCTTCCGGTCCGGGTCGATCTCGATCTTCGGCACGAACGCGTGAACGGCCGCCCTCGCCTCGATCATGGGCGTGCCGGGCTTGAGCGCCTGGCCAAGGTCGGCGATCCGCTCGCGGGCCCAGGCGCGGAGGCGATCCGGGTCGATCGATCTTGGGGCATCGGGCTTGGCGGCCACGTCCGCCTCAAGCGCATCGCGTCGCCGCTTCAGATCAACGAGTGCCGCTCGGAGCTCGCAGACATCGGCAAGGTCGCTGTCCGAGAGCAGGGCGACCGTCGTCTTGATCCGCTTGTTCAGGTCGGCCAGTTCCCGGCTGCGATCCGGTTGGGCCTTGGCCACGGCAGCGCGGCTGCAAACGGCCTTCACGAACTGCTCGATGGCTTGGCCGACTCCGGCCTTGTCGGCCAGCACGGCCGCGCGCAGTTGAGCCAGCACCCATTGGTCGAGCGCGGCCGCCTGGATGTGCGTCGCCTTGCAGACGCCGATTCCCTGGGCCCGGTATCCGCCGTCGGCGTAGTACCGGATCTCGCCCGCGCTGTTCTTCAGCACGCAGCCCCAGAAGTTGTGGCCGCAGTGCTCACAGCGGATGAGACCGGACAGCAGGTACCGCTGCGTCGGGCGGGCCAGGCCGCCGGCGTTGCGTCGCTTAGCCATCTGCTCGTGCGCCTTCCAGAACAGGTCCGGCGGCACGATGGCCTCATGGACGTTCTCGACGACGATCCAGCGATCCTTCGGGTTGCGCGTCGTCTTGGCGACCTTTTTCGGGATGGCCGAGCCGTCGGACGCCACCTCGTGGATCTTGCCGAACGTGCGCCTGTTCCAGGCCAGCGCGCCGCGGTAGCAAGGGTTCTGCAGGATCGACTTCACCGCCATCTGGTTCCATCGGGCATGCATCGGCCCCTGGATGCCCTTGGCGTTGAGGGCGATGAGGATCGAGCGGAAGCCCAGCCCCTTGACGCACATCTCGAAGATGTCGCGCACGACCGCGATGTGCTTCGGGTCGCCAGGGACCAGCCGCACGATGTCAGACTTCATCTTCTTCGGGAGTTTCTCCTTCGGGTCAATGAAGCGCAGGTGCCGACCGTCGGGCCCGAACTCCTGGCGTCGGCCGTCGGGGAGCGTCCGAACGGTCTTGAGCACCTGCCCGTTGACCGACACGTACTGGCGGTCGTAGCCGTAGGGGGACCGCCCGCCCATGGCGCTGTTCCGCACCGTCACCGTCGAGTGCTGGCCGCGGATACTGTCGCGCGAGAGTTTCACCGAGTACTGCCGGGCCTGCCACGACTTCACGCCTTGCAGCAGTTCGCCCTCATCGCCGTCCGGGATTCCCTCGGCGGTGAAGTGCGTCTCGACGCCCGCGAGGCGAAGCCGGTGCAGGTAGTAGCCCGTCTCGTTCGTGCCGCCGCGCGAGAACCGGGACATGTCGTAGCACAGCACCGCGTCGAAGTCGCGCCCGTTCTCCGCCTCATGGATGAGGCGGGTGAACTGGTCGCGACCCCGAGCGCTGGTGCCGCTGATGGCATCGTCCACGAACCACCGCAGGATGCGGTACCCGTGATCCCGCGCCCAGCGCTCGACCGCCGCCTTCTGGTCGGGAATCGACCGCTCCTGCAGGTCGGTCGAGCGCCGGGCATAGCCCACCGCGAAACGGATGTCGCTGGCGATCATGCCGCCTCCGTGGTCTCGAACAGGCCGCGCTCGACCTTGCGGAACCGGGCCGCCTTCCCCTTGGCGGCGATCTCGCGGATGATCGCGGCGTAGAGCGTGGCCTCGGGCGTCTTGCCGTTCGGGCTGGACCACAGGCCCTTGGCGCTCGCCGCCTCGATCATCTCCTTGGCCCGCATCGGCTTGCCAGCGTCTGCCAGCACCTTCGCGGCGGCGCTGAGGGCGCTGAGGCGCTTCGCCGGCGCGGGCACCTTCGTCGCCTTGGCCGCCGCCAAGGCGCGTTTGGTGCGGGCAGCGCCCTCGGCGCGGGCCGCGCTCTTCGACATCTTCCGGCTGGGGTTCTTCTTGGCCATGTTCGGGTCTCCATCGCGGGGCGGCGGAATTGCCGACCGGCGCGGACACAGGAGGGCGTCATGGGTGCCGAAGTTCAAGTCGAATCCGGGACATTCCGCCAAAGGGGCGATGTGGGAGCATCCGCGCCCGGACAGGCGAAACAAAGTCTGTCTATTCCCGCGGCTGTTCCCGCGGGCGTAGCCGAGGGCCAGGGGGGGCGAAGGAACCGGGCCGGGGGGAGGGGGGGTCGAGTTCCCCCCCATACCCCCCGGGTGCGTATGCCCCCCCGGGGGGGGCATACGCGCGTACGTGTTTGCGCGCAACCCCCCTCCCCCCTCACGGGCCACCCTCGGATCTCCGCGCCACGACGAAACGGACGCGATCGGACGGGCCGGACTGGACACGCTGGACAAGCCCCCGGGCCTCGGCGAGTTTGAGCATGCTGCTCGCCTTGGCGTGTGACAGTTCTTTGGCGGCGGCCATGAGGATCTCGTCGCGCAGCGCCGGGCCGCCTAACACGAACGCGCCGACGAAACGCTCCGGGGTCCAGTCCTCGGGCGGCGAGGGGCGGTCGGCACGTTGCCTGCGCCGAGGGGATTCGACTTTGAGCCGCTTGGGGTCGAGGTCGTCCGCCACGTCCCACACCGGGAACGCCCAGCGCAAGCACACCGCCTGCTGCGGCGGCCAAGACCGCACGGCCGCATCGAGCACGACCACGTCCGGCTCTTCGTGCGGCCGCAGGACCAGGTGGGCATCGGTCGCGCGGCTCTGGCTGCCAGCGCCCGCGCCGACATCGGTGACCGACTTGCCGGACTGGTTGCCCTTGCTGCTGTGGTGGATCAGCACGAACGCGCAGCCGAGGTCGGCGGCGTATCGGTCGATGTGGTTGTAGAGCGACGCCATGTCAGCATTGGCGTTCTCGTCCATGCCCGCGGGCAGGAAGCGGTAGAACGCGTCGAGCACGATCAGGCGGAAGCGTCCCCGCTCGATAGCGCGGAAGAACGATCCGAGCGAGACGATGTCCTGGAGCCCGCCTCGCAGGTTGCGGATGAACACCCTGTCGGCAAACTCGTCGGTGCAGAGCCCGCGGGCCTTGGCGACCTTGGGGATGCGGTTGGCGGAGGTCTCGCCATGCAGCTCGTTGTCGATGATCAGCACATCGCCGGCGACGGTCGGGAAGCGGCCGAGCCAGGGGCGACCGGTGGCGACCGCTATCGCCAGGTCGAGCACGAGCCACGACTTGCCGGTCTTGGGCGATGCGATCAGGTTCATCGTCTCGCCCTCGCGGAGAAGGCCGTCGATCACGGGCGGACGCAGCGTCGGGCATGCAGCCATGAGCTGACGAACGCTGATGAACTGCGGAGGCGGGGGCTCGGTGTCGGGCATGGGCGGATCGGCCTCCTTCGACGCAGTCAGCCGCAGCGCTGTCTCGGTCTCATCGAGGACGGGCGGCACTGCCACGACCGTGAGCCTCACGGGCAGTTCCGCCCAGGCCCGCACCTCAGCGAACCAGGCGGGCAGCAGCGCACCAACGATCCGGTCGTCAGAGATGCCGATATCGGAGAGTCGCGTCCACGCGTCGGCGGACGTAGCCATCGCTTGATGACGACCACGGGCATGTGCCGCTTCGGCGGCGTGCTTCAACCGATACGCCGTCTGCTCGCCGACGAACGCGCTTTGCTGTTCCGGATCGGACACACCGAAGTAGTCGGCCGAAGGGAGCATGACGCGGGCGACGGAGTAGGCCTCGCACCTGGCCCGCCACGCAGCCTCGACCGCCTCCTCGTCAGGCTCGATCCAGTTGGCCACTTCGGTCGCAGCAGCAAGAAACGCGATCCGATACACCCGCTCCACGTCGTTGGGATCGCTGCCGTCATAGCGGCTTGGCGACGGGCCATCGTCATACCAGCGGGCGTACCGCTTGCCCGCAGCGACGATGATGCCGAACTCTGTGCGGTGCTGCGCTGTCACTCCGGCTCGCTTTCCTGTTGCTCACGCTCCCACTCAGCCAGCAACCACGCACCGATGTGGTCGATCACGTCGTTCCAACGCGCAGCGGCATCGGGCACCTCGACGAACTCGATCCCGAACGCGATGTCCCCGATCTGGATCTGGGACGGCGGGATGTCCTGCTGCCCGACCATGAGCGCACCCATCGCGCCGCCGCGATCGGCGCGGCGTGCGTCATCCGTGATCCGTGTGAGAGAAAGGCCGGGGGCAGCCCGCAACCGCCCCCGGCCGCACCAGCGCCGACCGATTACGCCTCGCCCTTGCTCCGCACCGCCGCTCGCGGGTCGCACAGAGCCGCGCCGAAGTCGAAGTAGACGCGCCACGACACCGCCAACTTGTTCACCGTCTGGTCGAGCCCGAAGAACTCGACCGTCGGCGTCTGCTGGCCGTTGAGGAAGCCGACGATGATCGGGCTCGCCGCCGGAGCGGCGAACAGGTACCAGTGCTTGGTCGAGGCCTTGTTGCCGTACTTCTTGGTGTTGCTCAGGCGCGGCTCAACCTCGAGGCCCACTGCGTTCCGCAGGCTGTTGCCGGTCGGCAAGTTCGTCTGGGCGGCGATGAACTCGCTTTCCAGAACCGCCCGCGCCGTCGTCTGCAACTCCGGCGGCACCACTAGCACGACGGGCCGGAGGTCCAAGTCGTTGCCCTCGGCGTCGCGCTGGGTGATCATCGCGGCAATGGCCCGCCCCAGCGAGTCGGGGCTGAGGTTGGTGTCCGCCCCGGTGATGTAGTTGCCGTTGCCCGCGGCGAAGAACGCACCGGCGTTCGTCAGCAGCGTGTCGTAGGTGAGGTCGGACAACTTTCGCATCGCGGCCTGGCCCATCGCGCGGGCGACCGAGTCGAAGAGAGACAGGTCATCGTTGATGAGGTCGCGGCGGTCGATGCTGAACATCTTGCCGTAGGTGTCCACCTTGTACTGGGTCGTCGCCTCGTCGGCACCGCCGTGCTTGAACTCGCCGCCGGGCGGGATCTGCTGCAGTGAGCCGGTGAACGAGGGGCGGATGGCTGTGGCAGTCTTGAAGTCCGGCACGCTCCGCACGCCCACGAAGGATCGCCAGGTCGCCGGGCTCTCCTGATAGCCGTCGAGCAGCACCTTGTTGACGGCGGCACCCAACGCCTCGGTCAGCGTGTGCGTCGTCAACGACGCCCGCACCATGCCGTCGCGGTCAGTCGGGGCGTCGATTCCCTCGTGCTGCAGGGCAGCGCGACAGAGGTCGAGGGTGTGGGCCACGCGGAGATCGTCCGCCGCCTCCATGCACGCCGGGCCGAGGGCCTTCTCCGCGAGCGCGGCGAAGCCCGCCCGCTTGAGGATCGCCGCCTCGATCACCCGGGCACGCGGGATGTGCCCCGAGCCGCCACCGGTGATGAAGCCGGAGAGCACGGGGCGCGAGGCCCGCAGCACCTCGAGCACGCCCGCGCGCAGTTCGCTGACGGTCATGTCGCCCGCGACGGCCTTCGCCTTCATGTCGTCCACCCGCTTCTGGTGCACGCCCCAGTCCCGCTCGCCCCCACCCGTGAAGACGGGACGGCAGGTCAGTTCAATCTCCTTCAGCCGGTCGCGCTCATCAGCGCGGATCTGATCCTCGTGTGCGATGTCCGACATGTTCGCCCGTCCTTGACGTGATGCCGCGATGGCCACCGACGTTTCCGCGTCGGCCCCCAGCGGTGTGATGCTGACTTCCCGCAGCCGCCCCTTGCGCACGAGCGTGAAACCGCTCGGCGACGAAAGCGACCGCCCGTTGATCTCGACTGACTGGTTGGGCTTCACCCGCTCGTGCTCGGTGGGCGCGACGCCGACCGACGCCTGGAACTGGAATCCGCCCCGGGCCATCTCCACGACATGCCGCGCGGGCTCGCCAGCGCCGCTGACGACGCCCGCGACCATCAGCCGCCCGTTGGCGACGGCAGGCTCACCGTGGCCGACGACGCTGCCGACCGTGGCGTTGTGGTCGGCCAGCAGGGGCACCTGGCCGCCCACTTCCAAACCCGCCAGGTCGATCGCGATGTCGCCCCAGCCGGGGACGCGCATGATGCGGCCCGTGTAGGCGACGACGCTGATCTTGGGGCGGGCGTCCTTGCCCGCGGCCTCGACCTCGACCCCGGCGGCCGTGAGCAACAGGTCATCCTTGACCGCGCTTCCGTTCATGGAACTCTCCTTCTGAGACAACCTTAAAGCCCTTGGCCAGCAGCTTCGGGATCAGCAACTTCAACCGGTACCGAATCGTGCTCTTCTTCTCGTCGAGCCTTCTCGCGGCCTCACTGACGTTCCCATTGCACTCCATCACGAGCTGGCACAGTGCACGGCTGTCCTCGTTGTCGATGTACTCGAACACGTCTTCCTTGGCCCAGAACGACTGCGACAGGCCAACCGTGCGGCTGCTGGCGATCTCCGTTCCAACAGGATCCGGATGGACACCCTCAGCCGCCGCTGGCGAGGATTCCGCAGGCTCGTTCAGCGTCCTGAACTGTCGAACATCGCGTGCCTCTCGCTCGACGAACTTGATGACGGCCCGCTGCACGACCGTGTAGATCAGGGTCGTCGGGCTCGCGCCTCGGGCTGGGTCCCATCTGGGCGGCTTGGCGATCAGGTGCAGCAGAGCGTGCTGTGCCGCGTCCTCGGGGTCAACCCGTGGATTGCGAAAGCCCTTCGCAATCTCGATCCCCTTCTGCCGGGCGAAATCGAGCAGGTCGGGCGTGAGGTCGAGTTCGGGGGGTGAGGGGTCGGGCATTCAGACCTCCTCGCCACTCTCGAGCCTCTCGCGGATGTCGTCGCACAGCGTGAAGGAAATCACCACCGGGGTGTTCTCGCGGGGCGGCACGCGGTGCATGACGAAGAGTTGGTCGTCGGGCCGCACGGGCCGCCCGTACTTGGCCGACTCACGCTCGGCGGCGTCGCGCAGCGGGCGCAGGAAGTCGGCGTACCGGCACCCGAGGGCCATGCACATCGCCGCGTAGGGCGTGAAGATGCCCGCCTCTTCGAGGTGATCGGCCGCGGCGTCCACATCGGCCTGCGTCCATGCGTCCGGTTGCGAAGGCGTGACCACCCCCTGCCTGACCAGCGCGTCGAGGATCGCGGGGCGGCAGTCGTAGCCGCGGGACCGCAGGTGGTTCGATGCCGCGGCGGTCGCCATTGGGAACATCCGGTCCCGTTCGTCCTCGGCCGCCTCACGGAACGCGGGATCCGCACCGGTTCGGGGCTTCACGCGGAGGTCGAAGTGCTCGTCGAGGGTCAGTCCGATTCGGGTCACGATGGTCTCCTTGCCGGGGGCGTTGGGCGACAGGCCCACCCCCCAAACCTTTATTTCCGGCGCGGAGGGGGATTCGCAGCGCCGACGGAGCATTTTTCGCATGGCGCCGCTCCCGGCAGTGACGGTAATCCCCGGGTACGCTCTCGTCGTGTCAAAACGTCTCGCGCCAGCTGCTGTCGTTGCCCTCAAGGAAGCCTTGGGGAAGCTGTACTGGTACAAGAGTGATTTGCGCAGCTTTCTGACGCAGTGCGTCCAGGATGCGGCCGTGCTCGGTGCGATCAATTGGGACACCTACAAGTGGCAGATCGCTTCAGACGTCGTTGACCGCTTGTGCGATGACCAGGACAGACACGTCGCTGCCCTAACACGACTGTGCCACGAGGTCTGTGCGGTAACCAGCTTCAAGCACTTGGAGCGGCTCGAGGGCGGTGAGGAGAAGGCGAAGCGAGCCCGCGAAGCGGTTGCACATCTCCGGACGCTGGTTGACACCCACGATCGCGCTACAGACGAACTGGATGCCGTCGCGGAGCGTCAACGTCGAGAAAGCGATCGTTTGGCCCGAAGCGGCGCGGTCCGTCTCAAGCTCGGCGAGATCCGCGAGCGGTACATGCAATTCGTGATGTCCGACGACATGCAGGCGCGCGGCTACGCCCTCGAACGCATCATGTACGACATCTTCGAGTTGTTCGATCTTGATCCCAAGGCATCGTTCCGTGTCGTCGGTGAGCAGATCGATGGTGCGTTCTCACTCGATGGCACCGATTATTTGTTCGAGGGGAAGTGGCAGAAGGCGGCATGTGGTGCTGCCGACCTCGATGCGTTCGCCGCAAAGGTACAGCGAAAGCTAGACAACACGCTCGGCGTGTTCCTGTCGATCAACGGTTGTACGTCTGATGGACTGACCGCTCACCAGCGGGGTCGTGCCAGCATCTTGGTCATGGACGGCGCTCACTTGATGGGGGTTCTCGAAGAGCGGATCGATCTGGTGTCGCTACTGATCCGACTTCGACGACACGCATCGGAGACCGGAAGCATCTACCTACCGCTGCACGAAATCCTCCGGTCCTGAGCAGACGAAGGCTGACAACCTCCGGTGGTGCCGCGCGGCCCCCCAGACAGATCACATATGATGAGGTGCCATGCCGCTACTCGCCCCCATGCCGCCCATCATCATCCCCACCGCCGACCTTCAAGAGTGGGGTCGGAAGTGGAGCGAGAACGAGGCCTTCAACAAAAAGCAGGGCATCGACTTCGGCAAGGTGTTCGACAAGGCCATCGGCTCCGCCCTCGCGACCATGTTGGGCGGGATCGACGTCATCACACCTAACCAGAAGGCGCTGCTGCCCGCGCGACCAGACGCCGTCGAAGTTGGCCCTGTCCGCATCATCGGCGGCATCCGACCACAGAACTACGACGTTGGCTACCGACCCGACGGCATTCGGTTCGTCTCCGACAGCAAGACGCTGAACGACACCGCGAGCGTCGGCAAGAATTTTCAGAACATGGTGAACGACCTGGGCACGGAGGCGACCACCGTGCACATCCGATTCCCATACGCGGTCGTCGGCTTTGTCGTCATCATTCCATCGCCCTGCCTAACCGGCCAGACCCGTGAACGATTCACGCGGATGCTCGACCGCCTTGTTGGCCGGAGTTCGCCCATCGACGTCCCGCACAAGGCGGAAGTTGTGTCGCTGGTGATGTGGGACCCGACGACAGGTACGGTCGATGCAAACTGGCCTCCGCCAGGGAGCCCGCTCCGAATCGACCGATTTTCTGATCAGGTACAGGCCGCGTATCACGCGCGGTACGACGGCATGGCTCCGCACGATAAGCCCTCCGCGGCTCAGAAGCGGGCGCTCGAAGCAGCTGGGGAAGAAGTTGTTGAGCCAGAAGAGCCGGAGGGCGAGGAAGAGGACTAGGCCCCACGTCGCCGCGACATGCGGCGGTCGCGCATCTTGATCCACACCCGCCGGAGCTTCGCACAGTCGGCCTTGCTCAGCCCGAGCGATTCCTGCAGAACGACCCGGTCGTTGTGCTCAAGCACCTCCGCAAGCCGCCCGCCTCGCACGAGCTTGTCGGCCTCCTCGATGGGCATCGCACCGTTGAGCACACGTGGCGCAAGCAGCCGCTCGGCCTCGGTGGGTTCGAGCTCTAGCACGCCGCCGCCGTAGCTGCGGCCCTCGATCTCCGCAGAAGCCGCGGTCAGGTGCGTGTACAGATTGGCCGCGACCTTCGCCGCAGGAGTGGAGCAACGGAAGCGATGAATAGTGTCGGTCGAAGTTGCGCCCGCCTTGTTCACGACGATGCGCGGGAAGTCATAGATCTGGCGGAAGAAGAAGCAATCGGGCTCCCATACCGCAGGCACCCTGTACCAAGGATCACGGATGCTGCACTTATAGCCCAGGTGTACGCCGCGCTCCTCGCCCGCCGCGATCAGTCGGCGCAGCCCCGCAGTGAACTCTGACAGGATGCGCTGCGCGAGGTGCAGCAGGTACACGGGCTTGCCCGCCGCGGCAAGCCCCCGGAACTCCGCGCCGCGAATCACAGCACCCGCGAGCTGGTTCGACCGTCCGACCATCGGAACGACAAAGTCGGTCAATCGGTGGGCGTTGACCTGCTCCTGCGTCAACACGAAGAAATCGTTGTTGCCGGTCACAACACCGACGTCGATGCTGCCATGCACCGCCAGAGTCCCAATCTCGGCGTGCTCCCTCAGCGAACGCATGAAGTCGATTTCGGCGGCGTCTAGGAAGTACTTGAGCCACTTCTCTGTGTCGTGCTGCACTACCTTCGGGCGCTCGCCCCGCTTCGGCCGCCGAGGCGTAGAGGCCAGAAGCTCCGCCACGGTTCCGGCCTCGACAAGCGAGACATCGCACTTGTTGGTGGGATCGGTGCCTGCGAGTCTATCCTCGGCCAGCAGAAGTACAACCTCCTGCTCCGCGCTCTCAAAGAACATCTCGTTGCAGGCATAGATGGTGACGCGACGGAATGAATCGGCGAGGTGCTGTCGCAACTGCGCGGCGTAGGTCACTTGCAAAAGCTCGGCGGGAATTACCATGCCGAGCCGCCCGCCCTCGCGGAGCATCGCGACTGCAGCGACCACGAAGGGCACCCAGATGTTTGTGAGGCGGTTTGGTCGCAGGCCCCGCGACTCCATGTACGCCATCGCCTGCGACCGCGACGGCTCAGGGAAGTTCTGGTACCGGATGAAGGGTGGGTTCCCGACAACCGCGTCGAACGATGCCGGCTCAGCCGTCCTGAGCCAGTCGAAGAAATCGCCCTCACTGACGCCCACTCGCTCTGCCGCCAACACTGCTTCTGTGCGGCGCCGCGCCTTCTCGGCCTCGTTGGGTACGAGCTCAATCCCAATCAGTTGGGGCAACTCCTCCGCCCAGAGCGTGCCGTGCCGCGACAGCTCGACAGCGGCTGCCTCCAAAAAGGCACCGTCGCCGCAGCTTGGCTCCAAAACGCGGTCTGTACCGGCGCGTACGGCCCAGCGGGCCACCCATTGAGCGACCCGTGCGGGGGTGTAGTACCCACCGCGGAGCTTCCGAGCATTGATCGAGGCGACTGTCATGGCGGCATCTTACCAAAATCCGAACGACGAGCCAAGGCGGGGTCCCTACCCCAGCGGTTGGGTCGTGGCCTTGATCGAACCACTATACGGGAGACCGGGAGAACAAGCGAGCGCCCGCGCCGTCGCTGACCCCATTCTGTCCCCACGTGAATTCCTTTGACGTCAGACGGGTAAGCAGTGTGGACACGCTCCTCCCCAACACCGACACGCTCAACCAGACCACCTTCTCGCCCGATGCACAGAACGCCACCAGCCTCACCGTGCAGAACGGCGCACGCTTTCAGGTCGGCGATCTCGTGCGCCCGGATGCCAGCACCGAAGTCATGCAGGTGACCGCTGTCGCCGGCAATGTCCTCACCGTCGTCCGCGGCTTCGGCGCAACCACCAAGGCGACGCTCGCCAACGGCAAGCGACTCTTCATCCTCGGCAACGCCGCCCTCGAAGGCGCCGACGCCACCAGCGCACGCTTCACGCTCCGCGCCCGCAAGGCCAACTACACCCAGATCTTCAGCGCCACAGTCGAAGTGTCCGGCTCGATGCGCGCCGCCCGCCAGCACGGCATCGACGACGAGCTCGAATACCAGAAGCAGGAACGGCTCCGCGAGCTGCTCCGCGACCTGGAAAACTGCGTCATCAACGGCGTCGCCCCCTCCACCAATCCGCAAGGCTCCTCCACCGTCCGCCGCTCGATGAACGGCATCATCCGCTCCATCGCCACCAACCAATACGTCCCCAACTCGGGCCAGATGCCCGCCGGCGGCGGCAGCGGCACCGACCTCAACGAGCCCGTCCTCAATGCCGCGCTCCGCCTCATCTGGGAGCAGAGCCAGGGCAAGATCGACACGATCGTCTGCTCGGGCGCTCTCAAGCGACGCATCAACGGCTTCGCCACCGGCAGCCGCGCCTATACGCCCGAAGACAAGTCGTTCCGCGACATGATCAGCACCTACGAATCCGACTTCGGCGTCTGCCGCGTCATCCTGAGCCGCTGGGTCCCCACCGACACGCTGCTCCTGCTCGACTCTTCGCGCATCGGCGTCCTGCCGCTCCAGGGCCGCTCCTTCGGCTACAAGCCGCTCGCCCAAACCGGCGACGCCGTCAGCGGCCAGCTCCTGGGCGAGTACACGCTGGAATTCAAAAACGAAAACGCGCACGGCGTGATTCGCAGTCTGACGTAACAGTGCGGAAGGGCTCAAGGGCAAAGGCGCAGAGTGGCCAAGGGGATTCAAGACCCAGCGTTCGCTCACCTCTTCCCTAGTTCCCCTCTTCCCCTTTTCTCGTTTCCTCCTCTTCCTCCCCGGTTCCCGGCGTCATACCTCGGCGTGCGGCACAAAGAGCACGCGCTTGACGGCTCGCCGGAAACCCCCTCGCGCCAGGCCCAACCGCCCGGCGCGAGCTTCCCGTCCGACTCTCTTCACCGTTTTTTTCCCGCTGACCCTTTGCAACTTCTTCCCATGCTCACCACCGACGCCAACCTCATCCGCCTCGAACCCAACCTCTTCCAGGAAGTGAAGTGGCTGTCTCAGCGCCTGGTCAACGCTTCCGGCGCCGTCAGCGGCACCACGCTCACCATCTCCGCATTCGATACCGATTTCGCCGGCGCACAGCTCGAGGTCGGCATGGTCGTGCTGATCAACGAGATCGCGCACGAAGTCCTCGCGCGCCTCTCACCGACCGCGGCACAGATCTCCCGCATCCGCGCCCGATCCGACTTTCCGGCCCTCACGCCCGCCCCGGTCACCGGCGCGGAAGTCATCGTCTCCACATTCCGCCCCCAGATCAGCGTGACGAGCGAGCACATCCTCCAATCGCTCGGTCTCGATCCCGCCGCGTCCACCCCGCCACTGTTGATCGACACCCAGCCGCTCGCTCGCCTCGCGACTGTCTCCACGCTCGCCGCGATTTATGCCAGCGCGAGTGAAGTGTCCGCGCAGGCGCCGCTCGCACAACGCGCCGAACGCTACCGCCTGCTCGTCGCACTCGAGCGGGCCGCCGCGAAAGCTCCGCTGGATGACAACACCCAGCGCCGCCCCTGCATCATCCCGCTCAACAGGGTCTGAAGCATGCTGATTCTCAACCCACCCAAATTGACACTGTTCGGCGTGCGCTACGAGGCGATCGAGTCGGTCGCGATCGACCGCCTCGCTCATCGCGAGGTCATCGAATGGTGCGACGCGGGCCCGCACGCCGTCTTCGCCGATGTTCCCGAGATCCGCACCGATATTTCCATCGTCCAGCGCCTCGACACCGACACGCTCGACACACCCCGCCCCGGCGATTCTGGCGCGTTGGAAATCATGCTCCGGCCCAACAGCTCCGACGCCGCACGACGCACCCTTTCGGCCCAAGTTGTCGTCCGGTCAGTCCGCCTCAGCGCTGGAGAAAAACCCAAGCGGACGATCTCGCTTGTTGCACTCTCACCCGACGGCGCCACAGATCCCTTGGCGTAGAGAATGTGTGAAGACGTCGACGGAGGACACGTCGAGCGCCTCGTCACCCGGCCCACGCTCCCTCAGCCCAGTGCCCCTTTGTCCCTCTGCCCCTTTGCCCATGTCTTCCTTCAAATCCCTCAACCTCTTCGGCTCCGGCCCTCACCGCTTCGCCCTCGAAGCCCAGGGGCAACTCGTAGTCCCCAAGCTGCGGCTGGGTTACCAGGTCAGCGGCAGCGCCTGGCTCGGGCTTGAAGAACTCACCGTCCGCGTCACCGGCCGCCTCATCGCCCCCAGCGAGTCAGCGCTCTGGTCGCTCCGCGATGCCATCACCGCACAGCTCCTTCACCCGCCGACACCGGGCATCTTGATTGACAACAGCGGGCGCTCATACACCCAGATGAGTTTCATCGACTTCGAAGAAGCCGACCGAGTCGATCGCAACAGGGTTTGTTCAATGGGGTACTCCGCACGCTTCCGCCGTTTCAATGACTCGCCCTAGACGCGCCTCGCGTCGCGCGTTCATCTCTCGCTCTGTTAGAGCTGGAGTTTCCAGCGGATCCACAATATCAGGACGCCCAGAACCACGCCCGGAATCCCGCCCGCCACGCACACAAACGAAACCATCGCACACCCCGTGATGACATCGCGAGGCCACAAATCGACACCCTCCGCGCGCGATTGAATCCGCGCGGTCATCGAGCTAAGCGCGAACACAACAAGGAGCACGAATATGAATGCCGCGCCGGGCGTCGGCAAAATGGCAATGCTTGCTGCGACGAAGACACAAAATACGGCGCACGCGGCAAGCGCGTACCGCTGCGCCAGTCGGGCGTTCAACTTGAGAAACGGTTCATCCACCGGCGGCCACTCGCTCAACAGCGCGCCGCACTCGGGGCATCGATCGCCCTTGAGCTCGCAAAGGTCATAGAAACAACGCCCGCAGTTCATTGCGGCGAGTGTACATCCGCCCGCCTGTTCCACGCGTCGGCTCCGAGATCCGGAACGTTCAACGCCACTCCCCACCAGAACACATAGCCGACATTCCGCCTGTTGCAAGAGCGCCGCACTTCAAGAGGCATTTTCGCATTGTGGTCCCCTCCGAGCTTCTCGATGAACGACACACTCACGCCCATCCTCAGCCAGTTCGGCCTCGCCGGCTTCGTCGCCTGGATGTGGCTCTCCGAGCGCCGCGCCGCCGCCACCCGCGAAAAGCAGATCGCCGAAACCCACGACCGCCTCATGCAGGAACGCCGCACCCTCGACGCCGTTCTCGGCGCGCTCGATCGCTCCACCGCCGCCATGACCGCCGTGCAGGAAGCCCAGCGCACCCTCGCAGGCGCGATCGACCGCCTCGCCGCAACGCCCAAGCAGCTTCCATGACAACAAACTTCTCTCGCTGCCACCCTTCGCCCGTCCGAAAACGAGCATCGCGATTGGCGCTCCGTCTTGGTTCAAATCGGAGCAGGACAACGAATACGGGTTGCGCATACTAACTATCTGGGGCAACGAGGTTTAGCATGAGACACCGAGCGATTTTCTGCACGCTCACGACCGGGATCTTCGCGTCGCCGTTTGCGTGCGCGCAATCCTGCGATCCCGCTCGACTCTCCGACCTTCCCTCTCTTCCGCCCCTCTCGACCGTCTCGGCACTTGGATCGTGGGATCCCGACGGTGCCGGGCCGCTCGCGTCACAACTGATCATCGCGGGTGAGTTCGGAAATGGCATCAAGCCTTTTTTCAATCACATCGTCGCGTGGGATGGTTCGCACTTGCAGGCCCTTGGTGAGGGCCTTTCGGTCGCACCTTCCGCGTTCGCGATGTTCAACGGCAATCTCGTTGCCGGCGGACAGGCCGTCGCTCCCGTGGGCGGAACTTCCTTTGGCGGAATCGGCCAGTGGAACGGAACGGCCTGGATTCCGTTCCCCGGCGAAAAAATCCTCGGAAGCGTGAACGCGCTCCGAGTACACAACGGTCAGCTGTACGTCGGCGGCTCCTTCAACATACCGGGCATCGCCGCCAACATTGTGGTATCCGACGGCACGTCCTGGCACGCACTGGGCCAGGGCTTGAGCGCCCCCGTCACGTGCCTCGAGGTTTTGAACGACGAGATCGTGGCCGGAGGAAGTTTCAAAACCAGCGGCAGCACCACCGTCAACAACGTCGCGCGGTGGGATGGCCACGCGTGGCGGCCGCTGGGCAACGGTCCCGGCGGCTCGGTCGCTTCGCTCGCTGCATATCACGGCGGGCTGTACGCTGTTTCTGGGAACAGTCTCGTTTCCAAATGGGATGGAACGCAGTGGAGTTCCTTTGCTCCCGCGGACCTGACGTGGCCGGTTCGGGTCTTGACTGTGCACGCCGCGGGCGATTTTCTGTACTTCGGGGGCACGTTCCAAACGCTCGGCGCTCGTCCCACAGGCAGTATCTTCTCCTGGGATGGAAGCGAGTGGTCCGGCATGCAGGGCGGACTGCGACAAGGGGGGTCCATGGCCCTGGTCGGCTGCATGACCGATCTGAACGGCGAGTTGTATGTTGGTGGCACTCTCACGCACGCCGCCGGAACGCCCGCCAACGGTCTCGCACGTTGGACTGGAAACACCTGGCGTTCGACGGGCTCGAACTGGTCAAAGTACTCCGTCCAGACGGTGCGCGCCACCGTCGATGGTGTTTACGCACTGGACTCCGGAAACAACATCGCGCGATGGGATGCTCCAAATTGGGTTCCGATTCCGTCACTGCCGGCTCCGTTCACGTCACTTCAGATCTTTACGGTGCAGGGCCGCCTGTTCGCCGTCGCGGATCGCTCAAAGGTTTTCCGCTTCGACAGCGATTTCTGGACACCGATCGGCGATCCGCTTCCGACCAACGTCACAACGCTCGTTGACTATCGCGGTTCGCTTGTGGCTGGTGGAACATTTCACAATCTCAACGGCGTGACCTACAACGGGGTCGCCACATGGAACGGCGCGACTTGGATGCCCGTGGGGGCCGGGTTTGTGAATGCGTCCAATGGGAGCACCGGCCTCACAAGCCTGATCGTGTGGAATAACGATCTGTATGCATTCGGGTCGTTCACCCAAAGTGGGACCACGGATCTCGAGGGTTTCGCCCGGTGGAACGGCTCCGGGTGGATTCGGCTCGATACGGGCGGCGTACCCAATCCAAAGCTCCCGATCGAGTTTCGACGAGAACTCGTAACACTCGGCAACGGCGCCTTCCGCGTCTGGAACGGGCAAACTTGGCGCACCGAAGGGGACCCATTCACAGGCCAGATCTTTGATGCAAAGGTTTACAACGGGCGGCTCATCGCGGGCGGAGCCAACATCGGCGGCGCCCCCGAGAACGATCTCGTCGAGTGGACCGGTTCCGGCTGGCAGGCCATCCCACCAGGCCCCTCGTTGACGGGCGCCTTGCCCGACGGCACCGTGTTGTCGCTCGACTCGTTCGGCGGCGATCTGCATGTCGGCGGCAATTTCCTCTTTGTCGGGAGCGATCCCGCGTACAACTTTTACCGGCTGACAGCCTGTTCACGCTGTCCCTGTGATCTCGACTCCGACGCTGCCGTTGGAGACGACGACTTCCTGTTGTTCGCCGCCGCGTACGACACGCTCGAGTGCGGGGACGTCGCGATGCCGGCCGGTTGCCCCGCAGATTTCAACCGCGACGGAGCGGTGAACGACGCCGACTTCATCCTCTTCATCACCGCTTACGACGCGCAGCTTTGCCCCTGATCACGCTGGCGTGAGCGTGCCTCGCGTCTGAAAAGACCGCCACCCTCACCTCCAGAAACTCGGTGCGCAAAGCTCGAGGCCGAGACAGCCGAACCCCGTCATCACCAACCCCAAGAACACCAGCACCAGAATGGCGATCGTGTTCTCAAAGGTTTTCTTCCGCGGCATCCGCACCCGCGGCGAATCGACAAACCGCGTGCCGCATTCCGGACAACACGGCCCCGCGATGCCGCGAAGGTCATACCCACACCGGCTGCACTGCATCCGCCCACAGTAACAGATGCGTCGCCGCGATCCGGCCCAAAGCTCGATCGCCCGCGTTCCATTTCCCCGCTGCCCAACGTTGCTGTACGCTCAACCCATTGGACGATCGCCATCTCCATCCCACCTGTTCCGCGTGCGGCTACTCCCTGAAGGGACTTGCTCCCGACGTCCTCTGCCCCGAATGCGGCGTGAAGCAGACCGAGTTCGACGGCATCCATCCCTCGTTTCGCTCGGCGGCGCGGCCGCGAATGGTGATCGCGGGGCTCGCGCAGATCGTCGCCTTTGTCGTATACGCGGCCACGTGCATCTACTGGACCGGCCTGCTCCACGCTCCGGAGCTGGAGATCGCCAGCTTCTGGGCTCATGTGCTCCTTTGGATCGCAGCCTGGCTCGGCGTTCGTCTCGCCCGAATCTGGCTCGCCGCCTGCGCCGCCAGCGCCAGCGCCGGACTACGGAAAGGATTGGCTCGGCTGCTGGTGCTCCAGTCGCTGATCGGATCGTTGATGGTGACGCTTCCGTTCATCAGTTTCAGTCTTGCAGGATGGGCGGTCGTGTTTGTGTTGGGGGCGTGCTTCGCCATCCTTTCCATCGTGCGCTCGCTCGCCGAATGTCTCTGGCTTCGCGATGTTGCCTCCGAATTGTGCTCGCCCGCCGCCGGGTTCTTCGCTGCCGCTTCACCGGTCATCGGCATCGCGGCATGGCTGCTCGTCTTCCTCCCCATCGATCTCAAGGTGTGGATCCCCGCAGCGCTCGCGCTCGCATCCGCCGCAGACGCCACATGCAGCCTGGTGCTGGCGCGGCGACTGCGCGAATCATCTTCAAACCCCTGAGAAGCGAGAACGATCGACCCCCCGCCCGCTCACGCCGCATCCACCTTTCTTCCGCCCTCTCTCCGCCCTCCCCGCCCGCTCCGCGTCTCCGCGTTCTCTCCATCCCGCACATCCCATAAACTCCCCCCCGATGACCCGCCTTCTTCTGCTTCTCCCTTTCCTCTTCCTCACCGCGTGCGCCTCGAGCGGCCCCAGCTTCCTCGGCGGCACGCCCAACCCCGGTGGCTGGCCCTTCGTCCCCACTTCGATGCGCATCTTCCCGCTCACCCACATCGAGCGCGGCAGCCCGCCCCCCGCTCCACCCGCCAACCCGACCGGCCCCTCTCCCGCCGACAACATCCCGCCGCAGGATGTCACCCCGCCGCCCGCCAGCGTCCGCATCATCACGCACCTCGAGTTCCGCGATGCATGGGGGGACAGCACCAAGGCCATCGGCCAGCTCGTGATCCTGCTCTACGGCCCCGGCGGCCGACCAGCCAGCAGCAGCGCATCCGACGACACCCAGCAGGGCCGCTACGAGATCGACCTCTCCGACCTGAAGCGCAACGCCGAGCTCTACGACCCCGCCACCCGCACCTACCGCATCCCGCTCGCGGGCCTGCCCTCCTGGATCACGCAACCCGGGGCCACGCCCCGCATCACGCTCCGCGCCGAGGTCAAAGCCCCGCGCGCCGACGGCACCAGCGTGATGATGGTCGATGAGTACACGCTGGCTCGCTAGCCCGGAGCGGCCTCATCCGCGTTTTCACCCGGCTCGTATCCGCGCCACGCCCTGGGCATCCAAGCCGGATTCGCCGGCTCTCTACGATTCCGCGCCATGCCCGCCCAGTCCCCCCACAACCTCCACGCGCTCGATTACGTCGCGCAGGCCGCGGCACTCCCCAAAGCCGCCGCGTTCAACGGACGCATCATCGACGTCCACTCCCACATCCACGGAAGAGAAGCCAGCAAGATCTACGAAACCGCCGCGCGGCTCTTCGGCGTCCGCCTGACCTATTCCCAGACCCGCCTGGTCGAAGCCCCCGCCGTCCGCGAAGTGCTTAAAGACACCGTCCGCTTCGTCGCCATCCCGAACTTCTCGCTCCCCGACAAGGCGCACGCCTTCGGCCCCGGGTACCTCGACACCGTCCGCGCTTTCCGCGAAGAGCAGGGCGCCCGGATGATCAAGCTGTGGAACGCGCCGCGCACGCGCGAGTGGTTCACCGGGCCCGATCGCGATGATTACATCGAGCTCGACGGCAAGTGGCGCGTCGCCGCGGCAGAACTCGCCGTCTCGCTCGGCATGATGATCAAGACGCACACCGCCGATCCGGACAGCTGGTTCAAGGCCAAGTACACCGACCGCGCCAGGTACGGCGTCAAGAAAGAACACTACCGGGGCCTCGAGGTCATGCTCAAGCGCTTCCCCGTGCCGTGGATCGCGGCACACATGGGCGGCAACCCCGAAGACCTCCACTTCCTCTCCGGCCTGCTCGAGCGTCATCCCAACCTGTATCTCGACACCAGCGCCACAAAGTGGGTCGTCCGCGAACTCGGCAAGCACCCGCGCGAAGAACTCGTCGCCTTCTTCGAGAAGTGGCAGGACCGCATCTTCTTCGGCTCCGACATCGTGACGATGGACGATCAGCTCACTCGGAAGACAGCCGAGCAGCAGCGCATGAGCCCGATGAGCGATCTCTCCGACTCACCGGAGACCGCCTTCGAGCTCTACGCCAGCCGCTACTTCGCGCTCCGCACCATGTTCGAAACCGTCGGCGACCGCCCCAGCCCCATCGCCGACCCCGACCTCAAGATGGTCGACCCCGCCGCCCACACCGACCTCTCCAGCCCCACCCTCCGCGGCATCGGCCTCTCCGAGCCCGTCCTCCGCAAGATCTACTACGAAAACGTCCAGCGCGTCGTCATCGGCTGGGAAAACGGAACTTGGAAGGCCGGTTGAGCCCAGCGCCCGCCTCGAAGGAAAACGCGCTCATGAACAGATCAGCGCGTTGTAGGCCACGACAAATAGTTCAAAGTCCGCATCGTCAACCCGGTCGTCGCCATTGAAATCGGCCGGGCACACCGGCCCGCATTCGAGGGTGTTGTACGCGGGAATGAACGCAACAAAGTCGGCATCATCCACCACACCGTCACCGGTCAAATCGCACGGACACGAGACGCGCCGGATTCGTCGCAGTGTGCCGGGGCCGTTGTAGGAATACGCGATGTAGTACAGCGATGCATCCATCGGACTGATCGCAATATGCGCGATCGGGGTCGGCGATTCGAGGAAAGGCCGCACCTCGAGCAACCGGTTTGCGGCATCGAAGGACATATTGACGATGAATTTGCCCGTGAAATCCCCGGCGAAGTACGTGCTGGCGTACGCGCTTCCCAATCCCTGTCCCATGCACCACGCCCCGCCGACGACGCACGTGCCCGCGAGCGCGAAACCACTCACCGGTGAGCCAGGATCATCGATGGGAACTGCCGCGGCGTCGTTCCCGCTGTACACCGGAACCAGCGTTGACCCGCCGTGTCCCCACGCGATGACCGGCCGCTTCACACGAAACGCCGGAATGCTCGCGGGCACCTGTTGCGACGGATCACAGGGGTTGGACCACTGTGCGGGGCCCAGCCCGTCGGGCGCGAGCAGATCCCGGAATGAAAAATACGCGGCGCAGCCGTTGATCCCGGCCCGTGGATTGGGAGCGTCCTGATTCGGTGGCGATACAACCGTCGAATAGCCGGGTGTATCGGACAATCCCTCGTACAGCGGCCAACCCCCGTTCTGTCCCGGCGCATCGAACACGTCGAGTTCTTCGTGCGATTCGAACCCGACGTCACCCGCGAAGATCGCGCCGACCGGATTGCCGGCCGTCGCGGACTGCGGCCGCACGCCGAATCGAAACGGATTCCGAACGCCCAGGGTCCACACGCGCGAACGCGCCGCGCGCGGATGCGCCGCGTCGTAGAAGGGATTGTCCGGCAAGCCGTCACCGGTCTCCGCACTGATACGGATGATTTTTCCCGCCAACGAGTCAACCAGTTGTGCGCGAAACGCACCGATGTCTTCCTTGGGCTTGATGATGCCATCCGCGAGCGCCGTGTTGCTCGAGCCCACTTGCGGACCACCCGTGTCAATCCCGTTGAAGTTCGCGGAATCGCCGCTGCCGGCGAGAAGAGACCCGTCCTCTCCGAATGCGAGCGATCCGATCCCATGCGACTGATAGATGAGCGGGAATCCCGTCGATGGCGATTCCCCGAGCAGCACGCGCCTCGAGTTGGGAACGATCGATCGGAATCCATCGCTCGCGTTCAATGTGTAGCGCGTGATGCGCCCGATGGAATCACGCTGGCTCTGGCTCCCCGCCGGGTTGTACCCGGGCTTGTCCATGTTGACGAGGTCGTCGTAGTCCACCGCGTACAACAAATAGATGCGGCCGTTACTCGCGAACTGCGGATCGAGCGCCAAGCCCAGCATCCCGTAATCGCCAAAGTCGCGCACCTCGTCATGGATATCGATGAGCGGCGCTGCCGACTTCACCCCCTGCTCCACGGTCCAGACCCGTCCGCCCTTCTCCCACACAAAGAGCCGTCCATCGGGTCCCGCGACCACGCCGACGGCGCGAGTCCACCCGCCCAGAATCGGCTCGTCGACAAGCCCCGGAGGCAGCGCCGCAGCGCTCGCCGCCAGCCACATCCCTGCCGCGAGCGCCCTTATCACGGTTGTCTTCACGTTTCACCAACCCCTTGTCACCGCCGGCGGCAACCAGTCACGGACACACCAGATCGTTGTACTGCGTGACGAAGAGCTGAAAATCGAAATCATCCACAAATCCGTCCGCGTTCATGTCCGCCGCGCACGCGACGGGAGCGGGATCACAGATCAGGCGGTCGTAGGCCGCGATGAAGATCTGGAAATCCAGGTCTTCCACCATGCCGTCGAAGTTGTAGTCGGCGGTGCAGGTGACCGTCAGGACCGCCGGCGCGGAGATCACGCTCGATCCGCATGCGTCGGTTGCGCGAACGCGGTAGCTTGCGGCATCGGCGGCGATCGCCTGCACGATGGTCATCGCGTTGCTCGTGGCGCCGCCGATTCGCCCGCCGTTGACCATGTTGACACCATTGCGAAGCCACTGATATTGCAGCCCCGGCGCCGAACCGGTTACGGAAAAGATCGCGGGATTTCCCGCGCGGACCGTCTGACTCTGCGGAGGAGAGACCACCGAAGGCCCGAGCACCAAACCCCACGAGTCGCCGAACAACGTGGCCGCCGGGCTGTAACCGCCGAAGAGCACGACACGCGATCGCTGATGGTCGTACGCGCTGTACGCGTTCTGGCGCGCCGGCGGACTGACATTGAGCGACTTCGACCAACTCACGCCGTTCCATTCCCACGTTTCCGTCGAGTAGACGTGGTTGTAGGTGTAGCCCGTGACATAAATGCTTCGTCCGCGTGAAGGGTCGTACGTCATCTGGCCGTAGACAGCGCCCGGAGGCCCGCCGTCTGCCTTCTTGGACCAGAGTGCGCCGTCCCACTCCCACGTGTCGAAGAACACCTGACCGAAGAAGAGTGCGCCGCCGTACATCACGGTCCGACCGCGCGCACTGTCGAAGGTCATCTGGTGGGCGAAGCGTGCCGCGGGGCCGCCCGACGCCACCTGTGACCAGTCCGTGCCGTCGAATTCCCACGTGTCGTTCGCGAGTATGTCGCCGCTGTAGACACCGCCGAAGACGACAACGCGGTTGCGCACGGAGTCGTAGGACATGGTGTGCCCCGCGCGGGCCGGCGGCTTGTGAAGCGGACTCAGCAGCGACCAGGATGTTCCGTTCCACAACCAGGTGTCGTCCTTGTTGACGTTCCCCGCGGTGTCGCGGCCGCCGAACAGCAGCACGCCCGAACCGAACGTCGCCATCGCGTGATCGGCGCGCGCCGAAGGGCCGCTGACGACGCGCTGCGACCAACCGTTCCCATTCCAGATCCATGTATCGCCGAGTCGCGTACCCGAGGTCGTCGACATTCCGCCGAACAGCACGATCTGTTTGCGCGAGACATCCGCCGCGGCGGCGCCGAGCCAGCGTGCCCCGGGGCCGCTGACGCCGAGATCCTGCCAAGATGAGGGACAGGTGGCGACCGAGAGAGTCGCCTGCTGGCTTGTTTCCACGCCGCAGACGCTGCTGATCACCACGTCATAGCTGCCCTCGTCCTGCAGCGCCACCTGAGCGATCTGCAAAGAGGCGGTCGTCGCGCCG
>JAFEBN010000022.1 GCA_018242645.1 Planctomycetota bacterium | reverse complement strand
CCAAGAGCCAGCAGTCGATCATCGAGAGCGTCAATACCCAGGCTCTCAAGAAGGACCTCCCCCAGCTTTCGATCGGTGACACGATCAACGTGCACAACCGCATCGTGGAAGGCGACAAGGAGCGCGTCCAGGTGTACCAGGGCGTCCTCATCGGCCGCGCCGGTCGTGGCATGAGCGAGATGATCACCGTTCGCCGCGTCGTCGACGAAGTCGGCATCGAGCGCGTGTGGCCGATCAACAGCCCCCTGATCGCCAAGATCGAAGTGCTCCGCCACGGCGATGCCCGTCGTTCCAAGCTCTACTACCTGCGCGATCGCGTCGGCAAGAGCCGCCGCCTCCGCGACCGCCGCCGCGGCCTCAAGAACATCGAGGTCCCGGGCGAAAACAAGCCCGCTGCCGCGGCCGAGCCCGCCAAGCAGTAAGCCGATTCTCCCTTCCGTATCTCCTCAACCCGGCGCATCCGCCGGGTTTTTCTTTGAGACCGCCGGTGCGCATCAAGGTCTGCTGCATCTCCAGCCCTGACGAAGCCCGCATCGCCATCGACGCTGGAGCGCACGCCCTCGGCCTCGTTTCGGCCATGCCCAGCGGCCCCGGCCCCATCAGCGACGAATTAATCGCCGAGATCGCGTCCCGTGTGCCCCCCGGCGTTGACACCTTCCTGCTCACGTGCAAGCACGACGCAGCGTCGATCATCGACCAGCTTCGGCAAACCCGCTGCCGCACCGTCCAACTCGTGGATGAAGTCGAAGAGGGCGCGTACGCCCGCATTCGAGGCGAGTTGCCCAATGTGCGCATCGTGCAGGTGATCCACGTCCAAGGCCGGGGCGCGATCGAAGAAGCCCGCGCCGCCGCGGAACACGTAGATGCCATCCTTCTCGACAGCGGCAGGCCCCAGGCCGCGATCAAAGAACTGGGGGGCACCGGTCGCACCCATGATTGGACGATCTCCGCGGCACTCCGCGAAGCCGTCTCGGTGCCCGTCTACCTCGCCGGAGGCCTGAACGAGTCCAACGCGCCGCAGGCCGTCCGCGCCGTGCGGCCCTTCGGGCTTGATCTCTGCTCCGGCGTTCGTTCCAACGGGAAGCTCGATCAAGCCAAGCTTCGCTCGTTCGTTGCCGCCGTTCGCGCGTGCGTCTGATCCGGGTACGCTTGCCACATGCGAGCAGTCGTCGTCACGAAGCAGGGAAATCCGGTCACCCCCAACATCCGGTTCCAGCCCGACTGGCCGGACCTACCCAGTCCCAAGCCCGGCTGGGTCAACGTCCGCGCGCTTGCGTCGGCCTTTAACCACATGGACCTGTGGGTCGGCATGGGCATCCCCGGCGTGAACCTCACCTATCCGCGCGTCAGCGGCTGCGACTGCTGCGGCTTGGTCGAATCGGCCGGTCCCGGCGTCGATCCCAAATGGATCGGACGCAAAGTCATCGTGAACGCCGCCACGCGCGTGCCCGATCCGTCACGCCCGGGTGACCCCCCCAACTCCACACTCGCGCCAAACTACGAGCTCATCGGGGAGCACCACAACGGCATGTTCGCCGAGTTTTTCTCCATCCCCGCCGAGAATCTCGCCGCGATGCCCGATTCGGTGGACGCCGTCGAGGGCGCGGCCTTCGGCCTCTGTGCTCTCACCGCCTACTCAATGATGGTGACCAAGGCCAAGCTCGTGCCCGGTCAGGCCGTCCTGATCACCGGAGTCGGAGGCGGAGTCGCCACGAGCGCGCTCGCGATCGCAAAGCACTTCTCCTGCCCTGTCGCCGTCACCAGCCGCCATCAATGGAAGCTCGACAAAGCCAAGTCGCTCGGAGCCGATCTCTGCGTGCTCGATCAGGGACAGGACTGGAGCAAAGAAGTGCGTGCCTGGACGAATAAGCGAGGCGTCGATCTCGCCGTCGATTCGTCCGGAAAGGCCACGCACCTCAACTGCATCAAGTCTCTCGCGCGGGGCGGCTGTTACGCCACGCCCGGCTGCACGAGTGGGCCGGACGCGACCACGGATCTCGCCCGCATCTTCTGGAATCAGCTCCGCATTCTGGGCAGCACGATGGGGAGCAACGACGAGTTCAAGGAAGTCGCGTCGCTCTTCGCGGCAGGAAAGCTCAAGCCCGTCATTGATCAGGTCTTCCCGGTCGCGGACGCGCCCAAGGCCTACGCGCGACTCGAGGCCGCGGAGCAATTCGGAAAGATCGTGCTGAAGTGGTAAGCCCGCTTACGGCTTGCTCGACTGCATCTTCTTGATCGTGTTGGTGGTGCTGCGGCCTTCCACCAGGTCGATCAGCACCACGCAACCGCCGTGCTTCTCGACCACTTCGTGCCCCACCACCTTGTCCTTGGTGTAGTCGCCACCCTTCACCAGCACATCGGGCTTCACCGCTTCAATGAGCTTGATGGGTGTGTCCTCCGCAAAGAACACGACCGAACCCACGCTTCCCAGCGATCCCAGCACCTTGGCCCGGTCTTCCTGTGTATTCACCGGCCGGGTCGGGCCCTTGAGCCGCTTCACCGAAGCATCGTCATTGAGTCCGACAACCAGAAAATCGCCGTGCTTGGCGGCCTGATCCAGCAGCGCGACATGCCCCGCGTGCAGCACGTCGAAGCAGCCGTTGGTGAACACGATCTTCTGCCCCGCCCGCCTGCGCGCCGCGACCTCCACCATCAGTTGCTGCACGGTCCGGAGCTTGCCGCTGGCGTTGCCCGCAAGTTCAAGCACCGCGTGATGCACCTGCTCGAGCGGGATCGGCTGCACGCCGAACACTTCGACTTCAAGTCCGGCCGCGGCATTCGCGAACCGCACCGCGTCGGGCCATTCGATCCCGTTCGCGCGTGCCGCCGCGAGCGCCGCCAGCATCATGTCGCCCGCCCCCGTCACGTCGTAAACCTTCCTCGCCACCGTCGGCACCGCGAGCGCTTCCTTGCCCTTTTCAAGCAGCAGCGCCCCGTGCCGGTCGAGCGTGATGATGGACGCCTCCAGGTCGGCATCCTTCTGAAGCTGCTTGGCCAGCAGCGTGTTGTGCTCCGCCGAACCGTCGCCGTGCGTGCGCAGACCGGTCGCGAACTCCGCCTCGGTCCGGTTGGGCGTCATGCTCGTCGCGCCGCGATACTTCGCGTACGTCGCGATCTTCGCCGGATCCACGAGCACTTCCTTGCCCGCATCCCGTGCGATCTTGATCACGCCCTGGCACACTTCTTCCGTGCACACGCCCTTGGCGTAATCCTCGATGCACACCACATCCACCCGGCCGATCAGCGACCTCACCCGCGACAGGATCCGCCCCGCGACTTCGCCGGACACGGGCTCCCGCGATTCGAAGTCGAGCCGGAACATCTTCTGCGGGTGACGCGCCTGCGCAAGCCCCACCAGGTTCTGCTTGATCGTCGTCGGGCGCGACGTATCGATCTCGATCCCTTCGTCGCTCACGCCGTGCCCACGCAGTTCCCGCTTGAGCACCCGCCCGGCTTCGTCGTCGCCCACCACGCCGATGGCGATCACTTCGCCCTTGAGCGCCACCAGGTCCAGGCACACGTTTGCCGCCCCGCCCGGCCGGTGTTCCTTGCGCCGCACGTGCAAGATGGGCACCGGTGCGTCTGCCGACAGCCGCTCGGCATCGCCGTAGAGATGCTCGTCGAGCATCAGGTCGCCAACAACCAGTGCCTTGAACGTTTTCCACTCGTCGAGATGTCGGAGAAGTGCATCCACGCGTCTTTATTGTTCGCCCGCGCCCCCGTCCGCGGCATCCGCCGTGCCCCCCATCTTCGCGGCTTCGAGCACCCGCCCCAGCAGCTCCTCCCCGCCGGACTGAAACATCATCTCAAGCTTCGGGCGAACCACCGGACAGGGCCATGCATCCGGCCGAACCGCTCGCAGTTTTGCCCAGTCTTTCCCGGTCATGACGATCGCCTGCGCCGCGCGGTCTTTGGCGAGGCGGAACAGGTCCATGATCGTCCGGGGCAAATAAGGGTCGTGGTCCGGACACACGAACTCGAGGACTTCCGCCCCGCTCGCTTCGCGCACCGCCTTCAGAAACGGGCCCGGGTTCCCGATGCCGCACGCCGCAACCACGCGTTTGCCCTTGAGCCAGCCCGCTGACTCGCGCCTCTCGGCGCCGCGCTCAACGACGATCAGCTCCGACCAGCCGTGCCGCGCGACCGACAACGCGATCCCCGGGGCCCGTGTTGCGATCTCCCGACGCAGCCTGTCGATCTCGCTCGGCGCCGCGCATTCGGCGTGCGTGATCACCACCGAACCCGCACGCCCCAGCGATTCCACCGGCTCCCGCAGCCATCCCCGTGGCAGCAGCCGATCCACGAAGGGATCGCGCGTGGCATCGATCAGCACCACATCCAGTTGACGCGCGATCTTGCGATGCTGGAATCCATCGTCCAGCACAACGACATCGGTCTCCGCGCCGGCCGGATCGTGGAACAGATCGATGAGCCCCTCCAGCCGATCCGGCTGTGCGACCACCGGCACTGCCGAAAACTCGGCCTGATATTCCATCGCTTCATCGCTCGCGCCCGACTTGGAATATCCCCGCATCGCGATCACCGGCCTGTTGCCGTTGCGCAGCAGCGCCCGCACGATCCACGCCACCATCGGCGTCTTCCCCGTGCCTCCGACGCTGAGATTGCCCACGCTGATCACCGGGCGATCAAGCTCCACCACGCCCCTGCCCGAGTCGAACTTCGCGTTGCGCCCGGCGATGATGCGGCCGTACGCCGCGGCCAGCGGCCCGGACAGCAAGCGCAGCGCCGGGGGCAGCGGTGAGTCGTTCATTTCTTGGTCTGCTCCGCGCTCCCCCGCTCCTGCTGAAACTCGTCCAGCAACTCCCGACGCTCCCGAGAATACAGCCGCGTGGTGTTCGCCATATCGAGCACCGCGAGCAGCACCATCAGTAACAGCAGCGAGACCACCGCGATCCATACCAGCACGAAGGTCCTTGGGTTCTGCGGCGTCACGATCCCGAACGCGCACGCCGCGATCGGCACGAGAAACAGCATCAACCAGCCGTTCACCGTCCGGATCCGGCGCCGGCTCGCGGGCATCTCGCTCCGCAGCAGCACCAGCAGATGCACCGCCACCACCATCAGCACCACCGTTGCGACGGGCAGCACAATCCAAGCCGGAAGCAGCGGCACGCCGGCGTTCAACCAGGCACCCCCGCCGCCCGGCGCTCGCCCGCTCGCCAGCCCGCTCGTTCGCTCAGCGCACGCACCTTCTTCCGCACCGCCTCAATCGGAAGACCCATCACCGTGTCTTCGCCGCCTCGGATCTCGATCGGCCAACCCGCTTCGACGCGCTCGCGCAGGTTGTACGCACCGGCCTTGCCCTGCCAGGCGTTGCTCGCGAGATACCGCTCGATCTCGTCCTCGTCCACGTCGCCCCACCGCACGTCCGCTTCACACGTGCAGAGCGTCCGCAACCGCGGCACGCCGAACTCGTCCCTGTCCAGCCCCACCAGCGCCACGCCCGTGACCACGCGGTGCGTGGCCGATCGGAAAGACCGGAGCATCGCGCCCGCTTCTTCCGCGGAACACGGTGTACCGATCATCCGCCCGTCCTGCACACACGCCGTGTCGGAACCCAGCACCAGCACCGACTCTTCCCAAAGCCTGATTCTCGCCGCGGCCGCCCCCGCCATCGCTTTCAGGTACGCCAGAGAAGCCACCCATTGCTCGGGCCTGCGCCCGGTTGTCTCGAGTTCGGAATCTTCGATCCCCGGATGCTCGGCGATGTGCCGGATCCCCGCCTCTGTCAGTAATTGCCGCCGACGGGGCGACCGGCTGGCAAGCCAGATGAGCGGATCGGCGTTGGTCAGGCCACTTTGCGGCACGCCGTAGTTTACGAACCTCCGTGCCCCGGCTGTTCGTACCCTGTGCCCATGCGGGCTCACCTCGTGCAATTCGACATCGTCTGGGAGAACAAAGAGGCCAACTACGCCCGCGTGCTGGATTTACTGGCTTCTGCTCAACCCGCGCCCGGCGATCTGGTCGTCTTGCCAGAGGTTTTTGATACCGGCTTCACAATCGACCTGCTCCGGAGCCCGGATGAAAACGGCGCCACACTGGCCTTCCAGAAGCAACTCGCCACCCGCTGGTCGATCACGGTCCACGGCTGCCGCACGGTCAAGGGGCCCGATGGGCTCGGTCGCAACCGCTCCACAGTGATCGGACCGACCGGCGCGGTCCTGGCCGAGTACGACAAGCACCACCCTTTCAGCCTCGGACCAGCGGGCAAGCGCGAGAGCGACTGCTTCAAGCCCGGGGACCGCCTCGCCCTCTACGACTGGACTTGTGGCGCGACCACCCTGCGGGTCTGCCCGACGATCTGCTATGACCTTCGTTTCCCCGAACTCTTCCGCCAAGGGCTCGCGGCAGGCGCCGAGATGTATGTGGTGCCCGCCAACTGGCCCGACACGCGCGTGCACCACTGGAAAACGCTGCTCACCGCGCGAGCGATCGAAAACCAGGCGTTCGTGCTGGGAGTCAACCGCGCCGGACGCGACCCCGCGCTGAAGTACCCCGGCGCGACGATGGCCATCGGCCCCATGGGCGAGATCCTCGCGGAAGCAGACGAGAAAGAACAAGTCGTCAGTGTCGAAATCGATCGGCGCCTCGTCGATTCCTGGCGTGCGAAGTTTCCCGCGTGGAAAGAAGCTCCGCGAGCGCTGGAACTTCGCTGATCCGATTCATCGCAGGTCTGATGTGCGATTTGCTGCTTTGCGATCTGGAAATTTGTTCAGCCCTGACCCGCCACCTTGTCCACTTCTTCCAGCGTCGTCACGCCTTCGGCAACCAGCTTCCATCCGAACTGCGCGAGGGTGGTGAACAGGCCCTGCTCGATCACCTTCTTCATCGCCGCGATCGTCGGATCGTGCATCACGACATCGCGGAGTTCATCGTTGAAATCAAGCAGCTCGTAGAGAGCCCGCCGCCCGCGGAACCCGGTCTTCAGGCAGCGCGGGCAGCCCGTGCTGAGATACATCTGGGTCTTGCCGCCCAGGTGCCGCCCCAGCCGCGTCGCCTGTCCGGGCGAAACTTGTGTCGCCCGCTTGCAACTTTCGCAGAGAACCCGCACCAGGCGCTGGCCCAGCACCAGGTCGAGCGCGTTCGCGACCAGGTACGGCTCCACCTTCAGGTCGAGCAGGCGGAACACCGCCGCGATCGTGTCCTTCGCGTGCACGGTCGAAAACACCAGGTGGCCCGTCATCGCGGCCTGCATGGCCGTCCGCGCGGTCTCCTCGTCGCGGATCTCGCCAACGAGAATCACGTCCGGGTCCTGCCGAAGCACCGATCGCAGCAGGGTGCCGAAGTTGTTGCCCTTGCTCTCGTCGATCGGAATCTGCGTGACGTTGCTAATCTGGTATTCCACCGGGTCTTCGATCGTGACCACGTTGCGGCTCTCGCGGTCGATCTCTCGCAGCGCCGTGTAAAGCGTCGTCGTCTTGCCCGATCCGGTCGGTCCGGCCACCAGCAGCAGCCCGTGATCCTGCGAGCACACCCGGCGCACACGGTCCGACATGTACCCGGCCATGCCCAGTTCCGCGATCGACTTGGGCGATGTGCGATCGTCCAGCACGCGCATCACGAGCTTCTGGCCGTAGACCGAAGGCGTGAAACTGATGCGGTATTCCACGCGCCGGTCGGTAAACTTGGCAGAGAAATGGCCTTCCTGCACCGCGTCGCGTGCCGCGGTCCGCATCTGGCAGGCGGTCTTGACCAGGCCGTACACCAGTTCACCCACCCGGGCTGGCAGCGTCGCGATCGAAACCATCTGCCCGTCCACGCGCAGACGCACGTGATAGACATTAGACTTGGGCTCGATATGCACGTCGGTCGCACGCGACTTGCTCGCGGTCTGCAGCAGCAGCCGCACCGCCGCCGGGCCGTCGCTGCTTCCCGCCAGCGCCGCGGAAGGCCGGCCACCGGCTTCGATAATTGTCAGCGACTCAACCGGCAGGTCCTTGGGCGGCAGGTTCTCGATGACATCGATGAGCTGCGCCGCCCAACTTTTGTCTTCCGATTCATTCTCGGGGAGGGCGTTGTCCTCGTGGCTCTCAACCAGACCCGCCCGGTCGCTCTCCATGTCCTCCGCCAGAACGAATTCATGCCCGCCGACCCGCAGAACGTCCCCGGGCTTCAGCCGCGCTTCCTTGATGCGCTGGTCGTTCACTTTCGTGCCGTTGCGAGAGCCCAGGTCGCGGACGCTGAAACCGCCCAGGCCATCGGGTTCGACCGCGCAGTGAAACCGGCTGGAGAGGTCGTCCGCCAGTGGGATCGTGTTGTCCGGATGCCGACCGATCGTGACCGGGTCTTTTCCCAGCCGGATCATCGCGGCGCTTCCTCGAATCGGTTTCAGATAAAACGAAGGCAAAAACCGGAACTCCTTCTTCCTACCCCCTCAAGAGCCTCCGCCAACACAGCCAGCGGGTCGCGGGCAGTCTAACGAATCCGCGGAATGGCCGAGCGAACCACCTACAGTGCCCGACCGGAACGCCGCCGCGGGTGATCCATGCCCCCAAACGAGTTCCGCACGCCCTCCGGTACGCCGCCCCGCCCGGGACCGTTCCCGGGACTTTGCACCCCTTTCCCCTTCCTCCCATGATCGATCTTCGCCAACTCCGGGACAATCCAGAACGCTTCAAAGCCGGCGCCAGGGCCAAGAACATCCCGGTCGAAATCGACCGGGTTCTCTCGCTCGATGAGAACCGGCGCGCCCTGCTCACCCGCATGGAGACGCTCCGGGCCGAGCAAAAACGCCTCGAAAAAGAATCCGGCCCGCAGATCGGCAAGCTCGCCGGCGCCATCAAGAAAGCAACCGGCGATGAAGCCGCCCGGCTCCAGCGCGAGCTCGACGAACTCAAATCCAAACCGGCACAACTCAAAGCCGAGATCTCCACCATCGAACCGCAGATCGCGGCCCTCGAGCCCGAACTGAGCTCGCTGCTCCTGCAGATCCCGCTTCCGCCCGATGCCGATGTACCTGTCGGCGCCGGCAGTGAATCCAATGTCGAGATCAAGCGGTGGTCACCCGCGGGGTTCGACCTGGGCAAGAGCTTCGAAGCCAACCGCGGCTTCAAGCCCAAGACGCATCAGGAACTGGTCCGCGATCTGCGCCTGGCGGATTTCGAGCGGGGCGTCAAGCTCGCCGGCACGCGCAGCTACGTGCTGACCGGCATGGGCATGAAGCTCCATCTCGCCCTGCTCCGCTACGCCACCGACTTCATGACCGACAAGCACGGCTTCACGCCCATCAGCGTCCCTGTCCTGGTGCGCGAAGAAGCAATGGTCGGAACCGGCTTTTTCCCCGCCGGACGCGAGCAGGCGTACCACATCGCCGAAACGCAGCGCCGCAACCCCGACGCCGCCGATGACAAAGGCGTGGGCAGCCACGACCTGTACCTCACCGGCACGGGCGAAGTGGGCCTCATGGGCCTGCACATGAACGAGATCCTCGACGAAGCGCAGCTCCCGCTCCGCTACGTCACCGTCAGCACCTGCTTCCGGCGCGAAGCCGGCGCCGCCGGCAAGGACACCGCGGGCCTGTATCGCATCCACCAGTTCGACAAGGTTGAACAGGTCGTCATCTGCAAATCCGACGAGGCCGAGAGCCGCGCGTGGCACAAGCGCATGATCGGCTACGTCGAGGAACTGCTGCAGAGCCTGGAGATCCCCTACCGCCTGCTTCAGTGCTGCACCGGCGACCTGGGCCCCAAGAACGCCGACATGATCGACATCGAGAGCTGGATGCCCGGTCGAGGCGAACTCGACAAGGACAACCGACCGCAGGGCGCCTTTGGCGAAACGCACTCCGCCAGCCGCCTCTACGACTTCCAGTGCCGCCGCCTCAACATGCGCTACCGCACCGAGAGCGCCGCCGGCGGCAAGTCGGAAACGGTCTTCTGCCACTCGCTCAACAACACCGTTCTCGCGAGCCCTCGCTTCATCATCCCGCTGCTGGAAAATCACCAGCAGGCCGACGGCACCATCCGAATCCCCGCCGCGCTCCGGCCGTACCTCAACGGAGCGGAAGTGATCGCCGCCAGGTAACCGCCTCGCAAGCGTTTGCGCTTCGTCACGATTCAATCGCCCGGACGCGAAGTTCGCTCCAGGCGCTCAGCCGTCAAGCAACTTCATCTCCACCGTCGCTCCGGGCGCCTCGGGCCGTTCAACCACATGCGTCGCCCGCAGGTCGCGGACCAGCGCCGCCATGTCGCCCCGCAGCGGCGCTGTGAACTGCATCTTCTGATTCGTGATGGGATGCGTAAAGCCCAGCACGCACGCGTGAAGCGCCTGGCGCGAGATCAGCATGTTCCCCGCCGCATCGGCGTACGCCTTCCCGCCGTACATGTCGTCTCCCACGATCGGCCAACCGAGATGCGACAGGTGCACGCGGATCTGGTGCGTCCGGCCTGTCTTCAACTCCAGCTCGACGAGCGAGTACCCGCCCCGATCAGCACGATCGAGCTTCGGCGCGCGCGTGCTCGCAACCCCCGAACTCCGCCAACCCGCGGCAACATCCGGACCCGTTCCGCCTCCGCCGCTCGGCTTCTCCGCGGCTCGGTTCGGTTTCGCATACTTCTCACGCACCCGGTAAATCGTCACCGACGGCTTGCCCAGTTCATCGTGCCGCACCACGTACTTCTCGCGATACCCCTTCTCACGCGACGGGTGCGGTCCCAGCGGCAGATCGATCACATCCACGTCCGGTTCCATCACGCCCTGCACCACCGCGATGTACCGCTTGTCCACGCGCCGGTGCTCGAACGAGTGCCCCAGCTTCCAGTGCGCTTCTTCCGTCTTGGCGAACACGATCACGCCGCTGGTGTGCCGGTCCAAGCGGTGCACCACGCCGGGCCGTGCCAGGTCCTTTCCCACCGACGACAACGCCCCGCCGAGTTTCGAGCGTTCGCGAAAGTGAAACGCCAACGCGTTCACCATCGTGCCCTTGTTGTGGCTTCGCGCCGGATGCACCAGGATGTCCGGGTGCTTGTTGATCACAATCAGGTGCTCATCCTCGTACAGCACCTCCAGCGGAATGTCCTCCGGCTGAATCTCCGTGGGTGGTGGCGGAGGCACCACCACCTCCACGATGTCGCCCGAATTGAGCTTCGTTGACGCCTTCGGGTTCCGCCCGTTCACCTTCACCCCGCCGTCATCGATCAGCTTCTGAAGCTGATTGCGGCTCATGAACGTGATGCGATCACACAGGTATTTGTCGAGACGCTTGTCGAGATCGCGCAGCAGCTTGAACCGGACAGTGCGGACTTCGGCGTCGTCTTCGCCTTCTTCACTCCGGGCGATCGCCCGCTCGAGCGCCTCCGCATCGACTTTTCCGCCCAGGCTCACCAGCGGCCCCGCATCCCACTTTCCGCTTTCGCCCGTCTCGATCTCGATCGCTTCGTCCAGGTCCTCGCGCGCGTCGCCACCTTGGCCGTTCGGCACGTTCTTCGATGGCTTGTCACCGGGCTTCATGACGTGGGCCTGCCGGTCCGATCACTTCGGTGCCGAGGGCGGCGCCGTCACCGGCGCATCGACCGGCTTCGGCGCACCTGCCGGTGCGCCGGCGGGCGCGCCGGCTTCCGGTGCGGGTGCCGGTGGGCCGGACGGACCCATCAGGGCGGGGCCCGCGGGGGCGTCCGGGACGTTCAAGGGCATCGCGGGGACTTCGTCTTCCTTCAGGGGCTTGGGAAGCGTCGCCTTGGAGGGCAACTTGCCCATCGCGATCACTTTCGGCAAGTCGTCGATTCGCTTGGCCGCGATCACGGAGAAATCGTTCAGGCCGGGTACGTTCACCGTCACCGAGCGGATCTGCTCATAGATCTGCTTCGCGTCCGCGGCGTTGCCCCGCGATTCGGCAACCGCTGCCAGGCCGAAGAGCGCGCCAACATACATCAGTTCCTTGCTGGCGGCGCCTTTGGTGGCGTCGGCAACTGCGCGATACTGGTCTTCCGCCATCTTGAGGAAGGTCTCGCGATCTTCCGGCGTCAGCTCATCGCTGATGTTCTTGACGGCGCCCTCGGGGCTGATTTCCGAGCCCGGCTTCACGCCTCGCATCACGGCCCGCATGTACGCATCGCCGGCCTTCAGGCGGGCGAGTTCCGCCACGCTGCCCACGCCTTCGAAATCGAGCGCGACTTGACGAAGCGAATCCGGGCTGGGATTGGCGACCGCCGCGGCGGCCGCGAGCTGCTCGAACGCCGCGGCCAGGCGCTCATTCTGCTTCCGGGTGTACTGCTGGTACAGGTAATTGCCGCCCACGCCCAGTGCGATCAGCAGGAGCAGCGGCGTGCTCCACTTAGTCACGAAGTCGATGAAGTCCTGGTTGAGGCGCGCCTCTTCGAGGCCGGCCCGCTCGCGGATCTGAATGTTCTTGCGTTGCTCTTCCATAGTCTTTCCTGCCCCCGCGGGGCGTTCCGCGACGGGCCTCGATTCTAGGTGCCTTTACGCGTCTTCCCAGAACCGCCAGGGACCGGGGTGGCCAATCGCTTCGTCGGGTACAACCGCATGCCTCAACGCCCGCACCAGTTGTGCCAGGCTTTCCGGTTGCTTTGCCGAAACCGACAGATCACTCGGAAACGACGCGACGCCGAGATCTCGGCGAAGAGCGACCCGGAGCACCTTGGCGCCGGCCTTGAGAGGCACTCCCAGACCATCCAGATCGAGCGGGCTTGATCGCCCGTCGCCGCAGTGAAGCACCACGTCCGCCTGCCCGACCAGTTCCATCGCGTGGCGAACCGCCTCGCGTTCCAGGGCCGGTGCTTCCGCACGCACGCCCGGCGTGTCGACGTACCGCACCACCAGCCCGGCCAGATCGAGCAAGAAGCCCACATGATCTCGCGTGGTCCCCGGCTCGTCCGCGACCAGCGAAACCCCCCGACCGGCGAGCGCGTTCGCGAGTGTGCTCTTTCCGATATTGCTGGGCCCCACTGCGACGACCATCGCGGGGATGAGCAGCGGCCGAAGCCGCGCATCGCGCTGCGGCTCCGACGTCGCCCCGGGAACCGCCCACCGCCGGGGCTGATCGAGCAGGAGGTCGAGCGCAAGCGAGCTCGGCGTCCGGCAAAGCGCGCGAAGCATGAGCGCCTCGATGCGGGAAGAAGCCTCCGGAAAGGCCGCATCATCCGAGCTGCTCGCTTCCTCAAAGCCCCGCCGGTTCAGTTCATCGCAGATGGCACGCACGACGGCGTGCCCGCCGTGGAGCATCAACACCATCTGCTCGTCGCTCCATCGCGAGTACAGCGCGCGATCGATACCCCAGAAGTCCCGGAGCATCAACGCACCGATCGCGGGCACGCGCAGGCCCAGCATGTCCGCCGCGCGCGTGAGTTCTGTGTCGCTTGTGGCTTCCAGCGCGATCAACGCGACCGCACCCGGCCGCGGCGGCGACAGCATTCGCCAGCGCACGTTTCCCACGATCAGTCCTCGCCGAGCGAATCGTCTTCTTCGCCCCCCTGGAGCGCCAGCCGGCACACCTCCGCGACGCCCATCAATTGCAGGTCCGGAACCACCCGGTCCACCATCGGATCATTCTCGACGAGCCCGGCATCGCCTCCGGTCGCAACCACGGTGGGGAAAGCGCCGTATTTGTCGGCGAACTGCTCCACGGTGTACCGGAGCAATCCGATCACGGCATTCTGGACGCCCAGCCGCATGGCATGGGATGTGTCCTTTCCGAAAGGCCCACGGGCAGGGTCGGGCAGTTCAAAGGCGAGGTCCGGCAAGGCCGGGGCGGAGGCGTGCAGGGCTTTGAGCATCGTCCGTACACCCGGCGCGATCACCCCGCCCTGAAAGGTGCCCTGCCCGTCGACGAAGTCGATCGTGATGGCGGTCCCCAGGTCCGCGACGACACACGCCTCTTTGAGGCGTCCGTACGCCCCCAACGCATCGAGAAGCCGGTCCTGCCCCACTGTCGAAGCATCATCGAGTCCGTGGCTCAGCGGAATCTCCAGGTCGCGCCCGATGACGTACACGTCGGACTTTGAAGCCAGTTCCAGCTCAAGTTTGCGGGAAACGGGCAGGTGAACGCTGGCGATCACCACCCCTGCGGCATCCTGGTCCTGCCTGAGCTTGTCGCAGACAGCGACCAGCTCCGCGACATCCTCGTTTCCGAGCGAACGCGCTTCTTCGACCTTTCCGTCACGGATCAGACCCACTCGGGTCCGGGTGTTGCCGACACAGGCGGCAACCAGCGACCCCCGGAGGGCTTCCGGGCCGGCCTGATTTTGTTCGTTTGCCATCGTTCCAGCGTACGTCGGGGTCTTTCACGCCGGCTTAGACTGTGCCAACTTTCCCATCCGCTGTTTTTGCATTCTGGAACCCGATTGCCCCGCTGCAAAGCCGATCCCAGCATCAAGCGCGTCGAAGTCGACGGCTTCAAGTTCCCGCTCGGGGTGTACCCCGTCGAGGAGATGACGCCCCGCGCCGGTTACACCGTGATGTTCGAGGCGGCGGACGGGGGTGAAGATGCGGAAGGCAACACCGAGTGGGAAGAGTGGCCCGATCGGTACGTCTTCGACATCGTGGCGCCGGCCGACCGGGTGGAAGCCCTTTGCCGCATGCTCTTCTCGTTGATGCCGGGGCGGATCTATCCGATTCTCGATGTATTGGGCCAGGATGCCTACCGGGAGATCGACCCCTACATCTCGTATGACCTGCTCGGAACGGACCGATTCCTTGAGATAGTCCGTGAGTGCCGCGACCTGTTCTTTGACGACGGCATGATCGGCTTTGGCGCCATGAGCGAGGACCCGTTCTTTTATGTGTTCGTTGACGAACACAAGATCGTCACCGTGCGCGCCCAGCCGGAGTTGAAAGAACGGATCGAAAAGATCCTGGCCGCGTTCGACCTGGAAGAGATGACCGACCCCGCGGGTGCGGATTCCGCGGCCCATGAGCACCGGGGCGTCCTGATCAGCGATCGTTCGCCCGAGGGTCTCCGATTCGACGAACTGGTCGAATCCCTGAAGGACGAGTGGAGACTGCTTCTCAACGTCGACAGCGAGAAGAATGTTGACGAGGACGGCAAGGAACTGGGGATCACGGCTTGGCGGATCGTGGTCCGGTTCGACCCGGACGATGAGGGCGTGCCTTCGACGTACGTGGAGGTGGCCCTGGCGGCCCCCAACCTGCGGGAGGCAGAAGAAAACGCCGTTGATGCCGCGGCCCGGCTGCTCGCAGATGTCTCGCCGGAAAGCCACATTCCGGTGATCGTGGTGGCCGACCGGTTGAGCCGGGAGCAGCTTTCTGACCTTCTGAAATCCGCCGCGACTCGGCGCCGACCCCGTCCCAAGCGCCCGAAGGATCGCTCGGAGGCCGACGAACCGTTCGTTCCGGACCCGGCGCCCGCGGAAACGGGCGAACTGAAAGCCGGCCAAATCTGGCTTGCCCGGACTCTAAGCTGAGCAAATTCAAATACTTAGATCCAGTTTTTCGTTCAGCCTTGGACTTGGAACGCGGGCCGTTGCGACGGCTTGTTCATCTTTGTATCTTGTGAGCAAGTTTCACACATTGCGTCAACCGGCCGGTCCGGGAGAGCGAATGTGGAATCACGCCGCAGTGCCTTCGAGATTGGCGGGCGAAGGTGTGCGGCAGCATCTCAAGCTCGTTTGTCGGCGCGGGCCGATGAACTGTCCGGCGAAGGCGGACTGGAGCTGAGCGAGGTGCCCCGGCAGAAGCCGGACAACAGCCAAGTTCGTGGGTCGCGTGGGGGCTGGGCTCGGGGAGCCGGGGGTTCGTGGGGCCGGTTTGTTTGACCTCTGGTCAAGCGAGCCAAGAGCAGCCGAGAGCCGAGCGACGTCCGCGTGCGATGTCCGGCCTTCGGCGGGAAACGCGCCCGCGGAGTTGCTACATTCCGCACCCGGAAATCCGCCCACTGGGCGGCCGGACCAAGGACTCGGAGTCAGTCGCATGAGAAGCACACGCATCGGCCTGATCGTCTCTACATCCATCCTCGCGACGATCGCCGGCACGACCAGCACCCTCGCCGGTCCCTCTGCTCCCGCTCAACCTGGCACGATCGATCCGGCCGCGGCCCTGAGCGCCGCAACGCGTGAGCTGAACTCGGGCAATGCTGTGCGGGCGCGTGAGATGCTGATGGCGCTCTCGTCGCTCAATATGAATGAATCGGAGCGCACGCGGACGATCGAGCTGCTTCAGCAGTCCGATGACAAGATCCGCTCGATGCCGCCTCGGCTCGTGAACCTGCAGCGGGCCAAGCTGGCCCTGGAGCGCGACGACCTTGCGGCGGCCGAGCGGCTGGCCACGGGCGTCTCGCGCGGCTCGAACGACTCACTCAAGGTCGGCGCCGATGCACTTCTCAAGCAGGTGGATGCCCGGCGCAAGGAACTCGGTTCCGGCGTCGACGCCAAGCTGGCCGAGGCCGGCACGGCCATCAATGCTCGCGAGTACGGGCGCGCCAAAGGCTCGCTGCAGACGGTGAGCCAGTGGGGCGTCGAACTGACGCCGACGCAGCGCGATTCGCTCGACCTGATGCAGGGCAAGATCGTGGCACTGGAACAGGAGCGCGGGCGCCCGTTCAAGGCGGAGGACAACTCTGCGGCGACGATCCTCGCTGCGGGGATGCTCGCTGATCCCGGCGTGATCGAACGCCGCTCGCCCGAGCCCGAAGCCGCCCCCACCGCACTCGCATCGGCCCAGACGGTCACCAACGACGAGCCCGCCGCGGCTCCCGCGGCACCGGCCCCAGCCCCCGCACCGGCGATGCAGGTTGCGGAAGACCCGGTGGTTGCCGCTCGCAAGATCGAAGCGACCAACCTGTTGGCGGAGGCCGACCAGGCCTTTAACGACTCGAAGTACAACGAAGCGCAGGCCAAGTACAGCCGCCTGCGGACGCAGTTCCGCGAGTTCCTGACGGCGGACCAGCTCAAGACGGTGGATGATCGCCTCGCGGAAGCCAAGCTGCGCATGCGGGGCACGACTAACGACGGGCGTGACCTGTCGGGGTATATCGAGCAAGGCACCGTCGCCCGGCAGCAGGCCGAGGCGGAGTTCAACAACCAGCTCGTCCAGGCCGACGAGGCCCTCAAGGCCGGCGATGTGATCCGAGCCCGCGACTCGGCTGCCCGCGCCCGGCTCATCCTGAACTCCAACCGCGAGCGGTTCTCGGAAACTGAATTCCAATCGATGCAGACCAAGGTGTCGGACTTCCTGAAGCAGGTCGACACCAAGGAACAGGAACTCGCTTCGTCTCAGGCACAGAAAACCGCGGCCGAGCGCCAGGCCGAAGCGAAGCGCGTCGCCGATCAGGGCGCGAGCGAACGCAATCGCAAGATCCGCGAGGCGATCGACCGCGTCCGCGCGCTGCAGATCGAGATGAAGTACGACGAGGCTCTGCAGGTCGTCGATCAGATCCTGTTCCTGGATCCCATCAACCCGACCGGCCTTTTGCTGCGTGACGTCCTCACCAGCGCCAAGATCTACCGCCAGTGGTACGAAACCAACACGAAGCGCAACACGCTGCTCGCGGAACAATCGCTCCAGTCGCAGGCTGCCACGCTGCCTCCCAAGGGCGTGATCGACTATCCGACCGACTGGCCGGAAATCATCAAGGATCGCGGCGAGCCGGTGACCCTCGCGGAATCGGTGGAAACGCGCCAGACCCTCGCGGCCCTCGCCAATACCCGCCGCCCCGTTGACTTCACCGAGACTCCTCTCGAGAAGTCGCTCGACTGGGTCTCGAAGACCGGCAGCGTGAAGATGGATATCGATTGGCCGTCGCTCGAGAAGATCGGCATCAACAAGGACACGCCGGTCACCGTGAATCTCTCCACGATCCGGCTCGATCACCTGCTCGACCTGATCGTCGGCAAGGTGAGCCCGGATCCGACCAGCGCCGCGGCGTGGGAAGTCCAGGACGGCGTGCTGCGCTTCGCTTCCGCGGAGTCGATCAACAAGAGCACGCTGATGGTCATCTACGACATCCGCGACCTGCTGATCGAAGTGCCGGATTACTCCGATGTTCCGCAGTTCGACCTGAACAGCGCGCTGCAGGCGTCTTCGCGCGGCGGCAGCGGCTCAAGCCCGTTCAGTGGCGGCAGCCAGCAGAACAATCGCGGACCGGCCAGAACGGTCGAAGAGCGCACGGATGAACTGGTTCGAATTCTTACCGAGCAGGTCGATCCGGACAATTGGCGTGAGAACGGCGGCTCGGTCGGCTTCATCAGCCGCTTCAAGGGCAACCTGCTCATCACCAACACGCCGAAGAATCACCGGGCGATCGGCTCGCTGCTCCGCCGGCTCCGCGAGATTCGGGCGATGCAGGTCAACTCGGAATCCCGCTTCCTGCTCGTGGCGCAGGACTTCTTCGAGCAGATCGGTTTCGACATCGACGTCTACCTGAACAACGACAATCTCAACCTCAACAACCGCACGACGAGCGCTTCGCAGCAGACGTTCAGCTTTGTCAACAATTCAACGTTCAGTTCCGTGAATCCGACGCTGCGCGCTTCGAACTTCTTCGACCCGATTACGGGCCGACCGGTGACGACGTTCAACAGCGCCCCCACCCCGGTCGTGACCGGCTTCGACACGACGACCGGTGCTTTCACCGTTGCGCAGCAGTCCGAACCCACCTCGGTTACCAATTCGCAGGGTTTCGGACCGGTCGCGATGGTGGCGAACTCACTGGGAATCACCAATGCGTTGACCACGGCGCCGTTCGCGGCGGAAGTTCAGGCGGCCGGCCGCGCCTTCGCGGTGGCAGGCACCTTCCTCGACGACGTGCAGGTGGACTTCCTGATCGAGGCCACGCAGGCCGATCGCCGCAACGTCAGCCTGCAGGCTCCCCGCCTCACGACCACCAACGGACAGCAGGCCAATATCCAGGTCACGAACCAGTTGACCTACATCTCGAGCCTGACGCCCATCACCAACCAGAGCGCCGTGGCCTTCCAGCCCGTGACATCGACGCTCAATACGGGTGTGATCATGCTGGTCCGCGGCACGATCTCTGCCGACCGTCGCTACGTCACGGCCGACATCACCACGCAGATTTCGCAGCTCGTTCGCTTCCGTACCGGCCAGACGTTTGCGGCGGTTGCCGGCGGCGGCGGCACGATCGGCGGCGGCGGCTCGGCCACCATTCCTTCGGGCAACTTCCAGCTGCCGGAAGTGCAGGTCAGCAGCGTGTCGACCACGGTGACCATTCCCGACCAGGGCACGATCCTGCTGGGCGGCCAGCGCATCGTGACCGAGCAGGAAGTTGAGTCGGGCGTGCCCGTGCTCTCAAAGATTCCGGTCCTCAACCGGTTCTTCTCCAACCGCACCGAATCCAAGAGCGAGCAGACTCTGCTGATCCTCTACAAGCCGACGATCCTGATCCAGAGCGAGCAGGAGAACAAGGCGCACCCGGGCCTGATCGACTCGCTCGATGCCGGTCTGGGCGGCTGATCGACCACTGGTTTTTCTCAAGGCCCCGGGCTGAGCCCGGGGCCTTTTTCTTGGCGATTCAAACCGGGTCCGTACTATGATCCAGACCGCCCGGCTGCGGATTCCTGGTCCGGAATCCACGCCCGGGTCAGGAGCATGAGCGATATGCCATCTGCTGACTCCCGCCTCCGCGTCCGAAAGCAGGACGCTGTCGTTCAGGTCGAGTTCATCGACCGCAACATCCTCGACGAGGCCAACATTCAGCTCATCAGCGACGAGATCTCGCGGATCATCGATCAGGAAGCGACCCCCAAGCTGCTCATCAGCTTTGCGAACGTGGATCACCTGTCTTCGGCGGCCCTGGGCGCCCTCATCACGATCAACAACAAGGTCCGCAACAAGAACGGGCAGCTTCGCCTGGCGTCGATCGACCCGCAGATCTACGAGGTGTTCGTGATCACCCGGCTGAACAAGCTCTTCCAGATCCACGAAACAGCCGAAGAAGCGCTCAAGAGCTTTGCCTGATTTCCCGCTGTTCGCCGACGCTCGCTCCCGTCTCTTCGCGATCTTTTCATGAGCAATCAGCGGCCCACCAATCCGTCGCCGTCGCCCGCCAGCGGGCCGCTGGTCGTGCACCACCGTCCGGGCGAAGTCGAGGCGGTGCAGGCGTCGCTGGACGCCGCGATGGTGGCCGCGGGTTACAGCAAGCCAAGCCTGTTTGCCGTTCGCCTTGCTTTCCAGGAGGCGATCGCCAACGCGTTCAACCACGGGCACAGAAACCTGCCCCCTGACACGCCCGCGAAGGTCGAGTACCGCGTGTCCCCGAACGAAGTTCTGATCGTGATCGAGGACCAGGGCCCGGGCTTTTCGAGGGAGATGGTGGCGGATTGCACGCTGGACGAGAACCTCGAGGTGCCCCGCGGGCGGGGCGTGATGTTGATCCGGAATTACATGTCCGACGTTCGCTATAACGAGAAGGGCAACCGGATCGAGATGGTGTACAGGCGTCCGAATCCCTCGGCCTGACGAAGACCCTAATATGAGACTGAATCTCAGCCTTCCGGTATCGGTGGGCTGAGACCTTGTTGAACCGACCTTTCAGGCCGCCCCAGGAGGGCCCTGCCCATGGCAAACACCCCCAGTTCGAGCGCCACGCCCAAACTCCCGATCTACCTCGACCACGCTGCGACGACCCCGTGCGATCAACGGGTGGTTGATGCGATGCTCCCGTACTTCACCACGATTTACGGCAATCCCGGCTCGCGGAACCATCGGTTCGGCTGGGAGGCCGAAGAAGGCGTGGACAAGGCGCGGAGGCAGGTCGCCGCACTGATCAAGGCCGACGAGAAGGAGATCATTTTCACCTCGGGCGCCACGGAGAGCAACAACCTCGCGATCCGGGGCGGGGCCATCATGTACGAAAAAGCGCCGGAGGGCTCCGGAAGGCCGCGCGGGCACATCATCTCCTGCGCCATCGAGCACAAAGCGGTGCTGGATCCCTGCAAGCGGCTGCAGAAGGAGGGCTTCGAAGTCACCTTCCTGGAGCCGCCGAAGGACGGGATTGTGACCGCGGAGATGGTTCGCGGCGCGCTCCGCGACGACACCGTTCTGGTGTCGATCATGTACGCCAACAACGAGATCGGCACGATCAATGAGGTTCGCCAGATCGGCGAACTCTGCAAGTCTCGGGATGTGATCTTCCACACCGACGCGACGCAGTGGGTCGGCAAGATGCCGAGCGACGTCTACGCGGACAACGTGGACCTGATGAGCTTTTCCGGTCACAAGATTTATGGGCCCAAGGGCGTGGGCGGATTGTTTGTGCGCCGCAAGCGGCCTCGCGTTCGGCTGACGCCCCTGGTCGACGGCGGCGGGCAGGAGCGCGGCTTCCGCTCGGGCACGCTGAACGTGACGGGCATTGTCGGGCTGGGAGCGGCGTGCGAAATCGCAGGGCGCGAGATGGAGGCGGATGCGATCCGCCTGGGCAAGCTCCGCCGAAAGCTGGAAGAGTCGATTACGAGCCGGCTGGACTCATGCCAGGTGAACGGGCACAAGGAAAAACGCCTGCCCCACATCACGAACATCTCCTTCGGCTTCGTCGAGGGCGAAAGCCTGATGATGGCCGTGAAGGAGATCGCCTGTTCGTCGGGATCGGCGTGCACCAGTGCGAGCCTTGAACCAAGCTACGTGCTGAAGAACATCGGCGTGGGCGACGACCTGGCTCACTCGAGCCTGCGGCTGAGCCTGGGACGGGGAACCACGGAGCAGGAGATCGACTACACGATCGAAAAAGTCGTGGCGGCGGTGAAGAAGCTCCGCGAGCTCAGCCCGTTGTACGACATGCACAAGGAAGGCATCGACCTGTCGAAGGTGGAGTGGGCTCACCACTAGAACAGGCACTCGGCGCTAGGCACTGGGCACTAGTCCGAGGCACGAATGACAAGCGTCCAGCAATTCGACCGGATAGATTCCTGCTAGTGCCTAGTGCCAAGTGCCTAGCGCCTAGCTCCAAAGGAGCTTCTCATGGCATACGGACCCAAGATCATCGACCACTACGAGAACCCCCGCAATGTGGGTTCTTTCGGAACGCAGGCGGAGATCAAGCAGCGCAAGGACGTTGGCGTGGGGCTGGTGGGCGCGCCCGAGTGCGGCGACGTGATGCAGTTGCAGATCAAGGTCGGCAAGGACGGGGTGATCGAGGATGCCAAGTTCAAGACCTTCGGCTGCGGCAGCGCGATCGCGAGTTCGTCGCTCGCCACCGAATGGCTGAAGGGCAAGAAGCTGGACGATGCCGCGGCGATCAAGAACACCATGATCGTCGAGGAGTTGAGCCTGCCCCCGGTGAAAATCCACTGCTCGGTACTGGCGGAAGACGCCATCCACGCGGCGATCGAGGACTACAAGGCGAAGAACGGCATCCCCAGCGAATCGCCCGCCGGCGCGAAAGCCTGATCCGCCAGACGCATCCGACACGAACGAGCGGGGACCGGTCAAACGGTCTCCGCTTTTTTATTCTCGCGTATCAACTCTTTCAGCGCCGGCCAGCGAGCCGGCGCGAGACCGACAAGCCCCGGCAACGCCCGAGCCCCGGGTGCCGGTACGGCTTGCGTGGACGTGGTGTTGGCGATGATCATGAAGTCGAAGCAGTCGGCTGAGCGATCGAGCCGTCACGGGGATGGTTGCCAATCCGGACTCGGGCTTCGCGCTGACAAGCTCAGGGCGTATCGATTCATGGGCTTGCCGGAGATAAAAACACGCGGAGCCTTCCGGCTCCGCGTGTCGCAAATCTGTTGATTAGCTGTTCGTTCAGCGGCGGCGACGGCCCGCGGCCAGGCCGACGAGGCCGAGCATCGCGAGACCCGAAGGAGCCGGAACGTCTTCGATTTCCACCGAGATCGTGCCCGAGATCCAGATGCCGTCCCAATCGCTCGGGAAATCATCAAAGTCTTCGAAGAACTCGAAGCGGAGCTGGCCGTCCGGATCGAGATTGAAGTCCAAGCCCAGCCCGATCAGGTCGATCAGGCCGCCGCTGGAGTAGGCCGAAATCCCCGAGAAGTCATCGCCGAAGCCGGGCGACAGGAACACGCCGCCTGACTGCGAGCTGTTCTCGATCGCGACCGAGGCTTCCGAGAGCCACGACGGGGTGTCGGCGTAGATCGTCACGTCCCAGCCGATCGAAATGACGTGCCCGTTGGCGATCGCCGTGTTGATCGTCTGGACGACATTGATCGGGCTGCCGTACTCGTCGTTGCTGTCCACCTCGTTGAGGGTCAGATTGAAAATCGCGCCGTTGGCTGCGGTTGCAGCAACAGCAAGGCCCGCAAGGGCTCCCAGAAACTTCTTCATTGCTCTCTCCTTCTCCCAATTTCACTTCGGATCACCGGCGGCGGAAAACGCCGGGTGACGAACCGTCGTCACGAGGAGCAGTGTAACGCGGATCGCCCTCTCGACACCCGAATTTCGGGATTTCGCCCGAAATAAGGGGAAAATAATCGACTATGCAGAACCGCACAAAATTATGGCAAATGAACATGCGCGCAACGATCGCGCGATCGGATTTCCGATGGTTCGCGGGAGTGTGTCTCGCGCGAGGGGTGGTCCTGCCGGGCGTGCGATCACCGTGGGTGAGCGGGGCGCCGGCGGCCCCAGGCATGATTCAAAAGCGAGATCTGTCTCCTCTCAACTCCCAAATGTGCTCGCGGCGGAAACGCGAGGTGCTCCGAAAAAGCACCGATTCAGGGTACTGCCTGGGCGAGCGTGGCACAAGCGGTTGGAGTGCGGTGTCAGTATTTTTTCCACGGACAAATTGTTATCGGGCGTTGAACGGCGTGGAACCGGCTGCCGTATATTTGGGTGTCGGAATTGCGACTCAGGAGCGACTTGTGAGCACGGACACCATTCAAGACTCAGTCTCAACAACCCCCGTCATTCTCACCCCCACGGCCGCCCGTGAGGTTCAGACGATCATTCAGCAGCAGGAACTCGATGCCGAGAAGGTGTGCCTGCGAGTGGGTGTCAAGGGCGGCGGCTGCTCCGGGTTCAGCTACATTCTGGACCTGACGGAGACCCGGAAAGAGACCGACGAGCAGTTCGAGCAACACGGTGTTCGCATCATCTGCGATCCCAAGAGCTTGCTGTACCTCTCCGGCGTCACGATCGACTTCAAGGACGAGATCATGGGACGCGGTTTTGTGTTCCAGAACCCCAACGCGACCAGCACCTGCGGCTGCGGATCGAGTTTCTCGGCCTAAATCCGGGAGATCAGCGCTTTGGACGATGTCGGACTTGTCAGTTCCGGGAGGTTCCGGTAAACTGCACCCGCAAACCGGGTTCTGACAACGGCTTGGAAGCGGTTTGCGGCGTGGGAACTGTGTTCGGCCCGATCGCTGCCCGACCTTTTTCGCCGGCCCCATCGGGGCCTCGAAAGAGCAGGGCGGGGGCTGCGCCCCGTTCTCTCGGACCTCGGCGTTCGCAAGGATTCCGCGATGAGCCAGGCCTCGATGGGCTTCGAAACCACACAGGGCTACGCGCCCCCCATGGTGACGCAATTCAGCGTCTTCCTGACCAACAAGGTGGGAAAGCTCTTCGATCTGGTCGAGGCGTTTGATGGCTCAACGTGTGCGATCTGTGCACTGTCGGTGCATGAAGCGACGGACCACGCGGTCGTCCGCCTGATCACCAACAACGCCGATGCCGCCCGAAAAGTGCTGGTGGACGAGAAACTGCCTTATTCCGAAAAAGACGTCCTGGTGGTCGAGCTCTCGCGGGGCCACACGCTCGCGAGCATGTGCTTGTGCCTGCTCGGCGCGGAACTGTTCATCCAATTCGCCTATCCGCTGATGCTCAGGCCCAACGGCACCCCCACCATCGCACTGGCCGTGGACGATCCGACGCTCGCGGGCCAGATCCTGCGTCGCAAGGAGTTCCGGATCTTCGGGGAGTGCGACCTGCCCGCGACCGGCGAGGCCAGCGACCACTAGGCTCGTCGCATGATCGCCCTGGTTCAACGCTGTCTGCACGCCTGGGTCCGGGTCGATGACACGATCGTCGGCGAAATCGGCCCCGGCATGGCGGTGTTTGTGGGGTTTCAGACCGGCGACGCGCCGGAGCTGGACGCGAAGCTGGCCTCCAAGCTGGCGGCCCTTCGCATCTTCGCGGATGAAGCGGGGAAGATGAATCGCAACGTGGTGGACGCCGCGGGGAACATCCTGCTCATTCCCAATTTCACGCTTGCCGCGGACACCACCGGCGGCAATCGACCGAGCTTCACCGGCGCTTTGGCACCGGCAGAAGCCAAGGCGAGATTTGAGCAGTTGGCCGCGCGGTTTGCACCGCAACTGCCCAATGTTCAAACGGGCAGGTTCGGCGCTGACATGAAGGTTGAAGTGCTCAACGACGGCCCGATCAGCCTGATTCTGCGGCTGCCGTAGCGATCAGTCGATGCCCTGCGCCGC
>JAFEBN010000229.1 GCA_018242645.1 Planctomycetota bacterium | reverse complement strand
TCGCTCGATGACTCTCTGGTCAACCGCATGCGCCACGCCGCCGCGGGCTCGCCCCAGGCTTCGCCGCTCGGTCTCGCATTGCTCGGCATGGCCCGGCGTCAATAGATCAACCGACGCGCCGCAGCCCGGTATCCATATCGGGCACAATCCGACGCACGATGGACAGGTCAAACCGGCCCGGCAGCACGCCTTCCAGGATCGAGCGGCAGGAGGTGCACACTTTCCCGCGCCCGATCGCTTCGATCAATGCGCCCAAAACCTGTTCCGCGGTCGCGCTGGGCGCCTGAGCGCCGCCGCACCAGTAGTTATGGTCCACCCACGACAGCGACACTTCGTGCGCCGTGGTCGCCCCGCCGCAGGTCCATTCGAGTCGATACCGCCACCCGCGCGGGGTCTCGCGTTCTTCGAGCAGCCGGAATTCGGGGGCCGGTTCAATCACTTCGCGACAGTATCGGTCGAACCCCGCCACCACACAAGCGCCGTTCCATAAGATTGATGGTGATCTTCCTGCTCGAGACCATCCACCTGGGCCTTTCGAACCTGCGCCTGCACCTGCTGCGCTCGTTCCTGACCGCGCTCGGGATCATCCTGGGCGTCGCCGCCGTGATCGCCATGGTCTCCCTGGGTGAAGGCTCGAAGCGTCAAGCCCTGCTCCAGATCGAGCAGCTCGGCGCCAAGAACATCATCCTCCGCTCGCAGCGACCCGCCGAGAGCCAGTCGAATCAGAAGAAAAGCAACAACTGGATCAGCCGCTACGGCCTCCGCCGGGATGATCTCGAAGTCATCCAGAGCAATTTTCCGGATGCCGATGCCATCGTCCCGCTCAAGGAAGTCGGCAGCAAGATGTCGCGTGCCGAGCTTTCCCGCACCAGCCAGGCGTTCGGCACCACGCCACAATTCGCCGACGTCGCCAAGCTGCGCATCGCGCGTGGAAGATTCCTCACCGACGCCGACATGGAAGCACAGGCCATGGTCTGCGTGATCGGCTCGGAAGTCGCCCGCCAGCTCTTCAAGTTCGACGACCCGCTCGGCGACACCATCCGCCTCGACAGCAAAGCGTTCACCGTCGTCGGTGTCCTCGCGCCCGTCGGCCTCGCCGGCGGAGCCGGATCCGCCCTCGTCGGCCGGGATCTCAATCTCGACGTGCACGTCCCCATCACCACCGCTCGCGCCGTCATGGGCGACATGGTTTTCCGCGGCAGCGGCGGCTCGTTCCAGAACAGCCTCGTCGAAGTCTCCGAGATCTACGTCGCCAGCCCCGACCGCGAACGCGTTCTGCCCGACTCCAAGCGCCTCAAGCGCATCGTCGATTCCCGCCACCCCGATTCCGCCGACGTTTCCATGATCGTGCCCTACGAACTGCTCGAAAACGCAAAGAAGAGCCAGCTCACCTGGAATCTCGTGCTCGGTTTCATCGCGGGTATCTCGCTGCTCGTCGGCGGCATCGGTATCATGAACATCATGCTCGCCACCGTGACCGAGCGCACGCGCGAGATCGGCATCCGTCGCGCACTCGGCGCCACGCGCCGCGCCATCCTCTATCAGTTCCTGGTCGAGACATCCGTGCTCTCAACCGGCGGCGGACTCATCGGCGTCGCGATCGGCATCGGGAGCAGCTGGTTCATTCAATGGGTCGCGCCAAGGCTGCCGCAGATGCCTCTCGTGGGACAGTACTTCAGCCAGTCCGTCAGCCTGCCCACCTACGTCACCCTCGGTTCGGTCATCCTGGCATTCAGCGTTGCCGTGGCGGTCGGGCTGATCTTCGGCATCTATCCCGCGCGCCGCGCCGCCGCCCAGGACCCGATCGTCGCCCTCCGTCACGATTAACCCCGAGTCATCCGGAAAAACAGGGCGAATCCGCACCAATCGCCGAGACGAATGTGTCGGTGCGGAATCCTACTATTCCCGCACAGGAACCCCTTCGTGACCAAGACCAGCAAACAGGCCGTCGTCGTGCACACCAAGGAGTCCGTCCGCCCCGAAGCGATGGTCGATGTGCAATCGTCCCGCGATCAGCGAAATGTCGCGATCGATCGCGTGGGCGTCAAGGACGTGGTCTACCCGATCCGCCTCCGCGAACCCGCGGGAGGCGAGCAGACGACGGTCGCCAATATCAACATGTACGTGTCGTTGCCCCACTACAAGAAGGGCACGCACATGAGCCGGTTCCTCGAAGTGCTCAACGACCACACCTCCGAGCCGCTCACGCCCGACCGCATCCCCAAGCTGACCCGCGCTATCCGCGAGCGCCTCGGCGCCGAGGACGCGCATTTCGAAGCCCGGTTCACCTATTTCATCAAGAAGGCCGCACCCGTCACGCACCAGTCCGGCCTCATGAACTACAAGGTGACGTTCGAGTGCAACGCCAACCAGGCCGACGACTTCATCATGGGTGTCGCGGCGCCCGCGACCAGCCTCTGCCCCTGCTCGAAGGAAATCTCCGAGTACGGCGCTCACAACCAGCGCTGCGAGATCGAAGCAAAGGTCCGGTTCAAGGGCAATCTCTGGATCGAAGAAGTCGTGGAGCACCTCGAGGCCGCCGCGAGCAGCCCCGTCTACGCCGTGCTCAAACGACCCGACGAGAAGTACGTCACCGAAAAGGCTTTCGAGAATCCGAAGTTCGTCGAAGACATCGTGCGCGATCTGGCCGTCAGCCTGAACGGCGACGACCGGATCACCTGGTACCAGATCAACTCGGAGAATTTCGAGTCGATCCACAGCCACAACGCCTACGCCCAGATCACCCGCGACAAGCGGACCAAGTAGCCGCCCATCGGAACTACCCTCGGGCATGCCCACGGCTTCCGCATCCGGTTCTTCCTCTGTCCGCGTCCGCTACTGCGAGTGCGACCCGATGGGCGTCGCGCACCACGCCTCCTACATCCCCTGGCTGGAGATCGGCCGGACCGACCTCCTGCGCGACACCGGTTTGTCGTACAAGACTCTCGAGGAAAAAGGCTATTTTCTCGTCATCGTCAAGCTCGAGGTCAAGTACCGCCGGCCCGTGCTCTACGACGACATCGTTGAGATCCGCACCAACTGGATCGGCGGCAGCCGAATCAAGATCGAGCACACCTACGAAGTCGTCGTGACGCAGCGCGAAAACGCGAGGGAATCCCTCCCGCTGACCGCCGCCGTCGCCTCAACCACCCTCGCGTGCGTCAACCACGACGGACGACCGATGGAACTCCCCGACTGGCTCATCAGCCGTTCGTAGAAGTCTTACCCCAACTGCTCCAGCGCCTGATCGACGTTCTTGACTCCGACGATCTCGATCTTCGCGCCCTTCGGCGCCGGCGTCTTCCCCTTCGCCACGATCACCCGCTGGAAGCCCAGCCGCGCCGCCTCGAGCACACGCGCTTCCATCTGCTGCGCCGGACGGATCTCGCCCCCGAGCCCCACTTCTCCGATCGCGCACGTCCGCGGATCGAGCGCCTTGCGGACCTGCGCCGAAGCGATCGCCATCAGCAGCGCAAGATCGCTCGCCGGGTCCACGACCTTCAGCCCCCCCACGCTGCTCGCGAAAATATCGCGATCGGCAAGCCGCAGCCCCGCGTGCTGTTCCAGCACCGCGATCAGCATCGCCAGCCTGTTGGAATCCAGCCCGCTCGACTTTCGCTTCGCCGCTCCAAGAAACCCCGTCGCCGTCAATGCCTGGATCTCGACCAGCACGCAGCGTGAGCCGGTCATCACCGGGCACACCACGCTCCCGATCCGCGATTCACTTCCCGCGACCGGCGCCACGCCCACGCTATCCGGAATCTCTCGAAGCCCGTCGCCCGTCATCTCGAACAGCCCGATTTCGAGCGTGGTGCCAAACCGGTTCTTCACGGCGCGCACGACCCGATGCTGGTGATAACGCTCGCCCTCGAAACTGATGACCGTGTCCACCAGGTGCTCGAGCAGCCGCGGACCCGCAAGCTGGCCGTCCTTTGTGACATGCCCCACCAGCAGCACGGCGATCCCGCTCTTCTTGGCCAGGTACACCAGTTCAGAAGCGCACCGCCGCAGCTGCGTAATGCTCCCCGGCGCCGCCGGCACGTCGCTCCGATAAATCATCTGGATCGAATCGATCACCAGCACCCGGGGCAGAACACGCCGCGTCTGCTCGACGATCCGCGCCAGATTCGTATCGCTCAGCAGGAACAAGTCCTTCTCACCCTGCGAACCGAGCCGGACGGCGCGCTGGCGTACCTGCGAGGCCGATTCCTCGCTCGAAACATACAGCACCCGCGTCCCCGTTCTCGCCAGGCTCGCCGCGGCCTGCAGCAGCAGCGTGCTCTTGCCGATGCCCGGCTCGCCGCCCACCAGCACCGCCGAACCGGGCACGATCCCCGCCCCCGGCGCACCCGGTCCCCGCGACCGACCCAGCACGCGATCCAGTTCCTGTATGCCCGTCGTCAGTCGCCCGATATCCGCTTCGCTCTCCGCGATCTCGTTGATCGGCCGCGCCGCTTCCGAAGATGCAGCCTCCAGAGGCTTGGCTTCCGCCAGTTCGGTCCAGGCGCCCACCAGCGCCGCCTGCGGGTCCTTCTCGGCGCTCGGATCGTGCGTCGCCTCCTCGAGGCTGTCCCACGTCCCGCAGTCCGGACACTTGCCAAGCCAGCGGTTCTGAACCCCGCCGCACGACCGGCACACAAAGAGCGTCTTGAGCTTGGCCACGCGGACAATGTAGCGATCGACCGCTGTCTGCAGGTAGGCCATCGGTCGCTCCGGGCCCCACCGCCCGCAAGGGACGCCTGGGCCAGCACTTGCGTTCGGTTCGGCTTCACGGGTTTTTCGCCCCCGCGTCCGCCGATTGCTGTAAAATACCCGTCCAACCCGTGGGCGTTGCGTCCACCCCGATGACCAATCCCACCACCGCACATCCAGCCAGGCGACGTTTCCGCAGGTTCCTCATCGCCGTGGCGATCGTGCTGGGCTGCGCCGTCGGCGGCTACTACGCGCTCACCCAGGGCTTCGTCGGTCGCTGGATCATCGAGTCCATCCTCTCAAGGCGCGTCGGTGCCATCGCCAGCCTCCGGTCCATCCACTTCCACAAAAGCGGTCGTACCGATCTCTACGGCCTGAAGTTCCGTGTTCCCGATGTGCCGGGCAAGCCCGGGACGTTCTTCGAAGCCGAGCGCCTCGAAGTCGACCTCGACATGACCAACTGGATGCGAGGTGAGATCGGCCTCCAGGCGGTCGCCGCGGAGGGAATCATCGCCCGCATCAGTCAGGACATGGAGACCGACTCGGTCAACATCCAGAGTTGGCGTCCGCCATCAGGCACCGGCCTGGGGCGACTGCCCCGCGTCGTCGTGCGCTCGGGCAAGCTCGAGTTCTGCGAAAACAAAGGCCGCGAACTGACCGTCCTCAAGTCGTTCGACATCAAGGGCGAAGTCGCGCCCGAAGACGCCGACACCGTTCTGATCAACTTCAAAGAACTTCGCCGCGAACCCGATGGCCGCGAGGTGTACGGGATGGCGGTCGGTGGCAAAATCCTTCCGACCGGCGTCGAACTCGTTCTGACCAGCGTTTCGCTCACCGACTGGCCCGCCGAATCGGTTCCCACCAAGTTCCGGTCCATCTTTCAGGATCTCGCTCTCTCCGGCCAGATCACGCGAACCCGTCTGCAGTATTCGTTCCGCCGCGATTCCGACGGAAAAGCGACCGATCCGATCGAGGGCTTTGCGGCAACGCTCGAATTCACCAATCTTGGCGTATCGCTGCCCGGCGTCACCGAGCAGCAGACGATCGTCGCGCCGCTCGCCACGACAAAGCCGCTCAAGCCCGGCGATGCGAGCCGCCTGATGCGTATCCAGGCCGATCGCGGCACGATCACCTTCGCCGCCGGTCGCACGGAAGCCAAGTTGAACGGCAACGTCGAGGGAGTTCCCTACACCGTCCAGGCCATCTACAAGGGAACAAACGCCCAGTCTCCGTTCGAGGCGGTCTTCACGCTGGGCGAGTTCGACCTTCGCCGCGACTCGACCATTCTCCGCTTCGCCACCCCGCTCGTGCTCGAACGACTCCAGGACTTCAACTTTCCCGAAGGCAAAGTCAAAGCACAGGTTGTCGTGAGCCGCGCCGAAGGCAAGGACATCCAGACCCGGGGCGAAGTCCGTCTGCGCGAGGGTGTGGCCGCGTTTTTCCGCTTCCCGTATCAATTCCAGAATATCCGGGCGCTCGTCACGTTCACGAGCGATGAAGTAATCATCCAGCGCGTGGAGGGAACCGCCCCCAGCGGCGCCACGATCGTGGCCGACGGCCGCATCGCGCCGCCGGTTGAAGACGCAGGGGTCGTCGTCAATGTCCGCGCCGAGCGCGTCCCCATCGACGACACCCTGGCCCAGGCCATGGGTCCCAAGCGTTCCAAGATCATCAAGCGCGTCTTCAACAAAGATCGCTACGACGAACTGCTCGCCAAGGGCGAGATCCGGTCACCCCAAACCCCCGCAAACCCGGACGACCCGGACGCTCCCCCCGCCTTCGCGCTCGGCGGCACCGCGACCATCGGCGTCCACGTCACCCGCGACGAAGGCCCCGGCACCGATCCGTGGCATGACAAGATCACGATCGATCTCGCCAACGCCGGACTGCTCCCCGAAAAATTCCCCTATCCGCTCGTGGGCGACAGCGTCCAGGCCGTCATCACCGACGGCATGCTCCACCTTGAACAGGTCGCCCTGCGCGGGCTCAACGGAGGCGATGTCCGCATCACCGCCGACTTCGACGCTTCACGTCGACCCGACGATGCTCCAGATCCCGATCCAACCGTCCGCGTGACCGCCACCGATGTCCCGGTCGATCGCCTGCTCGTGCAGGCTCTTCCAAGCAAGGATGTGGGCGGCCGATCGGCTCGCTCCGTCGTCTCCGCTCTGGGTCTCACCGGCACCATCGACGCCGCCGCCGACATCGGCCCCCGCAATCAGGACATCGGCGTCCGCGTCGAGGTCACCCCCCGCCAGCTCGATGCAGTCCCCCGCCTGGTTGTTCCGGCCATCCCGCGGGAAGATGTGCCCCTGGCAGGCGAAGTCGTCCTGCGCGGTCTCGCCGGCAAGATCGTCTCCGACGAAGAAAAACTGCTCATCGACCTCACCGGCTCGGCCGCCCGTGAAGCGCCTTCGCCCAACGCGCAGCCACCCTGCCCCTTCCGGCTGCACGCCGATGCGGACCTGTCGAACAACACGCCGACCATCGTCGAATTCGACGCCGCCCGCCTCGATCTCTCGCTCCCGCTGGAAGGCGTGCTGTCCATCATCGCCCCCGCCCCCGCCGCGACTATCAGCGAACTCCGCGATTCCTACGACCCGGCCGGGATGCTCAATCTCCGCGTTCGAGCCAATGTCCTTCGCGACCAGACCGACGCCACCGTCGATCTCTCCGCCTTCGAAGGCGCCAGAATTCTCCTGCCGTCGATCCCCGGTGCCACCGAGAGCGCCGAGGTATCGATCACCGGCTCCTCTGGTGCTGTCCGCATTCTCCCCGGTGACCGTGGCCGCCCCACCGCCGTTCAATTCACCGACTTTCGCGCGAACGTTTTCAGCGGCCAGACCCCCGACGGCACCCTCCAGGCAAACGGCACCGCCGCGCTGCTCCGCGGCGCTCTCGCACACCCGCCCACCGATCCAAGCTCCCTCCGACTCGAATGGCGGGGCGCGCAGCTCGGTTCACCCCTGTGCCGCTGGATCGGTGCCTCGGTCCTTGGCGAACTCGCCGGCGACCTGCACGAGCGTCACGATCCCCAGGGCCTCTTCGACCTTTCACTCAGCGTCGTGCCCGGCAAGGACAAGCCCGAACTCCGCGGCGAGTTCCGCCCTCACTCCCTCCGCCTGACCATGAGCGACGGCGTGGTCGACTTCCCCCGCATCGACGGCGCCGCTCAGTTCGACCGCCGCTCCGTCACGTTCAATAAAGCCGTGCTCGACGCCGACAAGTGGAACGTGGCCGTCAGTGGCGGCTGGAAACGCGATGACAGCGGCCGAAGCGAAGGCAGCGCTCATCTCGCCATCGACAGCCTGGGCATCCCCGCCGACCTGGTCGCCGCCGCACCCGCCGGCGTGTGCGATGCACTCCGCGATCTCAAGGTCAACGCCACCGGAAAAGTGCTCATCCCCTCACTCGACGTCAAGGCCTGGTGGGACACGCCCTCGGGCGAGGAATCCAAAGGCCGTCCCGATCGCCTCCGCGCTTCCGGCCGGCTCGTCATCGAAGGCGGCAGCGCCGATGTCGGAATCGAAGTCACGCAGGCCAACGGCGCTGTCGACTTCGAGGCCACCCGGGAAGGCCGCGATGCTCCGCTCCGCTACGACATGACGGGGTCTTTCACCGACCTGCGCCTTTCCGGCATCGAACTTACCAATGCCCAGGTTCGTGTCGTGAGCGGCGATCGCCCCGGCGAAACCTTTGTGCCCCTGCTCTCGGGCGACTGCTACGGCGGCCGCCTCACCGGGCAGGCCTCGGTCTTCCCCACCGGCGGCACGTCGCCCCCCGACTCCAAGGACTTCGATGTCCGCATCGCGCTCTCCGGTGTCACGCTCGGACCGCTGGTTGAAGACGTGCGTCGCAAGCTCGCCACCGATCCCGCTTCGGGCAACCGCGCCGGAAGCGACAGCTCAACCGCGGCATCCGCCGCCCGCAGTTCCGCTCGCCTCGACGTTGGCTTCGGAATGACCGGCACGCTGGGAAGACCCGAGACCCGCCGGGGCCGGGGCACCGCGTCCGCCGGTCAGGGAACACTGGTCAGCCTTCCCCTTCTGCTCCGCCTCGTGGAAGCGAGCAACCTCATGCTTCCCCTGGGTGAACCCCTCGACCTCCTGCAGGCGTCTTTCTTCGTCCAGGATCACACCGTCTCCTTCGAGGAGTTGTCCATCTTCTCCTCCAGCGTCGAGTTCCTCGGCTTCGGCACGCTCACGTGGCCCAACATGGAACTCGACATGATCTTCACCCACCGCGCCACCTACCGCCTGCCCATCGTGGGTCACATTGTCGAGAGTCTCCGCAACGAACTGGTCACCACCACCGTCGGCGGCACGCTCGCCAATCCCTCGTTCGGCGTCTCCACCATGCGGGGCACCCGAGGCTTCCTCGAACGCATTTTCGGAGGCCCCACCGACGCCCAGAGCAAGCGCATGGCCGAACTCGAAGCCCGCGGCCGCCGCGGCAGCGAACGCGTGCGCATCCTGCCCGGCGGGTCCCGCTGACAATCGACGCTCCCCGGCTCGCGGCGCGCCAAGAATACGAGTTCAAGAAAAAGTGGAATCGTTCTTTGACAGCGGCATATCGCTACCTCTTCTAGGAATTGCACATTGGACCCCGAAAAAAATAATCTGAACGTCGAGCTGACCGGCCTTGTGGACACCTCCGCCTCCGGCGCTCCGGGCAAGTCCCGCCTCACCACCACCTCCACCGAAGACCCCGTCGTCGGCGAACTGGTTGACAAGATCCTCGACGCCGTCGGCGGCAAGCCCGGCACGCCCGAGTACCGACTCGTCCGCGACCTGCTCATCACCGGCAGCAAGCTCCTCCCCGACGGCCGGCACACGGGCGAACTCAAGCTCATCACCGCCGCCGTGAAGGAAATGCGCTACGCCTACCGCGTGTTCGCGCGCTACGCCGAGCCCCACAAGATCACCATCTTCGGCAGCGCCCGCACGCCCGAGCACCATCCGGATTACAAGGCCGCCGTCGAGTTCAGCAAGCTCATGAGCCAGGCGGGATGGATGGCCATCACCGGCGCCGGCGACGGCATCATGAAAGCCGGCCACGAAGGCCCGGGCCGCGCCGGCTCTTTCGGCGTCGCGATCCGCCTTCCATTCGAACAGCAGACCAACACCGTCATCGCGGGCGACGAGAAACTCATCCACTTCCGCTACTTCTTCACCCGCAAGCTGATGTTCATCAGCCAGGCCGAGGGCGTCGCGCTCTTCCCGGGCGGCTTCGGCACGATGGACGAGGCCTACGAAACGCTCACACTTGTGCAGACCGGCAAAGCCGCGCCCATGCCCATCGTCTGCATCGAGGGCGAAGGCGGCAGCTACTGGAAAAACTGGGACGCGTGGGTGAAGGCCGACCTGCTGAAAAACGGCTGGATCAGCCAGGAAGACCTGAGCCTGTATTACCTCGCCAAAAACCCGCAGGACGCCATGGAGCATGTTCTGGCGTTCTACCGCAACTACCACTCCTCCCGCTATGTCAAGGACGATCTGGTCATCCGCATGCGAAAGCCGTTGACCGACAAGCAGATCGCCGAACTCAACGCCGATTTCAAGGTGCTGGTGCGCGAGGGGCAGATCACCCAGCGCGGCCCCTATGACATCGAGCAGGACGCCCGCGACCTTCCCCGCCTGGTGTTCACCCACACCAAGCACAAGATGGGCGTGGTCCGCAAACTGATCGACCGCATCAACGTCATGGGTGGTTGAAACGCTCGTTGGGGCTTCCGCTGGCAAAGCCGATGCTGAAGCATGTGTCGGGCATTCTCGCGGCTCTGGCGCTCCCAGCCCTTTCTGGCTGTGCGAGTAAACCCGCGCCCGTCACCGCGCCGCCCGTGGCGCAGCAGAGTTCGAGCGACGGCCTCGAACTCCGCCTCTGGCCCATCGAAGAATCCTCGCCCGCGCTCGCTCGGCTCTTCCTGCCCTACGAAAAAGCCGAGTCGCCCCTCGATCCGCGCACCCTCAAGCGTCTCCGGGATTCCGGCCTCCGCGTTGTTGTCGTCCCCTCCGACGACCTGGACCGGATCGCCGCCAATCTGAAGTTCCGCGGCGCGATCGAGGCTCAGGCTTCACGCGACCGCTCGGAGTGGAGCATCTTCGTCGCCAGCAAGGGCAGCCAGTCGTTCACCACGATCCGCTCCGCCGACGGGAATCTCGTGCTCGGCAGTGGCGAACTCCGGCTCCTGGGCCGCGCCTGGGTCGCGCCGGGACCGTCCATCGATGGAAAGTTCCCCGCCGTCCTCCGCGTGGAACTGATGGGGCGTCACGTCGAAGAAAAGAACACCGCCGCCAAACTCGAGGACGCCCTCCGCCCGCAGGTGAAACGCCCCGTCGAAACCGAGGGCATCCCCCTTCCCGCGCTCGACGCGTCCTTCCAGCTCAACCGGGGTCAGAGCCTCGTGATCATCCCCGAATACCCCGACGTCGATTGGACGCGCGAATCCCGCCTGCCCAACTACATCGAGAAAGAGCCGGAAACGACGGCCGAAATCAACGAAGCCCTCAATCCAAACGGCCCGATCGCGCCCGATGTCCCCACGCTCGGTCACGGCCTGCTCTCGGATGCAACGTTCGGCGCCAAGCCCCGCAAGCGGGCCATCCTCGTGCTGGTTCCCAAACTGCCCGCCGAGTTCCGGCTCTTCCGCTGATCAGCCCTTTGCCGGCGCAGGTACGTGGTCCTTCACCATCCCGGATACCCACGACAACCCCCACGGCACGCCCAGGAACATGCCCGCGATCCAGTCCATCGGCACCAGCCGCCCGACGGACAGCAGATCCCCGGTAATCGCCGCGTTCCGCAGCCCCGCCCCGTACTGAAACGAAGCCACGATGGGCGAAGCAATCGCCACCAGCATCACGCCGATGTAGGGCGCCAGCGCCGGTCGGCTCTCAATCCCCGCAATCAGCAAACCCGCGGCACATCCCGCGCCGATTCCCCCCAGCGCGCCGGCAAACACCGCCTGCCCCTTTAAAAGCGAGATCGACCCGATCGCACATCCAACGATCGCCCCCGCCGCGGCAGCCGCGACCGCCGCAAGCGCCCGGGGCTCGCCCATCACCGCTTTCAGGTTCGCTGCAAACCCGCCCTGCAGCTCGCCCACCACCGCCTCGTCCGTGTTTCCAAACGGCCTGGGCCGCTGAACAAGCATCGCGACCACGAGCGCCGGCACCGCCAGCAGCGCCGCCTCGAGCGCCATCATCCAGGCCGCATGCGAGGGCGAACCGCTCTCGCGATAGATCATCTCGGCGCGCCCGGTTCGGCACGCTACCCATACAAGCACGAACCCCGCGCACGCCATCCCCATCGGGCGGGTCACCGTCTTGGCGCCAAACAGACCCACGATCAGCGCCAGACCGAGCGCCGCGAGCATCAGGACCACGCCCAGCACCGGCGTGGTGCTGTTGAGCGCCGTCGTCTGCTGCGAACCGCCGGGGCTGTGCAGCATCGCCGGGAGCATTCCCGCGATGGGGCCGAGGATCAGGGTCGCCAGGATGAGGCTGATCCACTCAAAGACGGCTTTTCGCATGGCATGATCATCGGCTGATTCCCCGGCCGGGGCAAGAGTCGTTTGAACGCGGTAGCATCAGGCCCCGTTCGCACCTCGCCAGAGCACTTATGAGCACCCCCCCCACGACTTCCAACGCATCCTCCCCCATCCGACTCGCCCGGCCCATCTCGCTGGCCGACCTCACCGAAGACCTGCTCTGGCCCCGGCTCCTCCGCATCCCCGCCATGGCGCTGCGGCCCGCGAGCATCACCATCGGGTTCTTCGGCATGCTCGCCGCCGCCCTGGTGGGCGATATCGCCCGCTTGTGGCGCGCCCCTTCGAGCGTCTCGCTCAGCACGCTCCTGAGCGACGAACTCGAACGCGCATTCTCTATTTTCTCGCGCGAAGGCATGCGCGGCCTCCAGACCGCCGACGGCAGCGCTGTGCAGAACGCGTTCTCCGGGTTCTTCCGCATCCCGCGCGTCCTGTGGGATCAGTTCTCCTGGGGCTCGCTGCTCGCACTGATCTCGATCACGCTCATCCTGATCGCCGGTGGCGCCGTCTCCCGCATCGCCGCCTGCGAATTCGCCCACGGCGTTCGCATCTCCTGGGTGGAGGCGCTCGGGTTCGCGCTCCGCCGCTGGAGCTCGCTTCTCTTCAGCTTCCTCGGGCCGCTGCTCGCCGCCCTCTTCATCTACGCCTGCGTCGCCGCCGCCGGCTGGGTGTTCTTTTCGTACGGCTGGACGCAGATCATCGGCGCCGTCCTGTTCTTCCTCGCGATGCTCGCATCGGCCCTCGCGGTGTGCCTCATCGTCCTGACGATTCTCGGCGCGCCCCTCCTCGTACCCGCGGTCACCTGCGAGAGCGCCGACGCCATCGAAGCCATGCAGCGCGCCTACGCCTACGTCCCCGCCAAGCCCCTGCGCTACCTGCTCTACGTGGTTCTCGCGGTCATCGTCGGAGGCGTCGCCGTCGCGATCGGCACCGCTCTCTGCTCCGGGATCACCTCTTTCTCGCTCTCGGCCGCCGGCGCCTGGGCCAAGCAGCCCCCGCGTCTGTTCGCGTATCCCATGACGCCCGCCAATTCGCCCTCGGAATGGGTGCTGCGCTTGTGGATGGGTGTGCCTCTCGCCATCGCCGCCGCGTACGGATTCAGCGTCGTCTTCACCGGCTGCACGGTCATCTACCTGCTGCTGCGTCGAGTCGTCGACGGACAGGCCCTTTCCGATATCTGGGTCCCCGGCGTGCTCCCCGGAACAGCCATGCCGACCGATCCCGCCGCCGGCGCCGCGCCCGCCGATGCATCCGCCTCGCGCGAAGCGGGCGAAGACGATGAATGAGCCGCAGGCCCGCCGCCTCGCCGGGTTCCTTGCCGAGCACGGCGTCCGTCAGTTGATCGTGCAAACCGCGCGCGGAAGCCGAACGCTGCAAGCTCGTCAAACCGACCTGCCCGCGGAAATCCGCGCCCTGCTCGCGAGCGGCGGCGCCATCGCCATCCCCCAGTGGCAAGCCCGTATCGAGTTCACACAAGGCGACGTCCGCTTTACCGCGGCCGATCCGGCTCTTCAGACCGCGTTTCTGCGGACGCTGGCGGAATCATGAGCGCCGGCAGATCGGCCAGGTGCTCCTGCCCCAGCACCTGCGGCAGATCGTCGATCGTCTTCGCCTCACCGATCACGAAATCGCCCACCCGCGTCCGCCGCAGCGCCGTGAGCACCCCGCCGGTCTTCAGCGCCGCCCCCACATCGCGCGCCAGGCTCCGGATATACACGCCCTTGCCGCAGCGTACCCGGACCCGAACCATCGGCCACGCATACTCCCGCAGTTCGATCTCATGAATCTGCACCGCGCGGGGCTTCAGCGGCGCCTCGGTTCCCTCACGCGCGAGCTGGTACGCGCGAACACCTCCCACCTTCATCGCCGAAAACTGCGGAGGCAACTGGTCAACCACGCCCACGAATCGCCGCAGCACGCTCTCGACGCCCGCTCGATCCGGAATCGCATCGACCGCGACCGCTGAGACACTCCCGCCCAGGTCATCGCTCGTCGATCGGCGCGACAGATCGATCTCCGCCTCGTACTCCTTTTCTGTCGCCATCAGCGCATTGACCGCGCGTGTCGCCTTGCCCACCAGCACCACCAGCACACCCGTCGCGAGCGGATCAAGCGTCCCGGCATGCCCCACCTTGAGCCGCTTGGGCGCACCCCCGCGCCGAAACCGCGTCCGCAAGATCGCGCAGATATCCATCGACGTAAACCCGGGCTGCTTGTCGATCACCAGCAGCCCCGCCGGCGTGACGGAATTCCCCGAATCGTGCGATCCGCTCATGGCCCCCCCCGCTCCGGATACAACACATACACCGTCTGCGCCCGCGACTTCGCAAGGTTGAAACCGCGGAACGAAGCGAAGAGCTCCCCGCCCACGGGCGCCCGATCCGTCACGATGATCGCCCCCAGGGGCAAGGGCGAAGGCGTCGATCGCTTCGCACGCCCGCGCGTGAGAAAGACCAGGCTGTCCTCCGCATATCCCTGCAGAAAAACCGGCGGCGCATCCGCGCCGGCGGGAAGATGCTGCGCAAGACGGGTGGAGAGCGTCAGCGCCGGCGGCGCGACCGATCCCAGCAGCACCGCGAACGCCAGCACCACCGCGGGTATCACCAGCAGCGTCGCTCGGACCGTCTGCATCTTCGCCAGTTCACGCCCGGCGCGCCCCAGGATGTACAGCATCGCCGCAATCGGAACCAGCATCCACCAGTTCGTCCGAGGCATCGCCTCATCGCGGAGCGAAGTCTTCCACCAGCCAAACTCGGCCCACCAGCTCGGCGTGATCGCCAGCACGCTGATGCCGAGCATCGCCACCACGCCGATGCCAAACCAGATGCGCGTCCAGTGCAGGAACGCACCGACCGGCTTGCGCGCCGCCGCCTCGTTCGCCGCCACGATCCACCGCGCCGCCAGGATGCACAGCGCCGGATACATCGGCAGCGTGTAATGAGGCAGTTTCGTGCTCACCAGTTCAAACACGACCCACGACGGGAGAACCCACGCCAGCAGAAACAACTGGTCCGGCGAACGCGCCGCACCGGCCCGCACGCGCCGCAGCCACGATCCTTCACCCGCCCCCATCGAGCCAAACGCCTCCACAATCGCCCCCGGCAGCCCCAGCGACAAAGGCCACAGCAGCGCAAACACCAGCAGCGTGTGGAAACCGGGCGGACCCCAGTGGCCTTCTTTCCCTTCCACGCTCCGGCCGATCGTCTCATCCCACACCGTGCGAAGGTAGAAATCCCAGCCAACCCGCTGCGCCACCGAAGTGACCCACGGCCCCACCATCGCCGCCACGACCAGCACGCCGAACCACGGCTGCAGCCGCAACAGCCATCGCCACTCGCCCCGGCACACGCTCCACGCGATCGCCGTCAGCGCCGCGATCATCGGCGTCATCGGCCCCTTCGCCAGCACTCCAAGCCCGATGCACACCCAGAAACACAGCGCCGTGAGCAGCCCGCCGCCGCGGCAGGCCATCCGCCACAGCAACGCCTGCGTCGCGACAACCGTGAGCAGCAGCAACTGATCCGCCCGCGCCTGGTGCGCATCGAGCACCACGACCGGACACACCGCCAGCCCGGCGCCCGCAAGCAGCGCCACCGTCGGCCCCGCCATCGCACGGGCAAGCATCCACGTCAGAAGCACCGACCCGATCACGCACAACACGCCCGGGATGCGATACATCCAGATCGCATCCTTCAGCGGGTTCCCCGCCGTCCACAGCGCCGCACTTCCCGCCTGCAGCCAGTAAATCAGCGGCGGCTTGTTCAGCCGAGGCTTGTCCTGCACATACGGAATCGACAGCCCGCCCCCGTGCAGCGCCGCCTCCCGCCCCGCCTCCGGCAGGGCCACGCTCTCAAACATCTGGCGGCTTGCCTGCGCAAATCGGGCCTCGTCCCGGTCGATCGGCGGCAACGAAAACAGCCCCGGCAGCAGCGCCGCCACGCACAGCAGCACGAGCGCCACCGGCGCAAGCCGCGACGCCGCGAGTCGGCGCAGCAGTTCCGGCGAGCTTGTGGCAACTGGTTCCAAGCGTGAATTGGACGGCGACGGAAGAACGCTGTCAAGCACCGGACAACAATCATCCCATGCTCGCGCCGACCCAGGCGGAATCCAAAGGCCGGAATCGCGCCATTTTCGGCGCCGCGGCACTCGTTGCCACCGGATTATGCCTCGTCCCGCTCGATGCAAGCGTCCGAGCGGTCGTTTACAACCTCCGCATCGGCGGCGATTTCAAACGCGAACTCGAGTTCCTCCAGCAGTTCGGCGCCGTCAGCAGCGTTGTCATCCTCATCATCGTGGTCCTCCTCCTCGACGACACCGACCGCACCATCAAATGGCGCCGCATCGCCGACTGGATCGCCGCCGCCTGCCTCACCGGCGCGACCGGCCACCTCCTCAAGATCGCCATCGGCCGCCCCCGCCCGCTCTACAACGACTCGCTCTACATCTGCGGCCCGATCGGCAAGTACCCCGTTCAGCTCAAAGACGGCAGCATTGGTCTCATCCACGCGTGGGACTACGGCTCCGGCGTCGCCAGCGAGCTCTGGTCCATGCCCAGCAGCCACGCCATGGCCGCCGCATCGCTCGCCGTCGCGCTCACCGCGCTCTACCCACGCCTGCGCTGGCTTTGCCTCGCGCTCGTCATCATCGTGTGCGCTGCGCGCGTACTTCTGGGCGCCCACTATCCGAGCGACGTCTTCATCGGCGCCGGCCTGGGCTTTGGCCTCGCATCAACCGCGATGAACCGCCGCTGGGGCTCCCGCCTCGCCTCGCTCATCGTCCCCCCGCCCAAATCCAGCCCCGAAGCCGCCCTTCCTTCTTAAGCAGTCGCTTCCTAGACTTGCCCCCTTCTCCGGAGAGGTGTCCGAGCGGCTGAAGGAGCAGCACTGGAAATGCTGTATACGGGCAACCGTATCGGGGGTTCGAATCCCCCCCTCTCCGCTTGATTCGCGAAGCCCGCAACGCGGGCTTTTCTTTTGCGCTCAGGCTTTCTGACCCGACCTCGACCCGTTCCGCAACTTCTTCATCAACAAGCAGCTTCCAAGCCCCGCGAGGAGCCCACTGAAGCCGCCGATCCCGCAGAGTCAGGTTCGAACCGACGTCTTTGAAGAATCTCCACGTGGCGCTCGGATCGTTCCGATCCGCGACGCAAGTGGCCTCGAATGAGGCATTTACAAAACGGGCCACAGGTTCGAACCATCCGCCCCCCGATTTCTCCCACGCTGCCCTCTTGGTTTCGAGATCCTTTTGTTCCAGCACAAGGCGGGCCGGTGGACGGTGGAACGGACCACCAGCCGGTTCCAGAACTTCCGCCGCCTATGCATCCGGTACGAAAAGTCCGCGATGCTCTTCCAAGGCTTCCTGCACCTCGGATGCTCGATCATCCTCTTGAAACAGGTTTACGGATAGGCTCTACTACCTACGCGAAGACTCAAACCAAACTAATTCACACTGGAATCCCCAATTGAAAATAATTGCACAATTTCATCAAGCTGCAGATCAGACAGCCGGCCAAGCGGAACTACAGTCATGCTGACAGACTTCTCACTCTGAGGGTTCCACAAGACAATCGAAATTGCATTGGATACCACCTCACTTCGAACAACAAACGAAGTCATATCTGGCCGAATGCCTACACGGCCACCACTTTGCGATGTCGGAATACGAAATTGAACATCGTCCGAAGGGAACTCTTCGGGGCCGCCAAGCATGCTGTTTAGTATCTGTTGCGCACGATTTCTATTCAAATCGGATCCGTGCGGATCGGTTACAAAGGCAAAACAATCGAGCGATTCAATCTGATACTTGAGAGAGCGATGATCGTTGGCAACTTCTGGAGGCGTCAAGTTTGGCGAAACCCAAAGTGCCGACGAATCCTGACGGAAATTCTTGAGTGTGACTGTCGGGAGGAACACGACTGTGCCAACCAATGCAGAATGATGCTTAGCGGCACAACCCATAGACAATACAATCGCGACGCCGCACATTATCCTGCCTATCGCATGGCAAGCCTTACAAGCCAAATGACTTAGGAACATATTCAGGGATACCTCCGTCTTTAAGGGCGTTCTTCCTGCAATTGTCCATTTTCTTGACCAATTCAAAAGGATCGCCCGGCTCAAGGTCCGATCGCTGAAATTCTGAGTGGAACGCCGCCGTAACCAATCCCGCGCGGACTCCAACGTCAACCCTCGGGCTCACGTACCGGATCGATACGACACAAGACAACGTATCGAACGCCAGGACGCACAAGGCGATCCCCAACAGACCCGTGGAAACTCGTCGTGAAGTTCGCGGCAACCCTTTACGCCTTATCCGAGACACACAAAGAACCTGCGACTGGTCAGCCCGTTGGCCTCATCAACGCTTTGCATTCTGCTCACGCCCGAGGCTACGAAATCAGCCCTCGAAACCCCGTCACGGGCCAACGCCACGCTCCTCGCTTCCCCCAGCCCACATTCCCTGCCCAAATTCCGCTACCTTGTCCCCTCTCCCCCGCCTATTCCGGATCCCCCCATGTCCGAATCCTCCGCTCAGTCCATCGCACTCGCCCTGGGTGTCAGCGCCATCGTCAGCGTCTTCTGCCGAAAGCTCCGCGTCCCGGCGCTCCTCCCCCTCCTCTTCTGCGGCGTCGCCCTCGGCACCTCCGGCCTTCACCTCGTCGACGGCAACTCGCTCGGCCACGCTCTCAAAGGCTTCATCACCGTCGCCATCGGCCTGCTCATCTTCGAGGGCGCCCTCCACCTCAATCGCGATGAACTCGCACGCGCCCCCCGCGCCGTCTGGGGGCTGCTCTCCTTCGGCGCCCTGCTCACCTGGGCCGGCTCATCCATCGCCGCCCATTACATCCTCGGCCTCTCGATCCCCATCGCCATCCTGCTCGGCGCTTCGCTCATCGTCACCGGCCCCACCGTCGTCCAGCCCATTCTCCGCTACCTCCGCGTCACCCCGCGCCTCCACGCCGTGCTCGCCGCCGAAGCCGTCCTGGCCGATCCCATCGGCGTCGTCGTCACCATCGCCACGCTCAGCGTCATCCGCCTCTACTTCCTCCAAGGCGCCGAGGCCGATCTCGCCGGACACGGTGCCTGGATCTTCTCCCGCCCGCTGCTCATCGGCGCCGTCATCGGCACCATCATGGGCTTCGTCGGCCGCTTCCTGATGAACGCCATCAGCCGCACCGCCAAGCCCGAACCCCAGCTCGTCAACCTCACCGCTGTCGGCATCTGCATGACCTGCGTCGGCATCGGCGAAGCGGTCACTCCCGAAGGCGGCCTCGCCGCCGTCACCGTCTGCGGCATCATCATGGCCCGCGCCCGCATCACCGGCGCGACCGAGCTCCGCGCCTTCAAAGAACTCCTCGCCGTCATGCTCGTCGGCACCCTCTTCATCCTCCTCGCCTCCCGCTTCGATGTCTCCCGCCTCAAGGGCGTCACCTGGGTCGAAGCCCAGTTCATCCTCGCCCTCATCTTCCTGGTCCGCCCCGTCGCCGTCCTCTTCTCCTCCTTCCGCTCGCGCCTGGAAATCGGCGAACGCCTCTTCGCCTCCACCTTCGCGCCCCGCGGCATCGTCGCCCTCTCCGTCATCGCCGTCGCCGCCGACGAAATCACCATCGCCCTGCAAAAGCCCACCACCAAGCTCGCCCCAGACACCCTCCAGAAAATCCTCGGCGACGTCGAACGCCTCGACCTCATCATGTTCGTCGTCATCGCCGGCACCGTCACCCTCGCCAGCGTCGTCTCTCCCGTCCTCGCCTGGATCTTCCGCGTGAAAGCCGGCGAAGGCGGCACCGTCATGCTCATCGGCGCCCATCCCCTCAGCATGGCGCTTGCACAGCGGCTCACCCAGCACGGCATCCCCACCCGCATCGTCGACAGCAGCCAGGAGAGCATCGACATCGCCGCCTCCGAAGGTCTCGAAGCGATCCTCGGCGACGCCACCGATTACCGCTGGCTCGATGATTTCGGCAGCCCGCACGATGTCGGCTGGGTCGTCGCCTGGACCGGCAACCACGATGTCGATCAACTCGCCGCGCGCTGGGCCGACGACCGCCTGGACAAGGGCCACACCGCCATCTGGTCCGCCAAGCGCGCCCGCGCCAGCCTCGAAGCCGCGGATATCAGCGCCGGCGAGCCGCTCGCCGAGGCCATCGCCCGTTTCGAGCGCCAAGGCCAGGTCTGCGCCGAGTCCGATCGCGCCGACGCGCTCACCCGCGTCTTCGGCTGGGTCATCGGCGAACGCTTCACGCTCAACGTCCCCACCTCGCACGTGCTCAAGGCCCCCGCCAAAGCCACGTTCATCGGCCTCGCCGACTCCGCTCCCACCCCCACCCCCACTCCCGCCCCCACGACAAACAAGTAAGCCCGTCACGCCGGCGGCACCGGCGCGTGCTCGCGATACCCCAGCACTACCAGCACGCACGCGCCCCCCGCGATCACGTTCATCCCCAGTTCTTCCGCTCGCGCGATCGCCGCGCCGCTCTCCGCCCCCGGCTGCATCCACACGTGCCGGATGCCCAGCTTCCCCGCCTCCTCGATGATCCGCTCCGTCACCGGCGGCGGCGTGATGATCGAGATCGCATGCACCGGCTTGCCCAGCCCCTCCTGCAACGCGCTCAGCGACTTCCACGCCTTCCGCCCCTCCACCTCCGTCTCAAACGGATGCACCGGATGCGCCGCCCGCCCGTGCTGCAGGTAACAGCGCAGCACCTTGTTCCCATACTTCGCGCGATTGCTCGAGGCGCCCACCACCGCAAACGGCTCGCCCGCCAGAAACGCGTCGATGCCCGCTTCCAGATCGCTCACGTCGTTCCTTTCAATACACCGTCTCGCCGTCCGCCACCCGCCGGATCGCCTGCACGATCGCATCCGGCGATGCGCTCTTCGGCACCAGCCCCCATCCACCCGATTGCCGCACCTGCTCGCGCTCCTGAGGCCCGTCCCGCCCGCTGAACACCAGCACGCGGCACGTCGGCGCCGCATCCGCCAGGTCCATCATCGCATCAAGCGCCGGTCGTCCTTCCAGCCCGAGATCGAGCACCACCACATCCGGACGCAACTTCGCGACCGTGTCCTCCAGTTCGTCCGCGCGCTCGAGAAGCCCCACCAGCTCCAGGTCCGACTCTGCGCGGATCAACCGCCCCAGCACATCGGCGATGTCCGCGTTGTCGTCGACGCACAGCACTCGAATAGGCTGACGCATGCGAATCCACTCCCGAACGATGCTACCAGCGTACCCCACTTCCGCCGCTCGCACATGACCAGAGATTCATCCGCCCTTTAGGCCCGCAGGTACCCTTTCAACCCCGCCGGCATCCAACAAAAACACCGTGAGTAGCGCCTCTCCAGTTCTCGATCGCTGCGAACTCCCCATCGAAGGCATGTCGTGCGCCGCCTGCGCCGCCCGCATCGAAAAGGAACTCAAGCGCGCACCCGGCGTCGCCTCCGCCAACGTCAACTTCGCCACCAAGATCGCCACCGTCTCCTTCGCTCCCCGCGAAACCTCCGCAAAAACGCTCTCCACACGCGTCCGCGACATCGGCTACGACGTCGCCGAGCCCCAGGCCGAAGCGCATCATCACGCCCCGCCTGCCGATGCCGACCTGCTCCGCCGCGTCCTCATCGGCGCCGCGCTCGCGCTCCCCGTCTTCCTCATCGCGATGTCCCACGGCGCGATCGAAGCGCTCAACGCACCCTGGAGCGACTGGCTCCAGCTCATCCTCACCACGCCCGTCCTGCTCTACAGCGGCGCTCCCTTCTTCCGCTCCGCGTGGAAGGGCCTTCGCCACTTCAGCGCCAACATGGACACGCTCGTGGCACTCGGCACCGGCGCCGCCTACCTCTACTCCGCGCTCGCCACCATCGCGCCCGGCCTGCTCCCCGCATCGCATCACGGTCGCCCCGCCGTCTACTTCGAAGCCGCGGCAGTTGTCATCGTCCTCGTCCTGCTCGGTCGCTGGCTCGAGGCCCGCGCCACCCGGCGCACCTCCGACGCGATCCAGGGCCTCATGAACCTGCAGCCCCAAACCGCGCAACTCCTCATCGACGATCGCGAGTCCACCGTTCCCATCGCGCGCGTCAAGCCCGGCGATCACCTGCTCGTCCGCCCCGGCGAACGCATCCCCGTCGACGCCGCCGTCCTCAAAGGCCACTCATCCGTCAACGAGTCCATGCTCACCGGCGAAAGCCTCCCCGTCGATAAATCGCCCGAGAGCACCGTCTTCGCCGGCACCGTCAATATCTCCGGCGCTCTCACCATCCGTGCCGCCAAAGTCGGAGCCGATACCTCCCTCCAGCAGATCGTCCGACTCGTCCGCGAAGCCCAGGGGTCCAAGGCCCCGCTCGCTCGGCTCGCCGATCGCGTCAGCGGCATCTTCGTGCCCATCGTCCTGCTCGTCGCCCTCATCACCTTCTTCACCTGGCTGCTGCTCTTCCCCGCCGACGGCCTCGCCCACGCGCTCGTTGCCGCTGTCTCCGTGCTCGTCATCGCCTGCCCCTGCGCCCTGGGGCTCGCCACCCCCACCGCGATCATGGCCGGCACCGGCCGCGGCGCGGAGCGCGGCATCCTCCTCCGCGACGGACAAGCCCTCGAACGTGCCGCGGCAGTCCACACCGTCGTCCTCGACAAAACCGGCACGCTCACGCAAGGCAAACCCGTCCTCACCCACATCAACCCCGCCTCGCTCCCGCCCGAAGAACTCCTCCGCCTCGCCGCCTCCGCCGAACAACACAGCGAACACCCCATCGCGAGCGCGATCGTCGATGCCGCCCGCCAGCGCGGGCTGCCACTCGCAACACCCACCACCTTCCGCGCGCTCAGCGGCCTCGGCGTTGCCGCCACCGTGGACAAGCACGACATCCTGATCGGCAAGCCCGCACTTCTTGAGCAGCACAACATCGTCTTCGCGCCCCCCGCCTCCGGCGAAGACGCAAACACGCTTCTCGCCGTCGCCATCGACCAGCGCTTCGCGGGCACACTCGCCGTCGCCGACACCCTCCGTCCCGAATCCGCGCAGGCCGTCGCGGCACTCAAGTCTCAGGGTCTTCGCGTGCTCATGCTCACCGGCGACAACAAGGCTGCCGCCGAGCACATCGCCCACCAGGCCCGGATCGACGAGGTGATCGCCGAGGTCCTCCCCGCCGACAAGGCCGCCGCCGTCGCGCGCCTTCAGCAGTCCGGTCAGGTCGTCGCCATGGTCGGCGACGGCATCAACGACGCGCCCGCTCTGGCCCGCGCCGATGTCGGGATCGCCCTGGGTTCCGGCACCGACATCGCCATGGAGTCCGCCTCCATCATGCTGCTGCGTCCCGATCTCCGCGCCGTGGCCGATGCGATCGCCCTCTCCCGCGCAACCGTCCGCACGATCCGGCAGAACATCTTCTGGGCATTCGCATACAACGTCGTCGCGCTCCCCATCGCCGCCGGCGCGCTCTATCCGTTCACCGGCTGGCTGCTCTCGCCCATGATCGCCAGCGCCGCCATGGCGCTCAGCAGCATCTCGGTTGTACTCAACAGCCTGCGCCTCGCCCGCTGGCGCCCCTGATTCACCGAGGCTTGTACCGGTAGTACACCTCGAGGCTCAGCGTGCAAACCGCCGTCTGGTAGATCCGCCCACCCAGCCGCGACCACTCGTCCTGCGGATCCCAGCTTCCCGCCGCCGCCCCGTCCGTGCGCTGATGCTCCACCAGCACCGGTGACAGCCGCTCGTTCCACTGTTTCCACGCGTCGCCCTGCTGCTCAAACAGCGCCAGCGTCGCGTAATACCAGTGATACGTCGGCGCCGCCCCGTCCCATTTCGGCGTCGCCGCCAGCACGAATTCCGCCGATTCCTTCATCCGCGCCTCGTCGCGCCGATGCCCCAGGATCTGCTGCACAAACATCGCTTCCGCCGTCATCGATGCGTCCGCCGATCCACCCGCCGAGGTGGCGTACCGACCCCGCGCGTTGCCGCTGCTCACGCTCTCCAGCCAGCGGCTCGCCTCCGCGAACACATCCGGCGGCATCGCAATCCCCGCCCGCCGCGCGCTCTCTACCGTCATCACCAGCCACCCCAGCACCGACGTGTCCTCGGACCGCCCCGCCCGCCCCGACATCGCGCTCCGCACCACGAACTGCGCCGCCTTGCGTGCGGGCGCCGCCAGGTTCGGGTCCTTCGTCATCGACAGCGCCTCGCACATCGCCACGGCACAAAGCGTCTGCCCGTACATCGTTTCGCCCCGGCGCAAGTCCCCATCCGCGCCCTGCCGCCGAATCACCCACGTCAGCGCCTTGGTGATCGCATCGCGATACGGCCCATCCGACATGTGCGTGTGCCCCGCGCCGAGGTAGCAGAGCAGCACGATCCCCGTCATCGCCGCGTCCGCGTCGATCTCGGCGGGCGTGCCGCACCTGCCGCAGCCATCGTCAAAGTGCTTCGCCGACCAGCGCCCGTCCGCCTGCTGATGCTTGGCAAACCACTCCAGCGCACGTCCCACCGCCTTTTCCGTCTCCGCCGAGCCGCCCATCCGCGCCAGCATCTCGCCCCGCGCTTCGGGCGCTCGTTGATCAAACGTCTCGACCGGGTTGACCGGCTCCGGAATCTGCGCCGGCAGCCGCGATTCGCCCACCGACCCCGACACAAACGGCCTCGACCCCGATGCCACCATCGGCCCCGTCATCTCAGCGCCCTTCGCCGCGCCCAGCGAGAGCCGTTCAGGACCGGCCCCGCCCGGCAACACCAACGTCCCGGACTCCCCCCGCACGCCCGCGGCAACCGGCGCTGCCGCCCCGCCCCCGGCAATCGAGCCCCCGCCCACACGTGCTTCATCCTTTTTAGAAACGCCCGCCACACTCGCAGGCAGAGCCGCGCTCCCACCCGCCTGACTTGTTTCACTCGCCGCAACCAATCGGCCCGCGCTCCCGCCCGCAGATGCGACGTCCGCTTGCTTCGCTTCAACACCGATCTTCGTCGCGCCCCCCATCATCGGCAGCGCCGGGCCTTCGCCGCCCCGTACCCCACTCGCAGAAACCGGCGCCGCAGCACCGCCCCCGGCAATCGTGCCCGTCCCAACACTCGCCTCTTCCTTCTTGGCCGCACCCGCCACGCTCGCCGGAAGCGCGGCACGCTCGCCTCCCGCGACCGCCCCCGAAGCATCCGACTTCACCAGCGTCGCCGCTCCGCCGTTCGAACCCACCTCCGCCGGTTTCACGTCCACGCCGATCTTGGTCGCATTCCCCAACACCGGAAGCGCCGGCCCTTCTCCACCACGCACGCCGCCCGCTGAAACCGGTGCCGCCACCTGGTTCGTCGCTCCCCCCGCTTCACCAACCGACGCTTCCGCACCGCCGATCTTCTCCCCGGCATTCCGCGGCAGGGCCGCTCCAACCTCCGTCTGCGAAGTCAATCCTGCCACGCCGCTCCCACTCGGCGCCGCCGGCGAACTCGCCCCTCCAGATTCAACAGACGTGTTCACGCTCAGCGGCTCCGCGCGACGCTCCATCCCCGGAAGCCGCACATCCGCGCCGTCCGAAGCACGCAGCCCTCCCGCAAGCGGAGCCTGCTGGGGCGCAGCCCCAGGATCACGCGCCACTTCGCCGGCTTCCCGCTCCGCCACGCGCTCCGCTTGCTTCGCCTGCGGCATCGCGGCCACAACAGCCGACTCCGCAGCAACCGGTAGATTCGAGCGCGCCGCATCCGGTGCCGCCTCGCTCCGAACGTCCATCTTCTCGCCGGCCATCTGCACCATCGGTGGCAGTTCAATCCCCGCCCCGGGCGAAACCGCCGACGCCACATCCGCCTTCACGACCTCCAGCACCGGTCCGGGCGATTCTGTTTCTCCCCCGCTCACCACAAACTGGCTCGCCACATCACCCGCGCCGCCCGCCGATGCCAGCACCACCCGCGTGCCGCCGCCCGAACGCATCACATCCGCCAGGCCCGCTCCCACCTTCCAGACCGCCAGGCCCGCCGTGATCATCGCGTGCACCAGCAGCGAGATCAGCACGCACTGCGCGAGCAAACTCAGCCGCGCCAGCCGCCGCCGCCAGAGTTCGCTCCGAAGCATCCACCCCGCCAGCGCCAAAGCCGCGAGCGCCGCAAGCAGCGCCCCGATCCACGGCGACAGCACCACCAGCGCGTTCCACAGCGCCGCCAGCCTGTTCGACTCATCCGCTTCGACATACACCTCGCGCGACGCCGTGCTCCAAAGCGAATAGCGCTTTGACCCGTCCGCCTGCGCCGCCCGATCAGAGCTGAAATACAGCCGAAAACCGTCCGCGCTCAGACCGGGGTCCAGATCGTTGTCGTTGGAGTTGACCGCCCCGCCCAGGTTCTCGATCGCGCCATACAAGTCACCCCGCGCCCGTGCGCGATACACGTCAAACCCGCCAAGCCCGCCGGCTCGATCCGATGCAAAGTACAGGAAGTCCGCCGCCGGACTCATCGCCGGCGCCCCTTCATCCGCCTCCGTGTTCAGTTCCACCAGCGCGACCACGTCCGCCGGTTCTTCCACCCGCGCCCGGTACAAGTCGTAATCGTGCCGCTCCCGGCGCTCCCGCATCGTCGCGGGCCACGCGTCGTTCTCCCGCGCCTTCTCGCCCGGCCGCGCCCGGTTCGAGGCAAAGAACAGCGTCTTCCCATCCGGTGCAAGCGCCGGCCCGTACTCGTTCGCTTCGGTGTTGATCGGCCTGCCGCAGTTTGCCGGCGCTTGCCACGCGCCATCCTTCTGCCGCGACACCCACAGGTCGTACCCGCCCACGCCGCCGGGGCGATCCGAATAAAAGTACAGCGACTTTCCGTCGCTCGACAGCTCCGGCCCCAGTTCATCCTGCTCCGTATTGATCGCTTCGATCGCCCGAGGTTCGCCCCACGCCCCCGCGTTCCATCGGCTCTCGAACAAATCGGCGTTCGCGCCCGCCCGCCGGCGCACGAACACCATCGTCGAACCGTCCGCGCTGATCTTCGGTTCGTACCGGTCCTCTTCTCCGCTCCCCTGCTGCGCCGGTGTCGCCGGCTGCCACAGAATCTGCCGCACCGGCGCCCCGCGCACGCTCGCGCGGATCTCCGCTCCGTTGGTCCAGCGCTTTTCCGGCGCCGTCGCCCACCAGATCGTGGCCAGCGCCGCCGCTCCGCCCAGCGCGCCAAGCCACACCGTCTTCGATGTCAACCACGCCTTCATCGTCCGCTTCCTTCCGGCGATCACCTGATCGGAATCGTCTCGAGATACGGCTGCTGCGCGCCCGCGCCCTTGCACACGTCGAGCACCCGCGCCACGCTCGCGTACGCAGCGTTGCGATCGCCGCGCACGCTCACCTTCTGGTTCGGGTTACTCCGCAGCGCGCCCCGGATCATTTCCGCAAGCGCCGCATCGTCCACCGGCTTGCCGCCGACAAACGCACGCCCCTCCGCGTTCACCGTGATCACAAGGTCCCGCAGCGACGCCGTGATCGGTCCCGATGATGCCGCCTGCGGCAGCGCAACACGCATCTCCCGCTCCGCCTGCACCATGCTCGTCGCGATCAGGAAGAAAATCAGCAGGTTGAACAGCACGTCCACCATCGGCACAAAGTCGATGTGCACGTCCGAACCGCTCTCCGCGTTGCGAATCACCATGTCTTACCCCTTCGCCAGAGCCAGTTCGCCGTCCACGCTCGCCGCCGGCTCCACCAGCGCTTCGGGCTCTTCGCTCTCCCGCCACGCCCGCACGCCCGCATCCAGCTGCGACGCCGCGCGATCAATCCGCGCCAGGATCAGGTGATACGCGATCAGCGTCGGAATGGCGATAACCAGGCCCGCCGCCGTCGCCGTCCACGCCTCGTAAATCCCCTGCGCCAGACGCTCCGTCTTGCCCAGCGCCTCGCCCGACGCCGCAATCACCGTGAACGTCCGGATCATCCCCACCACCGTGCCCAGCAGCCCCAGCATCGTCGCGACCTGCGGCAGCACCGACAGCAGCCTCATCCGCTGCTTCAACTTCAGCACCTCGCGCTCGCCCGCCTCGAGCGCCAGTTTGTCCTGCACATCCCGCGTCTCGTGCCGCGCCTTGATCGTCGCTTCAAGCACGCGCGCCAGCGGACTCGCATCCTTCTGGCACGCCGCCAGCGCCTGCCGCGGATGACGCTTCAGCCCTTTCAGCGTCTCGACCAGCCCGGCCGGCGCGATCCGCCCCGCTCGCGTCAGGATCGAACGCTCCACAATCAGCGTGACCGCCACCAGCGAGCACACGCCCAAGGGCACCATCGACCAGCCGCCCTTGAGCACCATGTCGAGCACCGTCGAAACGATCGATCCCGACGGCGCCGCCTCGCTCTGCATCAACGTGAATAACGACCACATGCTCTGTTGCTCCTTTCCGACTTCAGCGCCCGCCGGGCACGCCGCCCGCGGTTTCCGCCGAAGCGGTCTGCATCTCTTTCGCCAGCGCCGCCCAGCGCGTCTCCGGGAACCGCTTCACCACATCCGCAAACTGCCTCGACGCCTCCGCGCCCTTCCCCTGCTCGCGCAGACACCGCCCCGCCTCGTACAACGCCGCAGCGCTCCACTCCGGATACGCGTACAGCACGTCCACCTTCAGAAATTCCGCGACCGCCTCGCCCAGCTTCTTCTGGGCATACAGGCACTCGCCGATCTGGAACTGCGCCCGCGCCGCCGTCGGCCCCTCGTGCCGTTCCACCACGTCCGCATACGCCCTGATCGCTTCGGCGTGCCGGCCCTGGTTCTCCATCGCCCATCCCTGACCGAACCGCGCCTTGAACCACAGCGCATCCTGCCCGTTCGTCTCCAGGTACTGGCCGTACGCCTTCTCGCTCTGCTCCCACTGGCCCGATGCCGCCGCCGACTCGCCCAGTTTCAGCAGCACGACCGCCTTCTCCGCGCCCGCCTTCGGGTCCGACGCCGCCTGCGCCAACGCATCCGAGGCTTCCTTCAACCGGCCGCTCTTCGCATACGCGTCCGCCAGAGACAACCGCACCGACGGCGCGATCGCGCTCTCCGGCCACTGCTTCAGGAACAACGCCAGCGCCGCCGCGGCATCCGACGCCTTCCCATCAGCCAGAAGCACCAGCCCGCGCAGATACAACTCGCGCTCCCGCACCGGCTCCGCCTGCGAAGCACTCAACTTGTCCGTCGCCGCCTTGGTCCGATCCAGCAGTCCCGCTGTCCCCTCCGACTTGCCGCCAGAAAGCCTGATCTGGCACAAGTCCAGCGCGGCATACGCCTCGATCACCGGCGTCAACCCCGGTCCGTCCAGCACCCGCTGATACGCCTCCGCCGCTTCATCCTTTCGATCAAGCGATCGCAGCGCCAGCGCCCACTCGTACACCGCGCCGCACGCGACATCAGCGTCCAGCAGCGCCATCTTCGGTTCGAGCGCCTTGAGCTCCCGGATCGCATCCTCGTGCTTGCCCAGCCGGTTCATCGCGATCGCATGACGCGCCCGCGCCGTCGCCGCCGGCTTCCCCTTGGGCTTGCTCGACAGAAACGTCTCGCACGCCTCCGCCGCTTTCGCATATTCCCCCGCGGCAAGCCACGCCCCCGCCTGCTCCAGCAGCAACCCCTGTCCCGCTTCACCCGCGGGCAAGGTCGTCAACAACTCCGCCGCTTTCTTGGCGTCGCCCGTCTCCGACGCGACCGAGGCGAGCTGCCGGACCGCCGCCGTTCCCAACGCCGATCCCTTCTCCGACCGCGCGACTTGCTCCAGCAACTTTATCGCTTCCGCACCGCGTCCGCTGGCGCTCAACACCTTCGCGTATTCAAACGAAGCAAAGTTCGCCATCGGCGTGCCGCTCGCGCCAGTCGCCGCTTTCTCCAGCACAACCAGCGCCTCGTTGCCGCGCCCCTGCTTCGCCATGGCCACGCCCAGCCGCACCTGCGCATCCGGCGCCAGCCCGCTCCCCGACACCGAACCCGCGCGCGCAAACCACTTCTCAGCGCTCGCCCAGTCTTCCTTCGCAAACGCCATCTCTCCCAGCGCCGACAACGCCGCCGCCTGAAGCGCCGGCTCGAGTTCGCCTTGCGATGATTCCAGCGCCTTCTGCAAAGCCGAAGCAGCCTCATCCCCTCGCTGCAGCTTGAGCAGGCACAGCCCGCGCCGCACTTCTGCTCGCCGCGCTCCATTCTCCCCCGCTCCCGCGATCGCCGAATAGCCCGCCAGCGCTTCCGCGTACCGCTCCTGGAAGAAACGGCTCTCCGCCAGCAGCAGCAGCGCTTCCCCGCGCCGCGCCCCGCCCTTCTCGATCAGCCCCTCGCAGAGCGCCCCGCACTCGTCATACTTCCCCAGCCGGTACAGGCACCCCGCCTCCGCCAACGCCGCGGCAGGCGCAAGCCGGTTCCCCCCAAACTTCCCGCCCCACTCTTTCCACAGCGCCAGCGCCCCGCTGTCATCGCCCGCTTGCGACAGCGCCACCGCGCGATCAAACAGAATCTCCGGCAACAGCGCCTGCGCACCCGCTTCCCCGCTCAAAATTTCAAGCGCCTTCGCCGCCGCCTTCGCGTTGCCCGCCTGCAGATCCGCCTTCGCCTTCCAGTACCCCGCAAGCGCGCGCGTATTCGCCGGCCCCTCGCGCCCGATCTTCTCAAACACGCCCACCGCTTCCGCGACCTTCCCCTCGCGCAGCATCAGCGCGCCCCGCTCCAGGTCGATTAGGGTCCGCTGCTCCGGCGTCCACGCGCCGCCATCAAGTTTCGCCAGCGCCGCCTGCGCCGAAGCGACATCCCCCGCGTTCCGCGCAGTCCGCGCCGCGCCCAAACCCGCCTCCAGCTTGACCGTCGCATCACCCACCGACCCCGCGCGCTCAAAGGCCGCTCGCGCCGACACCGCATCACCCCGCGCCTCCGCGCACTGCGCGAGCGCCAGCGAAACCCCTCCCGCCAGCGGCCCATCCCCGCTCCGCTTCGCGAGCTCCGTCAACCGCGCTTCAGCGCCCGCCGCATCACCGCCCCCCAGCTGCGCCAGCGCGCCGATGTACTCCGCGCGATCTTTCAGCTCACTCGCCGGCCAGCGAGTCGCAAAGTCCTGCGTCGCATTCCGCGCCGCCGCGTACTTGCCCGCGCGATACTGCGATTCCGCATAGAGCAGCGCCGCCTGATCCAGCCGCTCGAAACTCGGCGCCTCTTTCAGCAGCTTGCGAAGCATCGCCGCCGCTTCCGCGTCCTGCCCCATCGCCGAAGCGCACTGCGCCCGAAGCAGCCGCGCATCCGATCGAAATGCAAAGTCCGGCAGTTCCACCACGCGATCGAGCGCCCTGCCCGCATCCGCATACTTCCCAACCCGCGCCAAGCACACACCAAGCGTGTACTGCGCCGTCGCCACATTGGCGCCGGGCGTATCCGAGCCCAGGTACTTCTGCAACTCAACGATCGCCGCCTCGTTGGCGCCCCTGTTCGCCAGGCCGATCCCCGCCCGGTACGCCTTCTCATCCGCGCCCAGGCACGAAGCCGCACCCAGCAGCACGCCCGCAAGCCACACAGTCTTTCGCATGACCATCTCCGCGCAGCAACAGCCCGGCGAGCCAGGCCCCGCTTGCTTCCACACTCTTCTCGTGTTCCGGACAACCCCACACCGGGCCGCTAGGCAAGGCGTGAGGATCGCGAAGGAGGTCTTCAGGCGTGACGCGTCGAAGCAATCGACGGCGTAACTGTCGAGGGAGCCTTTGCCGGCACTGGCACCGCCGGCGCCGTCACCGGATCAGCCGACGGGGTCGCGCCCGCGGGTGCGGAAGGCGCGGCGGGCATGGCCGGAGCGGGAATCACTGCCGGGGGAGGGGTGGGGGTGGAAGGAACGGGGAAGGGGCTTGGGGCGGGGGTGCCGGCGTCGTCCTCGTCGGCCTCGTCATCCAGCACGTCGGTGTCGATGGGCGCGTCCATGTCGTCGCCCTCGATCACCATCATTTCGGGGATCATGTCGGCCGATTCTTCATCCAGTTCGGCGAGCTCGTCATCCGCTTCCAGGGCGGCCTCGGCCTGGTCGATCCGGGCCTCGAGTTCGTCGGCCTTGGCTTCGAGCTCGTCCATCTTGTGTTCGAGTTCGTCGGCCTGGTGCTCCACCTCGTCCGAGTGATTGCCGATCGCCTCGGCCTTGGCACGCATCTTCTCCGCCGCTTCTTCGACCGACTTGCGGGCGCTTTCTTCTTCCAGTTCGGCGGCCTGATCCTGCAGGCGTTCCGCGGCCTCTTCGATCCGCTGCTGCTGCTCGCGCGTGCGCTCGGCCTGCTGGCGCATCCGATCGGCCTCGCGCTCGAGCTGCGCACGGCCGCGCTCCATCTCACGCAGAGCCTGCTGATAGGAACGGAGCTCCGCGGCCTGTGCTGCGCGGGCATCGGGCGACCGCGCGGCGCCGCGGCCCTGGGCGCCGCCGCCCGATCGCGGCGCGGCCTGGTTGGTCGCGCCCGGGCTGATGATCTTGATGAAGCCCTCGATCGTCGGGTGCTGCGCTTCCGTCGCGTACACCACGATCGCATTGCCGCGATTTTCAACAAACACCGGCACGTCGCTGCGGCTCATGAGCTGCCAGAATGCCTGCGACTTGCCCGGCGGCAGCACGTACACCTTGGCGATCTTCCCCGCCTTCAGGTCCGTCGCCGCGGCGAGCGACTTGTTCCGCGAGGGGCCGCACTCGCCGCCCGAAGCTTTCGGCGCCCGCAGGACCATCACGCCGTTCTGACCCATCGGTCCCATCGGAGCCATGGGCGCCATCGCCGCGGCAGGCGGCATCGGCGGCATCGCAAAGCCCTGGCCGCCGACAGCCTTCTTCGACTTCATGGCTTCCAGCGCCGGCGCTTCGCCGAAGAACATCGAACCGCTTTGCGCGCTCTTGTTCTTCGACGCCTTCGCCTTGGTCGGCGAACCCGGCGTCACCACCACGACGTTGGGCGTTTCGACCTTGACGGCCTTGCCGCCTTCCTCGGGAGGACAGGCCAGCCCGGGCATCACAAACGTGCCCAAGCCGAGCACTGCGAGCGCCACGCACCCGCTCACCATCGACATCTTCGGAGCCGTTTTCTGCGTCATCACCATCGTAATTCTCCTTGCCATCTTCTGTGCCGAACCAGACAACACGCCGACTCCTCCCGCGATCGACCTCCCCCCACCTCCCCCACCACCCCCACCACCACCGACTCCCCACGGACCGGACACCCGCCCCTTCATGCTCACAAATGATTTTGTTGCAAGCAGCGCCGTCGCGTACGCGCGGCGATTTTCCGGCAACGCGCGGATCACCCACGCATCGCAGCTTGCTTCGGCTTCATCATGCAGCTTCCGCCTCGTCCACCACGTGAGCGGATGCCACCAGTAGATCGCGCCGATCACCAGGTCCACCCAGCACATCACGTGATCCATCCGCCGCACGTGCGCCAGTTCGTGCACCAGCACTGCGCGCTGCGAAGATTCATCGAGCGCTCCCCACAGTCCGCGCGGCAGGATCAGGCGCGGCTTCAACCCGCACCAGATCATCGGCGAGACCGGCGCATCCACGAAGTACGCGCCTGGCACGCGCGACAACCCGATCCGCTCCGATTCCTCCAGCACCATGTGCCGCACGCGCACGTCGGCTTCTTCCGCGCCGCTCAGCATCTGGCGCGCCCGCAGCGTGCGCCACATGCTCACGACCACGATCAATGCCGCGACGCCCAGCCACAGCCACGCCGGAATCGGCGGATTCGACACCACCACATCGCGCAGACCCGTCGCCGTTTCCGTCACGCGGCGCAGCGCGCTGGGCGTCTCCGCCGTTTTTGTCTTGACTTCCGCCTCCGCCGGTCGCACATCCTGCCCGCGCCGCTCCAACGCAGCGCTCACCGGCGCGCTCGAGCCGATCCGCGCCATCGCCGGCCGCTCATTCCCGGTCACCCGCGGCAAGCTGTCCACGCCACTCCCAACCCCCGTCGACACTCCAACCGCCCCCGCGACCGTGGGTGCCCGACCAGTCCGCTCATCGATCACCGGACGCGCACGATTCTGCTCCGGCTTCTCCATCACCATCGAGTTGATCGCCGGCAGCAGCAGCGGCCCGACGAACGTCGACCGCGGCAGTTCTTCCTTCTTCTTCTCTACGTCCGCGGGTTCAGCGGCGCGATCGCTCACCACGCTGCCCATGCTCGTGATCGCCGCGTCCGCCACGGCCAGGATGCGCTCCGTCCGGAACCAGTCCGGCCGCCAGATCATCATCCCGACCGCGGGCGTCACAAACGACACCAGCACCGCGGACCACAGCAAGTGCCTCGTCGAAGGGCTCAGTCCCTTCACGCGGCAGATCACGCCGATCGCCAGCACCAGCGGCGTCGCCGCCAGCCCGCCGATCCACAAACCCCGCATCAACTCCGCCAGCAGTTCCATGACCACCTCTCACTCGGGCTTCTTGGGGTCCAGGTCCTCGATCAGCCGCCGCAACTGCGAAATCTCGTCCGCCGTGAATGTCTGGTTTTCGATCAACTGCGCCAGCATGGGCGCAGCCGCACCGTCGTAGAGCTGGTCCACCAGAGCCTTGATGCGCGAGAGGGTGACGCTCTGGCGGGAAACCTTGGGTCGGTAGACATAAGCCGTGTCCCGCTTGTCGCTCGCGACCACGCCCTTCTGCTCCAGGCGGGTCAGGAAGGTCATGACCGTCGTATACGCCACGTTCCGGCCGCGCTCATGCAGCCGGTTGAGCACCTCACGCACCGTCTGCGGGCCAAAGTCCCAGAGCGTCTTCATGACGTCCAGCTCGGCCTCGCCCAGTTCAATCTGCTTTCGTGCCATACAAACGCTCGCAATCTCCCTCCGGAAGGCCCCGCCGCCGCCCCTTCCCCTCCCCGCCGCTGGCTCCGCCGCGGCTCTACTACCACTGTCGTAGGAAGATACTACAACCGTCGTAGACCGTCAACGGTTGCGATGAATTTTGGAAAAAAGATTTTGCGAGCCCGGGGCCGACGCCGCGTTTTCATCCACCGCCGCCGCGCCCTCTCTGCCCGCTGCTCTTCTTCCGATTTGCTGCTTTGAGCTTTGCAGCTTGGAGCTTTGCGACTTTGAGTTTTTCCGCTTCCGCCCGCAACTCCCGCTCCCTCAAGCACCTGCGCCCACGTGCTTCTTCAGCTCCAGCACTTCCAGCTGCGTCTTATTCGAATCATCTTCCCAGCACACGATCAGGTCGCACCCCGCCGGGTCATGGTTAAAGCGGCTGCTGACAAACTCGAACTCGATCAGCACCCGCCGCCACTTCCCGTCTTTCCCCTTCCGCATCGCCTCGCAATCCGGATAGCCCGTCCGCACCATCTCGATCTCAAACCCCAGCTTTTCCGCCAGCATCCCGAAGAGCAGCACAACCCCTTGCTCATTCACGGGCGCGTGCGTCAACCCGCACCCCTGGATCCGCGGCCCATACACCGCATCCGCGGCACGACGCAGCTTTTCGGGGATCTTGGGGGCTGGTTCGGCGACCAGGCCCGAAGCTGGTTTCATGTCGACGGCGACGGTGCCGGGCTCGGGCAAGGCCAGGAGTTGAGCGGCGACGGCGGGACTTGCATTTGTGGTGAGGGCCTGCTTTGCCGCGTACGTCGCGAGGCGCTTTTGCGCCAGAGTTGATCGAAGCGTCGCTGGGTGGCCGTCTTGAGGCCGCTGGCGGTGACGAAGACCTCGTAGGAACCGAAGTATTTTTCGTATAGGCGAGCGGAGACCCCGGCCGCGAGCACAAACTCATCGCGGTTGGGGGCGTAGCCGTTGACGGCGAGCGCACGCAGGTTGCTGGTCAAGCACTGGATTTCCCGCTTCACTTCTTCGGGGAGGTCGAATGATGCGGCGGCTGGGGGAACGCTTTTTTCGGTTGGGTTTTGCGGTGGGGAATGGACCGGTTCGCTTGCCGCGCCGCTTTGAGCGGCGGAGACTTGTTGAGGACAGACACCGACCGGATCGACCGCTTCGGTCTTCATCGACGGAACTCCGAATGTGTGGCAATTTGCAGGAACGCGGCGGCCGCGAACGCCGTGAAAACGGGGCAAAAACCGCTGCGGTGACCCCCACCGCGACCGCGTTTTGGGGCAGTTTAACAAATACCGAACAGAGGTGCAAGGGTGTTTCGCCCGCTTCTGCGGCGCTTTTTTCAGCCCCAAGTCGCCCGGCTGCTTCTGAACGCAAGTGCTTGAAACGCAATCGCCTACAAGCCAGCCTTCATCCCCCCCCGCATCTGCCCCATTCCCCGCCATTCGACCCCAAGCTCCCCCGCCACCCACGACACGCCCCGCCCGAATCAGGCAACCAACTCATACAAAAACCGCTGGAACCCCCGAAACACCTTCCCGATCTGCGCCGCATCCCCCAGTTCCTTCACCGCGTCCGCAATCGCGCTGTATTTGAGCTTCAGCAGCGGCGACAACTTCTCCTGATCCAGCTCTTCAACGCCCACCTTCACATACTGCGCCAGCACGAAATCCAAAAACGCCTGCTGCTTGGCGTCAAACGTCGCAGCAATCTTGGCCTTCGCGCCGTTCGCCCGCTCCTCCCGAGTCACCGGGGCGAGCGCATACGCCACATGCGCCAGCACATCGAAAAGATCGCTCTTCTCCGCATCGATGATCCGCTGCATCTCCGCCATCTGCTCGCGGCCGAATCCCTTCTCGGCCAACCCCGCCAGCAGTTTCGCCCGCGTCTCCGGCTCGCTCCAAATCTTCCGCAACTCCGCCTCGTTCTTGAAGAACTCCGGCAGCTTGCCGAACAGCATCTCAAGGAACTGCTGAGCCGACATCGGCGTCCCGTCCGGATGCCAGAACGTCGTCACCATCATGCTCTGGATCGTGCGAGACTTACCGTCGGCGAGTTTCACTTTCACGCGGGTCGGCCGCGGCGGACGAGGCCCAGTTTCCGGCGGCTCGTTTATGTCGACCGGCGGCACAGGCGTACCCACTACCTTCCCACCCGGCTCCGGCTCCAGCGGCTCGCCATCCCATTCCGGATCGCTGAAGTGGTGATGCGCCTTCACAAAGTCGTAGATCGTGAAGTAGTCCTTGCCGTCGTAAAGCCGCGTGCCGCGGCCGATGATCTGCTTGAACTCGATGATCGAGCCCACCGGCCTCATCAGAACGATGTTGCGGATATTGCGTGCATCGACGCCCGTCGAAAGCTTTTGCGAAGTCGTCAGAATCGTCGGAATCGTCTTCTCGTTGTCCTGAAACTTCCGCAACCACTGATCGCCCAGTTCGCCGTCATTCGCCGTCACGCGGTGGCAGTAATTCGGGTCGGAACTCGTCTTCATCTGGTTGATCAGGTCGCGCACCGCCAGCGCGTGCTCCTGCGTCGCGCAGAACACCAGCGTCTTCTCCCGCTGATCAATCTGCTCCATGAAGATCTTCACGCGAAAGCGTTCACGCTCCGCGATCTCGATGATCTTGTTAAAATCCTTCTCTTCGTAGCGTTTGCCCGACTCGACCTCACCCTCGACAACACGGTCATCCGGCGTGTACACGTACTCATCGAGCGTCGTCGAAATCTGCCGCACCTTGAACGGCGTCAAAAACCCGTCGTTGATGCCCTGTTTCAGCGAGTAGATGTAGACCGGATCGCCAAAGTACGCATACGTATCGACGTTGTCCTTTCGCTTCGGCGTCGCCGTCAAACCCAACTGCACGGCGGGCTGGAAGTACTCCAGAATGTCGCGCCAGTTGCTTTCGTCGTTCGCCCCGCCCCGGTGGCACTCATCGATGATGATGAAATCAAAGAAGTCGGGCGGATACTCACCGAAGTACGGGCTCGGGTGCATCCGGCCATCCGCGCCCATCTTCTCCGGCCCGCTCATGAACGTCTGAAAGATCGTGAAAAAGATGCTGCCGTTCTTGGGCACCTTCCCCTTCTTGCGAATATCCGCCGGCGCGATCCGCACCATCGCGTCTTCCGCGAATGCGGAAAACGCGTTGTAAGCCTGATCGGCGAGAATGTTGCGATCCGCCAGAAACAGAATCCGAGGACGCCGCGTCGGTTCCGCGCCGGATTTCCAATCGCCAAGATTCCATCTGCTGTTGAAGAGCTTCCAAGCGATCTGAAACGCGATGAACGTCTTGCCCGTGCCGGTCGCAAGCGTGAGCAGCATCCGGTCTTTGCCGTTCGCCAGCGCCTCCAGCACACGCTCGATCGCGATCTCCTGGTAATACCGCCCCGGATGGCTCCCGCCCTTATCCTCATACGCAACCGCCGCGAACCGATCACGCCACGCATTCTCCGCAGCAAACGTCCGCGCCCACAACTCGTCCGGCGAAGGGAACACGCACCCGCCTTCGAGCGGCCCTTCCTTCCCCGTCTTCATGTCGATCGCGTACACGCCCTGCCCATTGGTCGAATACGCAAATCGGACTTCCAACTTCTCCGAGTAGTTCTTCGCCTGGACGACGCCTTCGCTGACAGGCGCATCCCACGGCTTGGCCTCCACAACCGCGAGTTTGCGGTTCCTATAGACCAGCACGTAATCAGCCGGGATCGACGATGCACGCCGACCGCCCACACCTTCCAGCCGACCGGGCGCGATCCGATACTCACGGAGGATCTTCGAGCCATCGGCAACGCCCCACCCCGCCGCCTTCAGGGCGGGGTCAATGTGCTCGGCTCTGGTCTCGGCTTCGTTCATTCCGAGCGGTCACTCCACCAACACCCAGACCGCATTCAGGCCGGAACGGGCAACATCTGCCGCAAGCGATCGATCGCCGCCGTCAAGAGCTTATCTGTAAAGAGCCGTTGCTTACGCTGCGCGGCATCCTCGCCAGCGGGCCACTTCGCCAGCCCCGCCCGAATACCAGCAATGGTCGGATCGGCTTTCTCTCTTGTTAGCAGCCAATCCACCGTTGCGAGCGCTTCCATTCCGAGCGGCGACTGAAAGCCATCGATCAAAGAATCTGTCGCATTGATCGCCTCGACGTACGGCGCACCATCCGAGGAGTTCAAGTAGTTGACAAGCCGCTCACGCCACTCGGAATCGAAGTGGATTGCATCAAGCGGAGAGGCGTCGGCCACACGCTTGTCGCAGTGAAGAAAACTTCCATCGAGGGCGTTGAGCACGTGGCGCAGCGCCTCGGCATACGGGCCGTAGCGGTCGGCGATGAAAGTTAGTTTGAGCGGATCGGCGATCCGCTGTTGCATAAGAACGCGCGTGAGAACCCATGCAAGTTTCTGCACCTCAAGGATCGAGCATTCCAGCCCAAGCAATTCATAGCGACGGATCATCTCGGCAATCAGGGCGCGGGCGGGCGTGAGCTTCTCAACTCCTTTGCCCTTCGCCACGTTCTGATATTTCGCCGTCGGCTCATAGACGACCACATCAACGTCCGGCACATCGGCGAGCGCCGCCTCGATAAGCGGACGGACCTCAACCCACTCCAACCCGCCATTGCCACTGCCCAGCGGTGGAATCGCGATCGAACGGATCGCGTGCTGAAGGATCACGCGACGCAGGTCGACCAATCCATCTTGAATCCACTCGATCTTCGATGGGTTCCGCCAGTGCTTCTTGGTCGGAAAGTTGATAATCCAGCGCGGTCCGGACAGATTCGGCGATTGCGTCACGAACATCCGCCCGACCCGCACTTCATCCGCCTTGCAGGCCTTCTCGTACGCCTTGAAGTTTTCCGGGAACTTGTCCTTGAACATCAGGGCGATGCCCTTGCCCATCACGCCCACCGTGTTCACGGTGTTCACGATTGCTTCGGCACGCGCATCAAAGAGATTGCCTTGGGTGAAGCGGATCATGTCAGAAATACCATCCAGGAATCGCCTTGACCGGGGTTGTGAGCCCCCGGCTCGCTACCTCTTTGGTCAATGAAGCAGCGGTTTGTTCATCGTAGCAACCAATGCCAACGAGTGCCTCAACGGGAACATGCTTGTGGACGAGAGCTTCGGCCTGGTAGCGGGCGAACCGCTCGGGGTGCTCAGGGTCGCGCTTGAAGTTCTTGCTGCGCAAAAGCGCCCAATCGACCTGGTTGATCTCCGCCAGATTGTCGAAGTACTCGGTGCCCGCCATGTAGGCGTGGCCGTTGGTGAAGACGAACGGCAAGCCCAGTTTTGCAAGACGGGGGAGGGACGAAACCAGCATCACGATCTCGGCGTTTGGCCGCTTGGTGATCCCACCGTACCCGGTTCGGATGTTGTACATCATGATCGACCACGGCGTGAAGTAGAACGGGACATACTCCCCGAGCGTGCCGCCCGGAGCGATGGGTACAGGGTGGGCCGCCCGTTTGCTGATGAGCTCAGATGAGCCGATTGAAATGAAGTCCGGATCAGCCGACTCGCTCGCGCGGCAGTGCATCCCATAATCCAGAATCCACGGCACGTTGCGAACGTGCGTGATGCGGAAGATTTGGGCGGTCTCTGGGCCGAGCGGCGGCATGGTTTCAATTCCACGAACATCAACACGAGATGGAATCGCAAAGCATTGTTGTTGGGGCAACTACACGCCCGCGAGCGGCTTTTTGATGGCCTTGCCAGTCAGTTGCCCTGAGAACGCATAATGAAGAAGCGATTTCTTGAGATCATCGAAGGCCGCGCTTTTGCGCCGATACAGCGCCTCAAGCCGGACGCCTAGATCGGCGATGACCGAAAGCGCTTCGACAGTCTTGAGCTGGACGGCTGGGCTTGGAATTGGGACCGGCACTGTTCGAAGATCACTCAAATTGATCACCTGTTGCACCGATCCCTGCTGCCTCGCACCTAGCGAGCCTTGCCCGATCGAAGATTGCAGATACAAACGCACAAATTCGGCGTTGACTTGAGGACGCAGGCGGATCAGCCCGACCTGTCTCGCGATATTTGCGCCCGCGAGTTCCTTCGGCGCGACCGCCACTTGTCCCGGTTGGCCTACGAGTGAGATGAGCAACTCTCCGCCGCGCAAAAGTGTGCGCTTGTACTGCGCCGACACTTCCTTGGTGATTGTCCGAAGTTGCTCTGTCAAGACTCTGCCACGGCTCACATCGCCGCCTCGCACAAACGCGACATCGCCTTCAGCGCCTGGCTTGACAACTCCGTATGTGATCGGCGAGCCCGGTTCTGTCAAATCTTCCAGTGTCTTTCTGTCAGACCATTCGCCATCGGAGCGACCAAAGACTTCGGCCAGTTGGCTCTCAAAAACCCCCCGCGCATTCCGCAGATTCTTCTCGGCATTCGCCTTGGCGGTCGCGATGGCGGCAAACGCTTCGTCCAGAATCCCGACAATCCGCCGCTGCTCGGCGAGGGGTGGAATCGGAACGGGGAATCTTCCGAGATCGTCAAGCTTCAGGTTGTTGATATTCGCACCATCGGACAGGCCGTCAATGAAGTCTTTGTACGCGCCCGAGGTCATCAGATGAAACAGATACTTTGGCAAGAGCTCGGGCGACGGCGTAATCATCCCCATGAAGCCGCCGAACGCGTAGCCGTAATCCCTATCGATGTAAGCGATCTTGCCGAGGTGGCTCTTGCTGCCGCTCGCCGTACAGATCAGGAGCGACCCCTTCCGAACCTTCTTGCCAGGTGGAACGACGACCTTGTCGTTGATGTAGCGCAATTCCGCAAGATCAAGAAGATTGGTTGCCAAGTCGATGTTCGTCGCCCTGAGGACAACGTTTTCCGACCGCTCGACCTCGTCGCCCTTGGAGTACGTGAGCCCGCGCTGGAACTCGCAGACTTCTGCCAGAGGCTTATTTGGCCACGCGATCTTCACAACAACCCCCGAATCGCCTCGAGCACTTCCGCACTCTCCGCATCGAGCGCCGCGATCTCGTCCAGAATGACCGCGGGCGATCGGTGAACCACTTCTTCGCCACCATTCGGGTTCTTCACCGACAGATCAAACGTCGCCTCGTCCAATCCCTTCACATCCACCGTCCACGATTTGTCAGAGTCGGCGTGCTTCTTCTGGAGTTTCACAAACTCCGCCAGGTCGTCATCGTTCAGAGGATTTGTCTTCCCCATGCTCCGGCCCGGGTCGAGTTGGTAATACCAGATCTTCCGCGTCGGTGCGCCCTTCTCAAAGAACAGCACCACCGTCTTCACCCCCGCACCCAGAAACGTCCCGCCCGGACAATCGAGCACGGTGTGCAGGTTGCAACTCTCGAGCAGCAGTTTCCGCAGGCTCACCGAGGCGTTGTCGGTGTTCGAGAGGAACGTGTTCTTGATCACAACGCCCGCGCGTCCGCCCGCCTTCAAGAGCTTGATGAAGTGCTGCAGGAACAGGTATGCCGTCTCGCTCGTCCGGATCTCGAAGTTCTGCTGCACTTCCTTGCGTTCGCTGCCGCCGAAGGGCGGGTTGGCGAGGATGATCGTGTACCGGTCCTTCTCCTGCACATCCGCCAGGTTCTCGGTGAGCGTGTTGGTGTGGATCAGGTTCGGCGCTTCGATCCCGTGCAGGATCATGTTCATGATCGCGATCACATACGCCAGCGACTTCTTTTCCTTGCCGTAGAAGGTCTTTTCCTGCAGCGTCTTGATGTCTTTGGTCGTCAGGCCGGGCTTCTTGCTCAGGTAGTCGTGCGCTTCGCACAAGAAGCCCGCGCTGCCGCAGGCGGGGTCGTAGATGGTCTCGCCGATCTGCGGGTCGATCACCTTCACCATCGCCCGAATCAGCGGCCGGGGCGTGTAATACTCGCCCCCGTTCCGCCCCGCGTTCCCCATCCGCTTGATCTTCTCTTCGTAGAGCTGCGAGAGTTCGTGCTTCTCCTGCTGCGAGCGGAAGCGGAGTTCATCGATGCGGTCGATGACATCGCGCAGCGTGTACCCGCTGGTGAACTTGTTCTTGATCTCGCCAAAGACCTCGCCGATCTTGTATTCGATGGTGTTTGGGCCGGAGGCCTTCTGCGTGAACTTCCGCAGGTACGGGAACAGCTTCCCGTTCACAAACTCGATCAGGTCCTCACCGGTCAGCGCCTTGTTGTGATCGAGCGTCCCATCCTTGCCCTTGGGCGCCGCCCAACTTTCCCACCGAAACTGCGGCTCCAGCAGGTGCGAGTACCGCTTGCCATCGAGCTTGGCCTCTTCGGCCTTGTCCTGCTCTAGCCCGTCCAGATACTTCAGAAACAGCAGCCACGAAGTCTGCTCGGTGTAATCGAGCTCCGTCGTGCAGCCCGCTTCCGTGCGGAGCGAATCGTCTATGGAATTGAAAACCTGTTCGAACAATCGGCTTCCTCTTCAAACACAAGGTCAATCGAAGCAGGGCGTTGGGTTCGACTGTGAACCAAGTCTATTTTAACAGTTAATCGCGTCGCTGCGAACCCCGCGGCAGTCGCAACCTGCCCCCTCACTTCCCCCCATACCGCTCCCGCATAAACCTTCCCCGCTTCTCCGCAACCTCCCCAATCCGCATCCCCCCTTCCCGCGGCCGCGCGCCAAATGCCACGATCCCCGAGCCCATCGGCGTGCTGTACTTCTTCGCGTCCATGACGAACCACGCGTTGGCGGCGGGGAGCCAGCCGCGGCCTTCGAAATCCTGGACGAAGCATGCCGCGCCCGGGTGCTCGCGCTCCGCATCGAGCATGCAGCCCAGGTCGTCGTAGAGCAGGCGCGGCCCGGCGCTCCCCCCCCCCCCCCCCCCCCCCCCCCCCCCGCCCCCCCCCCCCCCCC